>CADCAX010000001.1 GCA_902799455.1 uncultured Prevotellaceae bacterium
CTCTGTACTGTCAGCAAAGAACGGTAAACTGTCTAACAAATCAGGCTATTCCCGCCTTACGCCTGTAGCACACAAGGCTGTCAGCTATGGTGGAGAGGCTGGACTGAAGATAAAGGGATTCTTTAACAGCTGTCCACAATTCCCTGACATCATACCCTTTGTAAGATACGAATACTACAACTCACAGGAGGATGTCACAGCTCCTTATAATGCTGATGACAGGCTGAAAGTGGGAATGTTCACAGCTGGTATCAACTGGCGTCCCCTACCCTGTCTTGTAATAAAGGGTGACTACACCACTCGCAGAATTGGCAGCGGAAAATACAACAGCGAAAACGAATTCGCCATCGGTATAGCGTATACAGGATGGTTCGCGAAGAAATAATAAACAATTCATAATTAACAATTAATAATTAAATAAAGATGAACAAGATTTTCAAAAGTGCATCATTTTTTGCAGTAGCCGTATTACTCGGCTTTACATCATGTGGCAGTGACGATGACAACTCCACACCATCTCATAGTGAAGTTGATCCACAGAATCTGGACTACACACAAGAATTAGCAGCTGCATGGGGTAACTATGCTGTGAATGTCGCTATGCTTCTTGACGAAGATGCTACAAAACTCTTCAACGAGTGGAACAACGTATCGACATCGCCAATGAGGTTGGAACAGCAAAGATTGGTGAACCTGTTGACTATTGGAAGTCAGGCGAGCGCACAAAGGCCCTGTATGCCGTAGAGTCTTGGTACAGCTGGCACTCACGTGACGACTACAAGAACAACATCCTCTCAATAGCAAACTCCCTCATCGGTCAGTGTCTGACAGAGGCTAAGTTCCTGAGTTATACCGACGAGAACGCTATCATTGCAGACGCAGCAAACCTCACACCAAACAGCATCATTGTAAAATCATATAATAATGCTAATGCAGATCTGAAAGCTAAGACAGTGGAGGTATGGAAGAATACTCTGGCAGCATGGAAGGCTATTGACGCTATCCCCCAACCTTTCCGTAACAACATCGGTTCTGCAGAGGCATCAGCAGCAATGGATGCTTGTGCAAAACTTAATGCAAGCCTCGAAGACCTGAAGAGTCTGATTGCCGGCAACCTGAGCGAGGATGACTGTAGCGCTATCACAGCACAGTTCGTTGACCATGTTGTCATGCCTACATACACCAAGCTGAAAGCCCTCAACAACGCACTCCTTGTCAGCGTAAGAGCATTCCAGGCAAATCCTTCAGATGCAACATTTGCAAATGCCTGTGCAGCATGGCTCGCAGCACGTCAGCCGTGGGAGACATCAGAGGCATTCCTCTTCGGTCCAGTATCCGATATGGGTCTTGACCCAAACATGGACTCATGGCCACTTGAGGTTGAAGGAATTTATCAGTTGCTGAAGTCACAGCAGTGGGCAGACATGCAGTGGGAAGGCGATTATGACGAAAGCGACGAGGCTATCGAGGCAGCACAGGCTCTGCGTGGTTACCACACGCTGGAGTACCTCCTCTTCAAAGACGGTCAGCCACGTAAGGTGAATAACTGATAAGGATGAAATTCAAAATAACACTACAAACACTGGCGGGGCGAACAGCACTGCCAGTATTGATAACGTTAATAACGGGAGGCATTCTTCTTGTCTCCTGTTCTTCGGATACTGAAGGTATTGAGAGTTTTGAGGAGAAACATGCCGCAGAATTGGAGAACTGGGCCCTGTCAGCCGGCACCTCTACAATATTTTACGATTCCTCAAAAGCGTATGACATCGATGCCGAATGGCTCAGCGGAACATACGCCACACGCTTTCAGAACGGCAACCGTCTCTATGACAACGTCACTGACAACCACGGTCCCGTATATGCAGGATATTCGTGCGGCTCATGCCACCTTAATGCTGGCCGCACCACTCCTGGCGTATGGAATAACATAAAGACAGATGCTGACGGCACACCCGTTTATGGTTCTGGAACCAACGGCATGTCGGCAATGCTGGTATATGTATCCCGCAAGAATGGTAAGTTCTTCCAGAACTATGGCCGTGTGCTCCATGACCAGTCTATCGTAGGTGTTACAGCCGAAGGAAAACTGGAGGTGCGCTATAACTTTGAGAAGGGAAAGTTCCCTGACGGAGAAGAGTATGAACTGGCACATCCCAACTATACTGTCACAGAATGGTATATCCCAATGTGGGATGATGTACAGAAGAAGTATGTTGACATAAAGCCCGAAGACCTTTTCTGCACTGTCCGCATACCACTCCGTCATGTAGGTATGGGACAGATGATGGCTCTTGACAGGAGCGAGATAGAGAAACTCGCTGCCCAGAGCAACTACCCCGAATATGGTATCTCAGGCCGTTGCAACTATATAACAGAAAGAGGTGTTACTGGTGTCGGCTTGTCTGGCAACAAGGCGCAGCATCTTGACCTTACAGTAGAATTAGGATTCTCTTCTGACATGGGCGCAACAAACTCCAGATATCCTGAGGAGATTTGCGAGGGCCAGCTGCAAATGGTGGAAGGTTCCATGATGGGACTTACTTATGACAAGCTGGACGTTTCCACAGAAGATATGGAATGTGTTGACCTGTATCTGCATAGTCTCGGAGTACCAGCCCGCCGTCTTGGAAGCAAGACTCGTACCGTCATCCTTGATGGCACCGATGTGACTATGACAGAACGAGAGGCGATATCACTTGGCGAGAAGAAATTCTACGAGGCAGGATGTCACCTGTGCCATGTCCCAACCCTTCATACCAGACCACGTGGCGCCCCCCTTCTGTGCGGAACTGAATTACCTTGGCTTGGCAATCAGACTATACACCCATATAGCGACTACCTGCTCCACGATATGGGCTCTGAAATCATGGGCGTTGGTCTGAATGACAACTATGTCAGCGGACTTGCCCGTGGTAACGAATGGCGCACCACACCACTATGGGGCATCGGACTGCAGAAAAAGATAAACGGACACACCTATTTCCTGCATGATGGCAGGGCACGTAATTTCAAAGAGGCCATATTGTGGCACGGTGGCGAGGGTGAAGCCTCCAAGAACATCTTCAAAGCTATGAGCCGACAAGATCGCGAAGCCCTGATATTATTCCTAGGTTCACTTTAACTCCCCTTATATAATAAAAATATGAAAACAATGATACTGGCTGCATTGGCAGCTGTAACAACAACAAATTTATTTGCAGAGTCCCTGTTAACGGAGACTTCTGCAGAAGCAGAGGCAGCAGCTCCTGCAGAAGAGACATTTGATGCCGACAATGGTATCGTTACGATTGGCAGCGACCGTATGTTCCAGATAGAGTCTCAAGACCATCGTTTCTCCTTCAAGCCATACCTGATGCTCCAAACCACTGTCAATTTCAATTACTACGATGACGAAGGCTTGGATAAGGCCTATAATCAGGATAATGTTGCAAACAGTGGCTTCTCCTTCCCTTATGCCATATTAGGTTTTACGGGCAAGGCTTTCAAAAACATTACATATAACCTCTCCATCAATGCAGCAGCATCTGGTGCAAACATCCTTCAGCAGGCATGGTTTGATGTCTATATCAGCATGGGGCTGGCAGTAAAGGCCGGTAAGTTCAAGACACCATTCACAAGTGCATATCTGACAACACTGGGCGAGACACTCTTTCCCAGCCTCCCGGTATCTCTCACCTCGTCCGTCATCATGCCCTACTCTCTTAATGCCGTAAATCCAAAGATTGGAACAGGTTTTGACCTTGGCGTTATGCTTCATGGTAAGATATGTCCTGTTCTGGGCTATGAGTTTGGCATCTTCAATGGCAACGGTTCTGGTTCCAATCAGGCAACCAAGACGTTCTCAGATGACTGGCACATTCCTTCCCTGCTGTATGCTGGTCGTCTGTCATGGACTCCATATGGTAATATGCCACGTACCCAGGGAAATGCCAAGATGCTCAATGAGCACAAACTGGAGATAGCACTCTCTGGAAGCGTCAATGTGGAATCCGAGAGCGAGAGTACCAATGACACGCGTGTAGGCTTGGAGGTCAACTACCTCAGCGGACGATGGTTCCTCAGCGGAGAATTCTACTGGATGAATGTAGGTTTCACAAAACGTCAGAAGATTAACGAGAGTTACAATTTCATCGGAGGCTATGCTCAGGCAGGCTATTTTGTAGCAAAGCAATGGCAGCTGGCTGCCCGCTATGATCTCTTCAATCGCAATGGAACAGGCTCTGACGGCATTCTGAACAGCCCTGCCGTAGGTTGTAACTATTTCATCAAGAATACAGGGTTGAAGCTCTCTGCTATGTATCAGTTCGTAGGCAGAACAGGCCACAAGACACAACTGGACAGAGACAACGATGACCTTGGCATCGCCAAACACAGCGCAATCGTGATGATGCAATATACCTTCTAAATTATGAATTACAAGTTTCCTATACCGATAATAGCATTTCTGTTGGCGTTTACCACGTCATGTGACGATGGACACGTTGATGAAAAGACATACACTTATGATGACTCTGATTCATACAATGTGCAACTGACAGGCAACTTCACGAAAGCTAGTACCTGGAGTGGCGACTTCACCCTTGCGCTATGCGGCTTCAATGAAACCGACAAATATGCTACGATAGCGAAGTCCCTCTCCAACGTCGATGGAGAGACCACTGTGAAGCTGTCAAACGTCCCTCCAGAAACAAAAACTGTAGAAATTGCTGTCATAAACATACTACGAGAGCGTATTGCTACGTTATATAAGTATGACATCGGTAATGCTGATAATGTCAATGACACCATCAGAATAGATGTGGGTGAGCTGGATTTAGGTATGTTCGCATACATTAACAGCAATTTGTTTCAAGGCACGAAGACGAGCTGCTCCAAGTGCCATTCAGGTGCTAATCCACGTGCCGGACTGGACCTCACAGCTGACAAGGCATACAGCAATATTGTTGGGACCACATCAACTAAATCCCCTGATATGCAGCTGGTGAAGGCAGGGGATAGCGAGAACAGTTTCCTGTACAAAGTCATCTCTGTGGGTGATGATAACGTACACTACTCCCACACGCAACTTATGGCTGATGAACAGACGATGCTTGACATATTGAAACAATGGATTGACGCTGGTGCAAAAGAATAGTACTACATACAGACAACTGATTCTGCTGGCAGTATCATTCCTGCTCCAGAGCACATTAGCCTCAGCCCAGAAGATCTCAGTGCTGGCCCGTGAGGATGCAGACAAAGCCAAGACACGCCTTGTCCTATACAATGATCGTGTGTGTCCACTCAACACCCTTGCACTGGATTTCACCAGTAAGCTCACAGGCAGTACCACGTATCAGGGACTCAGTGCAGAACAGCTGCTCCTTTCTATTCCCTATGCGCCAGAATTATGGTCAGAACAAGAACTGCTCCACATCGACAACGCTACTCTCAGGGAGAAGATGGGCATTACCACACAAAGGGCAAGAGTCAAAGACTTCTTTACCCAGCGTGGTGAATATCGCCTGAAGCAACTGCTTGACCAAGAAGACAGCAAGCCTGCTTCCGCTCAGGATGCGGCTCTGATAGATGCAATACATACAGCAGACGAGCAGATAGCGCTCTTTGAAGCGAATGTAAAAGGCAGACTCATACAGCCCTACAGTGGAACAGATGTCAGTACGACACTGATAAAAGCAGAAATACTGTACAACAGCATCAAAGCCATTATACCACCCATATCAGCAGAATCAGCATTCCCCATCGGAATCGGCACGATACTTGCCATCCTGGGATTCATTATAATATCAGGTCTTTGGAAAGAAGAAAAAACAACGATATGACATACAATAAAATATATTTCGAAGAGTTGGGAGTAACAGCAGAGTTTACCACCTTCGCTCCTGATGGCAAGACAATGGAACGTCATGCGATGCTCCATGTTGAGCAGCGTGGAGAAATGTTCAGCCAACAGGTAAAACGCCTGCAGGAAGCAGAAGAAAAACTCCTTGTCCTCACTCCTACCCTCAGGAAAGTCTTCAAACGCTACTTCTTCAGCGATATTGTCAATCAGGCACCCTGTGTGCCTGCAGACGACAGCTGTGCTGTCTGTTTCATACAACAGCCCCCGCTCGACGGTTCAAAAGTGGCACTGTGGGTGTTTCTGCAGGAAGCAGAGGATATCAGTGTCAAAAACGGCGTTACCATTGTCAGGAGCAATGGTTATGAGCACTACTGGCAGATGGGTAAATACGAGACCCAGGGCAACAGCTATACCCAGACGCAGGTGATGCTCTGCGATTATGAGGAGATGCTCGAGAGTCACGATATGACAATAGAGCGCAACTGCATCCGTACCTGGTTCTTTGTGCGCGATGTTGACATTCTGTATAAAGGTATGGTGGAAGCCCGCAAGGCCAATTTCTTCAGTCAGGGAATGACGGAGTACACCCATTTCATCGCATCCACAGGAATTGGCGGTGTGCCACAGGACACCAAGAGCATCCTAGTCCTCGACACCTATGCTATAAAGGGGATAGCAAACAATCAGCAGCACTATCTCTATGCCCCCACACACCTCAACCCTACCAGCGAGTATGGGGTAACCTTCGAACGCGGCGCTATAGTAGAATTTGGTGACAGGAAACATTTGTATATCTCAGGAACAGCCTCCATAAACAATAAGGGAGAAGTTGTTCATGTGGGAGATGTCATAAAGCAGGCACATCGTATGTGGGAAAATGTAGAGACGCTCCTTGCAGAGGGAGGCGCCACGTTCAGTGACGTCATGCAGATTATCGTATATCTCAGAGACCCCGCTGACTATGCCACCGTCAAGAAGATGTTTGAGGAGAAATTCCCTGAAACACCATTTGTCATCACATTAGCCCCCGTCTGCCGCCCACAGTGGCTCATCGAAATGGAGTGTATGGCAATAATCCCAAATAACACAAAGGAGTATAGGGATTATTAGGAGGAATCTTTTTAAGAGTTTTTAACATTACTGTATGATAGAGCGGGTAATAAACCTGCTCTTTTTGCGTTTACTTATGGTGAGATTGGCTCGAAGCTGAAGATGAAGATACTAAAAGAAATTACAAGGCAAACGGTAATTGGTGGAACACTGATTCTTTACCTCTTACTCATCCCTACCCAGCTAAAAGCCCAGTATGATCCATACTTTGCTCACTACTTCGATATGCAGACGACCTTTAACCCTGCAGCGGCAGGTAAGGAATCGAAGATGAATTTATTTGCGAGCTATACGATGACGATGGCGGGATTTGAGAACGCACCACAGACGATGGTAGTCTCTGGCGATACGCCATTTGCAGCATTGGGTGCCATACATGGTGTGGGAGCCCAGATAATGAGCGATAAAATCGGTCTTTTCACCCACCAGCGCATTACAGGACTGTATGCCATGAGGAAGAAACTCGGCAAAAGTGCCTACAGCGGACAGTTGTCCATCGGAATACAGCCTGGCATCCTAACAGAGAAGTTCCGTGGCTCGGAAGTAGAGCTTGGTGAAGATAATGACGATGCATTTTCCAAAAGCGACGTTGACGGCAACGCCTTCGACCTCGGTCTCGGAGTACTCTTCCAGAAAGGAAGATGGTACGCAGGCATCAGTGCCCAACATCTCACCTACCCTAAAGTACTGCTGGGAGAGCGTAACGAAATAAAGGTGGATGCGACATACTATGCCACAGGCGGCTACGACTTCCAATTACGTAATCCGTTCGTAAAGATTGCTGCTTCCGCATTAGTGATGACAGAGGGCATTACCTATCGCGCAGATATCACAGGGCGCGTAATATATACGTTTGAACAGAGAATGATATACGCAGGCCTCAACTACAGCCCCACCCGATCTGTTACAATACTTGTCGGAGGTACATTCAACGGCTTTAAGGTGGGTTACTCCTTTGAGGGATATACCAACAACCTAGGCTTCCGCAACGGCTCACACGAACTGTTCCTGGGATATTCAACAAACGTTGACCTGGGCAAACACGGCAAAAACAAATATCAGACAACTAGAACACTTTAATAATATATGACAAAGAAAAAAACATTATTTGCTTTCCATTTTTTATCACTATTGGCATTTTCGCTGATAATGGTATCTTGTTTTGGTGGCAAGATGACTCAGACTTCCCAAGGAGGTGAAGTGACTGGTTATGGTTCAGGAAGAGGATTCAGTGAGCCTACGCCATACGGCATGACTCTCATCAACCGTGGTTTCCTTCATATGGGTGTAGAAAAGAAAGACACACTATGGGGTATGGCTGTTCCTACGAAAGACATCTCTGTAGATGGTTTCTGGATGGATGAGCGCGAGGTGTCTAACGCAAAGTACAGACAGTTCGTCATGTGGGTACGCGACAGTATTCTCCGCACCCGTCTGGCAGACCCTGCGTACGGAGGTGACGAGACCTACATGATTACAGAGGACAAGAACGGTGACCCTGTAACGCCACATCTGAACTGGAAGAAGCAGTTGCCTCGCAAGCCTAACGAGGACGAACAGCGTGCCATAGAGTCTCTCTATATCACCAATCCGGTTACTGGCGAGAAACTCCTTGATGCATCGCAGATGAACTACAGATATGAAATCTATGACTATACGACTGCTGCATTGCGTAGAAACCGTATGGATGCCAGCGAGCGCGACCTGAATACTGACAAAGTAGTCAATGAGAATGAGGTCGTAATGATTTCAAAGGATACCGCATATATAGATGATGAGGGACACATCGTTCGCGAGACCATAAACCGTCCGCTGTCAGGACCATGGGACTTCCTCAACACGTACATTGTTAATATATATCCTGACACCACCTGCTGGGTTAACGACTTCACAAACAGTGACAACGAGATATACCTTCGCAATTATTTCTCCAACCCTACCTTCAACGACTATCCTGTAGTCGGTGTCACATGGGAGCAGGCCAATGCCTTCTGTGCTTGGCGTACGGAATACCTGCTGAAGGGTCTCAGCGGTCAGGCACGTTTCATTCAGAGATACCGCCTCCCGACAGAGGCCGAATGGGAGTTTGCAGCCCGTGGCAAGGAGGGTACGGAGTTCCCTTGGGAGAATCCTGACGTGAAGAATGGCGACGGCTGTTACTTTGCCAATTTCAAACCAGATCGTGGCAACTACACAAAGGACGGAAATCTGATAACAAGCAAGACCGGCATCTATGCAGCCAACAGCAACGGTCTGTATGATATGGCCGGAAATGTGGCGGAATGGACCTCTACCATATATACAGAGGCAGGTGTGCAGGCTATGAACGACCTCAACCCACAACTGGAGTATAAGGCTGCTATCGAGGATCCATATCGCATGAAGAAGAAGAGCGTACGCGGTGGCTCTTGGAAGGACCCAGAGAGTTATATCCGCTCTGCTTGGCGTTCATGGGAATACCAGAATCAGCCACGTTCCTATATCGGTTTCCGCTGTGTAAGGTCACTGGCAAGTTCTGCAAGTGTCAACAGCAAAGGCAAGAAAAAAAGATAAGCTAAAAAAGAGAATATGTCACAATACAGCAAAATAAACATCATCTACTTCATGCAGAAGTGGATGGACAGCGTACCAGGACAGACGTTCCTGAACTATGCATACTCATGGGGAGCAGCAGTCGTAATCCTTGGCACCCTTTTCAAACTGACCCACCTGCCAGGTGCCAATCTCATGCTGTTCATTGGTATGGGAACGGAGGTTGTAGTGTTCTTCATATCAGCCTTTGACCGTCCATTCGACAAGTCAACAATTGATATGACCCTCAGCAACCACCTGGATGAAGAAGTATTTGAGGCAGAGGCAGACGCTAATGCAGGGGCCGTTATATCTGGCGGAGGACAGACTGTCATCGCTCCCTCTGTTGTTGGCAGCAAAGCCGAAACACCTGCAGAGATTTCAGGTCTTGCCGGAGGTACTGTGATTATTGGCAATGGAGTAATCGGAGGTGGTGGTTCTGCACCAGCAAGTGCCAAGACTCCTGATGTCACACCAGCAGCAGTCAGCGCTGATGAAGAAGAGAAGCCAGCTGTTTCTCAGCAGTCAGGAGGTGTCATTACTGCCAGTGCTCCTGTCACAGGTGCTCCTGCTCCTGCTGTATCACAAGAGACAGCGGTAGCTATGGAAGAAGTAACACAGGCATACATAGACCGCCTCAACGAGCTTAATGAGACTCTTGAGAAAGTCTCTGCCCTCAGCCAGCGTCTCTCTGTAGACAGCGAAGAGATGGAGAATCTCAACCGCACGCTGACAGGTATAGCACGCGTCTATGAGATGCAGCTTAAATCCGCATCACAACAAATTACTACTCAAGACTCTATCAACGAGCAGACTAACATCATGGCAAACAAGATTAAGGAACTCAACGGCATCTATACCCGCATGATTGAAGCCATGACTGTTAATATGCCAAAGATGTAATCATGGCAATAAAGAAACGACCTGTCTCCCCTCGCCAAAAGATGATCAACCTCATGTATGTGGTGTTGATGGCGATGCTTGCAATGAACGTCTCTACGGAGGTGCTCAACGGTTTCTCCATTGTTGAGGAGGGACTGCGACGCTCCACCAATAACTCATCTTCAGAAAACAACAATATCTACGAGAACTTCGAGACCCAGATGCGCAACAATCCTGTAAAGACAAGGGTATGGTATGCACGCGCTCAGGAGGTAAAGAAGATGAGTGATAATTTGTATAACTTTGCAGAGCAGCTGAAGATTGCCATTGTCAAGGAAGCTGACGGCGAAGAGGGCGACATATATAACATTGAGAACAAGGAAGATCTGGAAGCTGCTGAGCAGGTAATGCTCTCTCCCATAAACGGAAAGGGAAAGCAGCTGCAGAAGATGATTGAAGACTTCCGTTACAAGGCAAAAGCTATGCTAAACGACGAACGTCTCCAGAAAATCATCGACGACAATCTTTCTACCAACGTATCAAAGAAAGCAAAGGCTTTAGGCAAGAAATGGCCAGAGTATATGTTTGAGCAGATGCCTGTGGCAGCAGCAGTAACCCTTCTGTCAAAACTTCAGAATGACGTACGCTATGCAGAAGGAGAGATGCTGCACACCCTTTCTGCCAACATCAGCCTCAAGGATATTCATGTCAACAAGCTTTCTGCCTTCGTCATTCCTGAGGCAAAGACCATCATTCGTGGTGATAAATTCTCTGCACAGATTGTTATGGCGGCTATTGATACTACCCGCCAGCCGGAGGTATTCATCGGAGGCAGGAAGGTAGAGCTTCGCAACAACACCTACGAATTCACAACCAGCAAGACAGGTGACTTCACCTTCTCTGGATATATGACGATGCTGGATGCTTCCGGCACCACTATCAGACGTGACTTCCAACAGCAATATACTGTTGTTGACCCATCAGCTACTGTTTCTGCAGACCTGATGAATGTCCTCTATGCAGGTTACAGCAACCCTATCAGCGTTTCTGTTCCAGGTGTACCTCTCAGCAAGGTTGCTGCTACCATGAGTGGCGGCAGTCTCACCCCTACTGGTCCAGGACATTATATCGCACGTCCGAGTGCTGTAGGCAAGGATATTACTATCTCTGTTACCAGCTCACAGTCAGGAAGACCTCTTCCGATGGGACAATTCACTTTTCACGTGCGTAAGTTGCCTGATCCTACCGCATACATCGTAGTAGGTGACGACCGTTTCCGTGGTGGTGGTCTGTCAAAGGCTAACCTGATGAATGTGAATACCCTCAGGGCAGCTATCGATGACGGATTGCTCGACATCGAGTTCAGAGTAACAGCATTTACAGCAGTATTCTTTGACAATATGGGTAATGCAGTCCCTGTTGTCAGCGATGGTGCAAACTTCTCTGCAAGACAAAAAGACACTTTCCGCAAGTTGTCACGCAACAAGCGATTCTATATCTCAAGCATCCAGGCAATCGGTCCTGACGGTATCGCTCGTACACTGCCGACAGCAATGGAGGTCGTTGTAAAGTAATAAATAATATAAGTATCATAATATGAAAATTGTATTTTCTTTTCTGTTCTTATCATTTTTCGCTTTTCAAGTAAGCGCCCAGCCGGCACAGCGTCGTGCTGCGCAAGTTAAAAAGCAGGAAGTGAAGAGTACGCCAAAGACGGAAACAACAGAAGCAAAACCAGAGGCAAAGCCAGTAGCAAAGGCAGAGGCAAAGGCAAAGCCGGAAGCAAAGCCTGTAGCAGCACCTACTGCACCAAAGAAGCCTGCTGCAGCGCCACCAAAGAGGCCTGCTGCAGCACCTGCAAAGACACAGAAAACCCCTGCTGGTGCTCTCTCTACACGTGCACAGTTGTCATACCCTACATCTATGCAGATGAAGGAAGATGTGGTATGGCGTCGTGACATATATCGTGAAATAGACCTCACGCAGGGCGACAATGCCGGACTTTACTATCCCGTAGAGCCTATCGGCAGCCAGATGAATCTTTTCACATATCTGTTCAAACTCGTGCTTTCAGGACAGATAAAGGCTTACGAATACCGTCTTGACGGCAACGAGAGCTTCGAGCCTGATGCCTTGCTGAAGCCATTGGCATTGCTCGACAACTATCATATCTACTATGAGCGCAAGGACGGCAAGCTGAAGCTGGATAACAGCGACATCCCTTCAAAGGAAGTGAAGTCATACTATGTGAAAGAGACATCATATTATGACCAGTATTCTTCTACCTTCCATACGAAGGTTCTCGCCCTCTGCCCTATCATGAGTAGCGACGATGGTTTCGGAGACGTAGAGACCAAGTATCCACTGTTCTGGGTAAAGTATGATGATGTGGCTCCTTTCCTTGCAAAGCAGACTATTATGACCAGCGACCTTAACAATGCTGCGACAATGTCTGTTGACGACTACTTTGTCAAGAATATGTATCAAGGCAAGATATATAAGACCAACAACATGTTGGGCAAGACTCTTGCGCAATACTGTCCTAATGATACTGCTATGCAGAAGGAACAGGCAAGGATAGAGGCTGAGCTTAAAGCCTTTGAGGAAAACATCTGGGGCGATCAGGTTCGTAAGGACTCTCTCGACTCTATTGCCAAAGCACAGCTGGCTCTTGACCCTAAGGCTGCCAAGAAAGCCGCTAAGGCAAACCGTCGTGCCAATAACTCAAGCGTAAGCAAGAAGACTACTTCAAAGAAAAGCAGTGGTGGCGACGGTGGTTCTCCACGCATCAGCGTAAGAAGAGAAAGACACTAGAGGTAATTAACAATTAAAAATTCATAATTCATAATTAAAAATTAACAATTAACAATTCATAATTAACAATTAAAAATTAACAATTAAAAAGATATATATCAAAATGAAAAAACTTTACATGTCATTAGCCATTATGGCATTAACAATGCTGACGGCTATATCTGCTCAGGCTCAGGTTAGCTGGGGTTTGCGCGCAGGTGCTAACATCGTTAACATGAAGATGTCCAGCGATATCTTGGGTTCAAAGAACAATGCTGGTTTCTTTGTTGGTCCTACAGTTAAATTCACTGTTCCTATCGTAGGTCTCAGTTTTGATGCTTCTGCATTGTATGACCAGCGTACTGCAAAGGTTGTTGATGATGCCAATAGTATCACAGAAGAGCGTAAACAGCAAACCATCCAGATTCCTATCAATATTCGCTACGGCTGGGGATTGGGTGATATGGCAAATGTATTCCTCTTTGCAGGTCCACAGTTCGGCTTTAATGTCAGCAAGCACTATTCTGATTGGACATGGAAGTCAAGTCAGTTCAGTGTCAATGTAGGTATTGGTGCCACAGTATTGAGCCATCTGGAGTTAAAGGCCAATTACAACTTTGTAGTAGGAAAGAGTGCCGTTGCTGTCGATGGTTGGGCAGGCAACAGCCGCTATAATGCTTGGCAGGTTGGTCTGGGATACTATTTCTAAAAAAATAAACTTACAATATATATTATTTCTGCGCAGGAGTGTTATTCTTCTGCGTTTTTTTTGTACCTTTGCAGAAAATAATTCACAATTCTTAATTTATGAAAAGAACCATTTTACTTGGCACACTTATGCTGTCTTTAGCCGTTGGTGCGCAGGTGACGACAGAGGTGACGACATTCCTGCTGGCAGGGCCAACAGCTGTAAAAACACCGTTTGGCATTGATTCTGTCGATGTGCAGGGAAAGAAATTTGAGGAGAAGTCTCTGCTTGACGGCATTAGTCTGCTGGCACCAGCTACGACGACATTCTGCGGACAGGTACTGCCCTCCCTTGAAAACAGCAAGAGTATTGGAGTACTGTCTTTCTATATCAACAATACAGACTTCATAAAGGGAAAACTGAACGTACAGGGGCCGAAGAACTATAAGCTGTTCATCGACGGAGTTGAAGCACAGCCTGACATAAAGCTGTTTCCTGAGCATCATACAATAGCCATAAAATACATTACTGACGCCAAAGGCAAAGACTCCATCCGTGTCACGATAGAGGCAGACCGTACCATTGCCTGTACTACCGATGAGCACCATCCCTTCATGATGCACGACCTGACAGACGGAAAGAGGGTGCGGGGCGTTTCACTATCTGCTGATGGCACATACATCGTCGTATCCTATCAGAATACGGAGCGTGGGGGCAATTCACAGTGGACACGCGAGCTTCGCAATGTAAAGACAGGACAGCTGCTGTATATTCTCAGCCGCGATATACGATGGATGCCACTTTCTGTTGCATACATAGAAGAGGAATGGGAAGCAGGACGCAAGCATCTGACGAAGGTTAATCCCAAGACGGGAGAGCGTACCCGCTTTGCCACAGACGTACCCAACGGAGGATATGTCATAAGTCCTACAGAAGACTATCTTATCATAACAGCTGAGGAAGAAGGTCCGAAGGAGGATGAGCAGGTTTATGAGGTACTGGAGATGGATGACAGACAGCCAGGATGGCGAAAGCGCAACTACCTCATGCGCTACGATATAGCGACAGGGCTCTGCCAACGCATCACATTCGGCAACAAGGGCGAATACCTGCGAGATATATCTCCTGACGGCAAGAGGATACTCTTCAGCACCAGCCGCTCACGACTGGAGAAACGCCCCACCAATGTCAGTGATTTCTACATAATGGATATCAAAACCCTTGCTGTCGATACCATCATCACAGCAGGAGAATTCATTGGCAGTGCAGCCTTCTCACCCGATGGCAGCAAGATTCTCTTTTCAGGAACCCCAGAGGCTTTCAATCGCATAGGTTGCCAATTGCCAGCTGATGTCATTCCAAACGCAGTAGAGAATGAGCTGTTCCTGTTCGACATTGCCACAAAGAAGGTGACACCCCTGACGAAGGACTTTGACCCTTCCATAAAAAACTTTAATTGGTCGCTGGCTGACGGACAGATATATTTCTCTGCAGAAGATCGCGACTATGTCAGCATCTTCAGACTGAACCCCACAAAGGGCACTATCGGGAAACTGCCTCTGGAGGGTGATGTTATATATCGCTTCGATATCTCCTCACATTCACCGACGTTGGCTTGGCTGGCATATAAGACAATGGAGCAGGCCTCTGCTTATGTCAGCTCCTTCTCCACCCCACAAAAATCCAAGTGCCTCTTTGACGGAAAGACTGCTTTGGGGAAGGCAGAGATGGGTTCTTGTCAGGATTGGAATTATGTCAATTCTAAGGGCGAAACGGTATATGGGCGCCTTTATCTGCCAAAGGATTTTGATGCGACGAAGAAATATCCTATGATTGTCTATTACTATGGCGGCTGCTCTCCCACTTCCCGTACTTTTGAGACGTTTTACCCTCCGCAGTTATGGAATTCCCTGGGGTATATCGCCTATATCGTGCAGCCTAGCGGTGCAACAGGTTTTGGTCAGGAATGGGCTTCGCGCCACGTAAACACTGCCGGTCATGGGCCTGCCGAAGACATCATCGAGGGAGTGAAGAAGATATGTGAGGAGCATCCCTACATAAACAAGGATAAGATAGGTTGTATGGGAGCCTCTTACGGAGGTTTCATGACACAGTATCTGCAGACGATAACAGACATCTTCGCCTGTGCCGTAAGTCATGCCGGTATCTCCAACCACACCAGCTATTGGGGCGAAGGCTACTGGGGGTATAACTATAGCGAGATATCTATGGCCAACAGCTATCCTTGGAGCCACAAGGAGTTATATGTCAATCAGTCGCCACTCTTCAATGCCGACAAGATACATACACCTCTGCTGTTGCTGCATGGTGACTCCGACACCAACGTACCTGTTATCGAGAGCCTGCAGATGTTCACAGCCCTCAAGCTGTTGGGACGCGAGGTAGCACTTGTTGAGGTAAAGGGAGAGAACCATCACATCCTCGACTATGCCAAGAAGGAAAAGTGGATTGCAACACAAATGGCTTGGTTCCAACGTTGGCTGAAGGATGACCCATCATGGTGGGAGGCTCTCTACCCTAAGAAGAATCTATAAGAATTGGGAGTTATAGAAGGAAGTTATGCCCTTCGGGCTGGAGTTAATTCGCTTCGCTCATCGGAGTTATAGGAGGAATTTTTACTTCCTTTTATTACTTCCTTTTATTACTTCCTCTTATTACTTCCTCTTATTACTTCCTCTTATTACTCCCTGTTACTCCCAAAGTTTCACTTTGATGCCCGCCATACACCAGAATCCCGGCTGCAGGACAGTACTCAAATCATAATATCTGTATGAGGTGATGTTATTCAATGATAATGTTGCCTCATATTTTCTTTTCACAAAGGAAATCTTCGCATCTATAAGGCTGAACGGCTTGTAGAACGGTCCCATGCGGTCTTGCCAGCGGTAAGATACCACAAAGTGAAGAGTGTAAGAATGTTCCTTGTTAATTGTTAATTGAGGACTGACAGTCACTTTGTGCTTCAGGTACTCCATAGCGTAATTGCTCTTGTATATGGCGACATCATCATACCTCTTCTGGTCAATGAAGCAGTAGCCCACCTGAAGGGATAGTTGAGAGTTGATAGTTGACAGTTGAGAGTTGGGAGTAGAGAGTTTAGAGTTTATGGAAAAGCCTCTGTTGTCGAGGCGGAAATTGGCAGAATGATATTTATCCGTAGGATAGTACATCACCCAATCTATCATGTCCTTGCCCCAATCGTAGAAGAGTGAAGAGTTAAGAGTTAAGAGTGAAGAATTATATCTGAAGCCGAAGCGTAAAGACTGAACTCTTTCTGGTTTCAGGTCCTTATTGCCCTCATTCGTGGGGGACTTATAGAAGAGGTCTGTGAATGTCGGCATGCGGAAGGCGGTATTATAGCTCAGGAACACATCGCTTTGCGCCTTTGAGGTGTCCCATACCCTATACTTCATGTCTATGCCCGGGAAGAAGTGGAACCTGCCGTCATAGCCGCTGTTATGATTGGCAACGACACCCATAGAAGCTGTGTACCTCTTGTATATTATGTTATGCTCCAGAAAGAGACTCACCTCCGTCCTGTCGCTATGGTAAGTGCGACGGATGCTCTCATTGCGCACCTCCACACCAAAGGCCGTCTTTCCCAAAGACCAGTCGTAATTACCATTCACCTTTCCGCCAATCACATTGGTGCGATGGAAGTTCTCCCCCACCCCAGAGCCGCGTATCAGCTGAAAATGGTCTGTGTTAAGGTTCCAGTATGGCTGCACCTGGAATTGGAAGGCATCAGAGAATCCACCCCTGATATCTACAGAAGCGAAGTAGCGCCCGTTGCTCTCATACTGATTGGGATAGGCAGCAGAATAGAATGTGTTTGCCCCATAGCGCTTTGCTGTGGCACCCAGCGTCAGGTGAAAGTTGAGAGTTGAAAGTTGAGAGTTGAGAGAATAAAAACCTTGCGACTGGCGGAAATAGCTGTTCTCCGTACCTCCGTCACTCTGCCTGTAACCGGCAGAGAGGCTCATTTCCTTTCCTGCAACACGCCCATTACCTCCGAAAGTGCCATAACTGCCACCCTCAAGAGCAACAACACAGTTGACAGGTGACAGCTGAGAGGTGACAGGTGAACCTTGAACTCTTGAACTTCTTGAACCCTTGGTGACAATATTTATCGCCCCATTGAAGGCAGAAGCTCCAAACACACGTGCAGCAGCACCTTCGATAATCTCGATGCGTTCTATGTCCTCAAGAGAAACAGGGAAGTCGGCGGAGAGGTGTCCCGTCTGTGGATTGCCTATGTTGACACCGTTAAGAAGAATGGCAATCTGGTCGAAAGTGCCTCCGTCTATGGAGATGTCCGTCTGTACTCCAAAGCCACCGCGCTGACGGACATCCACGCCAGTGACCATTTTCAATGCGTCGTTGACAGTTGCCACTGCCGCACGATGAATATCATCGCTGGTTATGACAGTGACAATCCTTGCCGTCTCACCCTCGGTAAGCGGCGCCCGCGACCCTAAGACAACGACATCATCCAGGGTTTGGGCCTCACGAACAACTGTGTCCTTCGCAAGTTCCTCAACAACGCTGATGCCCTCCGCCATAGCATGAGAGACAACAGCAACGCTGAGTACCCCAATCAACACCTCACGTCCCAAGACAGAGAAAAGAGCATACCCTTTTCTGGAAAAACGCCTGAAACGTAAGCTTGTACGTGAAAAAAACTGTTCTTTTTTCATAAATCGCCCGCGAAGGTACAAAAAAAATAACGAAATTAACGAATTTACGGAATATTTTTCTCTATTATCAAAATCTTTTTGTAATTTTGCACCCGCTTTCCAAAAGAAGGCTTAGGTAGAAGGAAACCCTAATTAAAAAACTCTCAAAAAAAATGTACTACATCAGGAAAACTATGGAGATAGCCGGCTGCCATCAGCTGAAGCTATCGTACAGAAGCAAATGCGAGCAGTTGCATGGTCACAATTGGGTAGTGACCTTGTTATGCAAGGCTAAAGAGCTTAATCAGGACGGTATGGTGATTGACTTCACACAGGTGAAGGAGAAGATTCACGGATACCTCGATCACGGAAATCTTAACGAACTGTTGCCCTTCAACCCTACGGCAGAGAATGTAGCACGCTGGATATGCGAGCAGATTCCTGAATGCTATCGTGTTGAAGTGCAGGAGAGTGCAAGAAACGTTGCCATTTACGAAGAAGATGAGGATTAACGAAATTTTCTATTCCCTACAGGGGGAAGGCAGTTTTACAGGCACTCCGGCAGTATTTATCCGCTTCAGCGGCTGTAACACGAAATGTCCTTTCTGCGACACTCAACATGAGGAGTATGTGGAGATGACAGAGGATGAGATAGTGGCAGAGGTGAAGAAATATCCTGCCAATCATGTTGTCATAACCGGTGGAGAACCCACCTTGCAGCTTACACCATCGCTATGTCAGAAACTGCAGGAAAACCTCTTCTTCGTGCAGATAGAGACAAACGGCAGCGTGAAGCTCGACAACAAGTTCAACCTGAAGGACCAGGAGGAGTCGCTCATCGACTGGGTCACATGTTCGCCAAAGAACCTCCCCATCAAGATACAGAGGATTGACGAGTTGAAGGTACTCTTTGACGGAAAGGAGCCTATGCTCTACATGAACGACCTGAACTTCTACAATCACCGTTTCTTCATACAGGAATACCGCCTTCAGCCGTTGGATGACGGACAGCCTGCAGAGAACAACTGGAAAAAATGTATTGACTATATACTAAAGAACCCACAATGGACGCTATCACTTCAAACACACAAGATACTCAACGTGAAATAGAGCTGAAACAAGCCATACGCACTATTCTCACATACATCGGCGAAGACCCCGACCGCGAGGGCCTTCAGAACACTCCTGACCGCATCTGCAGGATGTATGAGGAGATCTTTCGCGGGTATAAACCGGAGAAGAAGCCACGCATAACAATTTTCAAGAATTCAGCACACAGCGAGGAAATGGTTTTCGACTGTGGCGATTACTACTCCATGTGTGAGCACCACATCCTACCCTTCTTCGGAAGATATTATTTTGCATACATCCCCAGTGCCGACGGCAAGATACTCGGTATCTCAAAGGTAGCACGCGTAGTGGGCTACTGCGCTGCAAAGCTGCAGCTGCAGGAGAGGCTGTGCAGGGAAATCGTTGATATGATTAGCGACGCCCTTGGCGGAACAGCACAAGGCTTTGCCATAATGCTGAGAGGAAAACACCTGTGCAAGAGCATGCGAGGCGTGAGGAACAAAGGCGAGATGTCAACAACATACTTCACAGGAGAATTCAAGAAGAAGGCACAGCTGAGAAACGAGTTTTACAACCTGGTAAACCTACAAGGATAAAAAATCCCCATACCATAAAACAAAATCGGAGACTGCAAACTAATGCAGCCTCCGATTTTGTTTTTCAAATGAAACGCAAAAAACGCAAAACGCTAAAACGCTATTTTGTCAAAGCATTACACTTCTTTCAAATACTCCTCAATCTTCTCTGACCTAAGGGCATTATATACCACATCATATGTAAACGGACAGCCGTCGACATATTCCTTGGGGTATGCCTTTGTACATTCCATCAGGCCTTGATACAATTCCCTGACCACATCTTTGCACTTTGCAAATCCGCTGAAAGGCATCTGGTCCTTGCTGGCAAGGCTGTTTGGAGTCACCATTATATCCAACATCTCGCCATCTTTTTTCAGTTCTATCTTGGTAGGCTCATCCTCATAGTTCAGTTCTATGACAGTCCTGCTGTGGTTCACAATCCTTTCCAGACAAGTGCGGATATATCCCCAGTCATTGTTCCAATGAGAGATATAACTGTCAAGAACAGTCAGCCCCAGACTTATCCTGAAGTGTATATCTATCCAGTCATTCTTGTCTTCATGTATATAGTTGAAGGCAAACAGCTGAGGTTCCATTCCTTCAGTAATAGAATTACCCTCCTCCACATTCTTATACGACTCCTTACACCATTCAAGTCTCTCTTTCATCGCATCGCGGAAGAATGCTGGAGACTTTACCACGAGGCGGTCAGCATAGAACATCAGTTCCTGTATCAGCTCATAGTTTATCATCACGTCAAGCGTCACTATACAACTTTTCCCGTCTTCGCTGGGACAAAGCGCCTGACTCTCGTGTATAGGCATAGTCAGCAGATAAGGTGCCAACGACGCATCTGCCCATAGTACTATGTGTTCCACATTAGTCTCTGGGGGCATCGTCACGCCTACCAGGTGTTCGAAGTATTTCTTAAACGAGGTCTTCGTCGCCTTATATTTCACACTTTTGTTCACTCCTACTGCTTCCATACAGTCCAGAGCGAACGCCTCAATATCTTTTCCTCCCTCTCTCTTTGCCATCAGATACCAATGGCGCCAATACTGTTTCAGATAATAAGGATGTAGTACGAGGCTCTCCGAATCCATGAAAAACCTACGATATTCCACATCGAGCACCTGCCGCTCCCTGATTGCCTTAAACAACAGCATCAGATACTTGGAGCCATATTTCGTACCACCTTCAAAACTCGCTATTGCCTTCTGCTTGCCTGAGATATTCTGATCCAAGCGAGACATCATCTGGTCTATCCAGTCAAACTTTGGCATACCCTTGAAGCCCTGCAACAGGCTTCTCACCTCCTGCAGTTTTTCTACTTCGTCCTGCGTCAATTCCCTATTATATATAGAATCTATGCCAGAGCGATAACGGTAGTAGCGCTTCTTATGCCTGTCTTCCCAAACTATGCCGGACTTGCCATACAAGTGATGGAACTTCTCGTTCATCTCCTGTATGTCCTGCATAAAGGTAGTTCTCGACTGGATCAGTTTAAGGCCTCTCCTTTCCAGTCGGTCATTCACGATGTCCATCAGTTCCTTGCAGGTATATTCCTTACCACTACTGAATTTCTCGTCGTAAATCATCTCACGCATCGCATAGTCTTTCGTATTTGCCATAACTCTTTAGATTTTTTGCAAAGGTACAAATTATTTGTTCATTTAAAACGAACAAATAAAGAAATCTTTGTTAAAAAATAAAAATGGAAGCCTGGCGGCAGATTTGAACTGCTACAGAAAGCCTTGCGGCTCGCCCACCTTTACCATACATCGTGACACTACCAGACTTCCATAAAATGAGGACAGTGCTGGCATATCAGATACCCTCGCCTTGTTGAGTTCTGCAAGTGATTCAAATATGCTGAAACCCTTACTCACAAGCGCACTTCTTTAAAAAGACGGATTGACGAAGGAGTCGAACCTTGCAATATGCCATCGAAGACCTCGCTACCGCTGCGACCATCAATCCGCCAATATTTCCGATGATGCTGCAAGTCTGCGATTGAGCGAAGGCAAAAGAGAAACTCGTTCTCATTTTGCTGAGTGTAAGCAGACTCGCCATTGGTCAAATCTCTGTGAAGAGATTATCAGCGAAACGCTTTTCGCTGCTGAGGAAAACATGTTTTACTCATTTCCGATGGCAAAGGTAATACTTATCTGTTCACCCAGAGCGAACAGAAGAAAATTTATTCTACTTCTTTCAACTTTTCCCATACCTTCACCATTGCGAAGGTGTCAAGGCAACAGTAGTCAAGCAACGCCTTGCGCGTCTTCAGCTGTTCCTCTGGCTCCATAAACTGAATCTTTGGGAATATGGTCATCGCATCATTACCATTCTGTACTCCACCCTCAAGATTGTGGTAATCCAACTCAGGGTCGTCAGGAAACAGTGATGGCAATACACGTTTTATTGAGAACGAACCACCCATTGAAGGCAGATAATAAGCCCCCTGTTGGAAAGGAATCAAGAGGTCAACGATGTTATCCCTGATATCCAGCAGATGGTCTGCCAAATCAGGGAACCATGCAGCCATCTCTTTCAGTCGTGTACACTCAAAAGCCTTGTTATAAACCAGCGTACAGACACCCATTGGAATATCCTCACAAAGCTGCTGTGCCAAAGCCCTTCTTGGATCTTCGCCTGAAATGCCCAGATGCTCCTTATGCAGCAATGGTCCTCCCTCATGTTCTATGATATGCAGCGAATACTGAAAACATATCTGCTGATATGGCTTCATGCCATCAAAAGGAGGAATAGCAGGCTGCATACTCTCAAAGTCAAGGAAGTATATCGGATATGTTATGGTTTTAAGGAATTCTTTTATGCTGTCCCTGTCTATGTGCGGCTCATTGCTGAGGGCACTGTCCACCTGAATTCTTCTAACAGGTGTCAGTTCCTCGTCTTTGATATCCTCAAAAGAAACCAGTCCCATCCTGTAATACTCCAGTTTCTTGGACATTGTCATGCGATACAAGTCGAATACCGAAGGAGAAGGAAGATGTCTTGAACAATAATTGAAATATCCGCAGGCATATGGCGCTTTACACCCTTCCCAGATGTCCATCTCAGGCTCGTTATCATCGTTCATCATCTTCAGAGCCTCAGCCTGTTTCTCTTCAATCTGCTGATACTCCCCTTCTATCATCTCAGCCATATCGTTGATGACAAACAACCTCTGCAGGTCCAAGTCACTCTCTCTGACATAGTCGGAGTTCAGGCATACCAGGAAAGTACCAGTAACGTTTACGCCACACTTCTCCAACACCCATTTCTGATAGGCAACATCAGGAACGTATTTCTCAAGTTTTGCAGGCTGACCGTTGAATTCAGGAAAGCTGCTGCTCTTCACCTCGTAGATAGTCCATCCACCATTAGTCCTGTGCAGTATGTCAACAGCGCAGTAATTGCCCTCATAGCTGAATGCCGCCTCGCAGATATTCTCAGTCCCCTGAGCCATATATTCCTGTGTCTTTTTCAGCATGCTGACAATATCCAGTTTACCATCCTCCTTTGCAGTTGTTGTTACCACATATTCGCCCAACAAGCCCATCGCCATTTCCCCCACTTCGCTACCAGTCTCAAAGCGAGCCTCTGTTGTAGGGTCAATCACCTCCTCCTCAGGCTTATAGACACTCATCCACAAGCATTTCGGACACTGACAAAACTTTGCGTATTTCGATTTCGACAGTTGCTTCATTTATTATTTCTCCTTCAGATGTTTCTGATACGCCCTTAAGATAGAAGACGAAGCCATATCTCCTGTTGGGCAAAAGACATAACGCTCTTCGTCTTCCCCCATGACATTCGCCACGCCCAAATCTATCATCAGCGATTCCATATTTTCTTTCTCACCTGTATATATCCAGTTGTTTCGAATCCACATACCCAGTCCGAAGTGGAAATCAGACATTGAGTCTGCCTCCACTATTTGCTGTTTCTCTTCCTGCGTCAGCCTCTTATCCAGACGTTTCCAAGCCTCTGCCGCTGTTTTAGGACATCGTGCCATAATTATTTATCTTCAATACACTTTGTTTCACATTTCCGGCTGCAAAAGTAACGTTTTTTCGTTCATCCAAAGCGAACGAATAAAAAATTACTCAGAAAAACCAATATCCTGACTCATTGCCTCCATCAGTTCCAGTTTAATAGACTCACTGTAGTCCTCGTCATTCACTATGCAACGCATGACTTCTGTCAGCAAGTCACGGTCAATATGTCCTGCAGCCACATGATAGCCGATAGCTTCCATTTCTTCCATGAAGGTCTTGACCAGATACATATAGCCATTTCTTAAGAAGAACGACAGCGTCAGTGTAATGGATATTCTCTTGTTGCAATCAGCGAAGTAGTGCCCCTTACACAGACTGTACATCAGGTAGGCTGCCTTGTCTGCGATTTCTGGATAATAGAGGTCATCCTGCACGAAGTCGAGTGTTGACCTGATGCCACCCTCATCGCGCACACCAGCCATACCACCGCCGCTCTTCTCTACCGTCTTATAGTAGATGGCGAGGGCTTCCTCATAAGTGAGATATGTTAAGTTAGCCATATCCGTTCCTCCTTATTGCTTTAGACGATCCAAGACCTCCTTGTTCTCATCCAGCAGATGGTCAAAGTCCACAGACTGACTGCCAATGAACTTCTCGTACTCCTCTGGTGCGATTGCCTTCAAGTACTCAGCAATGTTGTCATGATACACATCGCGTAGTGCAAAGTCTCGTGAGGCCATTTTCTGACGGGCATCGTAGATGATGGGTTCCATCATTGGATGTTTAGCAAGTTCTTGAATAACATCCTCGACTTCATCAACAGTCAGCGGTCCTACTTCTTCTGCCTTCTTCTTTATCTCATAGGCAGTTCCGTTCTCAAATGATGAGATTGCCCTTAATACTTCTGCATATAGCGTCCGACGTAGGTTGTCCTTTTCACTGAGCGACAGTAACTTTTTATACTCCTTTGCTTTCTCACGGAACACAACTTTGTAAATCATGTCCGTTATCTGAGCATATTTAAACGTCTTATGTCCATCTACATATTTGTTGATGGCATCAGTCAGGTTCTTTCTATAGTTCTCTTCCTGAATGGCTGCTGGCAGATACTCTCTATCTCTGCGATTTATATATTTTGTGCCACCACCGGTCTTTTCGTTGATAGTTGCAATCACAATGTCAAGGATGCGACTACGCAACCACTTGGCCTTTTCACTCTCAGTCAGCAGCATGCCGATGTTGAGAAAAGAACGAAAATCAAAGAGTCCCAAGACAGTAGTTTTGGTAGCGACATCAATGTCGCTCGCAAAACGTAACTTAAACTCTTTCAGAGAGTTACCTTTACATAAAAAGTAGCCGTTATGCTCCAATTCCTCTTTGTTGGCCTCCAGAAAACGTTCTATGGTTCTCTCGTCCACTTCGTAGTAGTCTGCCACCATCTGCTTTGTCAGCACATAGCGGCCCTCAAACTCCAGAGGCCTTATCTCCAATGCCTCTTGGATTCGTGGCAAGGCTACACCATTATTCAATATGTTCTGCCTGTCAATCTGTGATGTTGTTAAATCTTTAGCCATCTTTCTTTATTTTAAATTCTACTTGCATATGAAACACTCTTATGCTTCTCTACTATTAAAGCATGAGAAAAAGAGAAATGTTACCCCTGCAAGCAGATTTTTTATTTCTTACTCAACAACTTTTTCAGCTCGTTGAATTTCTCCAATTTCTGCATATCTTCCCAACGGAAGCGAGCTGTAGGTGTGTCAAATGGCACAAATTGATTCTTCTTGTTGCGCTCATATACACGGATCTGATTCTTATCGCAAATCACAAGAACTCGTGCATTTCCCCATTTTGCATACGATACACCTTGGTCGTAGTTTGCTTTAATCTCTTGGTTATTCTTCATATTCAGTTTAACCTCGATAACAACCTGGGCCTCTTTGTCTCTTTCTCCTCCGGAGAGATGCAGGCAGAAGTCGGGTCGTTTATCCATCTCATGTCCCGTCGTTCCTCTTCCAGCAGGGAATTCCACTTCATCAAAGAAGTCCTCCTTATACTTCCACCCCATTTCTTCAAGTCTGGGAACAAGCAATTTCCACGATACATCATCTTCATGTATTATTTCAATGCCAGCCATCACCTTTGGTTCGTACAAAGATGGAAGAACTGATGTGTCAAAGCCCTTTGCTTCAAGCATTCTCTTGATTTCTGCATAGTCAGCCGATGTCACAGCCCAGCCGCTTACATCTTGGAAGTTTTTGCTGACGAAGTTGCCTTCAGAACCTCGATTCTCTTTCTTGAAATACTCACTGTTCTTAAAGTCCTCGAAGGTAAGGGCCTTGTCAGCCGGAATCTCAATCTTGTTGCCAATATATGTATGAGAATAGTAATGGAAGAACGGGTCTTTTACTCCATCCTCCATTGCAATCCATACAGAATTCAGTTTCTTTACTGGCGACTTCTCGTAGAACAGCATGATATCACCCTTACTGGTCAACTCGTTAGCCTGCCAGAATCCATGTTTCATATTCTTCTCTCCTTCACCATAGTTGCCTACCAGAATCCAGGCCTGTTCTGGCACTTTAGGCATAGGCTTGTCAAATTCTGCCTCATATTCATCCTTGATAACGGGTAGTTCACAACCATAGATAAACGCACAAATCTCCGCAGGATCTTCAATGCCATTCTCCACAGCGAAGTTAATGAGAGCGAGACATACATCAAAATAATAGAGGCAACGCTCACGATAATCTGAACGGTTAGGTATCTTTGGCAAATCGATTTCATATTTCTCTGCAAACTTCTTCAGGTAAGCAAACTGCATCACAAAGAAGTTAGGGATAAATAAGCCAGGAAGATATGCATACAATGCTATCGACATAAAGATATTGTTGCTTAAAATCCCTTTGTAATACGACTGAGGGATATCCTCTAAAGGCTTGTTCTCGTCATCCACTGCAAAGAATTCAAGATAGTCTAAGTAGAAGTTTATCAAGTCCTCTCCACTTTCTATCTTGATTTCCTCATGAGAGACAATATCTCCAAGGACTGTCAAAAAAAGATTAAGGCTCTCAAGATCCTGAGCCATTTCTTTCTTACTCGAATTATTGAAGAACTGAGGGTCAAAACGCTTAGCAATCTCCAAAATCTCTTCAGCAGTAGTTTCAGGTGATTGAATCTTCTGGAACAATGCTATAACTTCCTTACCCTCTGCACTCTCCTTATAACGAGTCCACGTTGTTTTTGAAATTTTCTTCATAGTTTTATGTTTTAATTATTAATACTTTTTGCAAATGTACATTTTTTACGTTCAGCCAAAGCGAACGGATTAAAATATTCTATTTTTGTTTAGATTTTATTGACAGATTTAGGAGCAAAGCACTTATCGGACATATTCGGGAATCTCCACAAACAATCAGACACATCGAATAACTGCTGATGCTATCTTTTACCAATAAGATTGTGCCAGCCCCTCCGCTGAGGTCTATCGCCAGCAACTGCCTGCAAAGTTAAACAAAATATTTGATTCTCCAAAAAAAACAGAAAAAAAATCCCCCTACAGGCAAATATGCTGTAGAGGGAAGTTATAAAGAAATAGAATGAAAATCGAAATGAAACGCAAAAACGCAAAACGCAAACGCTATTTTGTGTTAGTCATTAAATGTCAAGAGGACTATTCCCTGACCTCTATTTCAACAAATTCCTACCACCATTATCTTCCAACACCTGCATCTGCTGGATGGCAATCTGGTTGAGTTTTACCAAACGTTCGCCTTGGGGCATTCCATCGTTGATGAGCACAGCGTTGATATTTTCCATGTTCGATAGGCAGATGAGTTCGTTGATGGTGGCGTAGTCGCGGATGTTGCCTTTTAGGTCTGGATTGGCCTCGCGCCATTGTTTGGCAGTCATACCAAACATTGCTACATTCAATACATCTGCTTCCTCTGCATACTTCATTGCTGCTTGTTCTCGAGTTACTTCTGCAGGAATGAGATTACTCTTTATTGCATCGGTATGTATGCGATAGTTTATTTTTGAGAGCTCACGCTTTGCTGACCATGCAAGTTGTTTCTGTTCATCAGCTTTGAGTCGCTGGAACTCTTCAATGAGATACAGTTTGAACGTCACGTTGATAGCTGTACCAAACTCGAAGGCAATATCCTTGAATGCATATGTACCGCCATAGCGCCCTCTGGGCATCACGCGATGCCTCCTGTAAATCTACTGATTCAAACATACTTTAAACATTTATTTAATATTGTTTTTGGTTATTTCTTACCCGTTTTTTTTTAGCGGGAAATGGAGTGCGAAAGTACAAAAAAAATCCCATATATCACGCATGATCTTGAGATTATTTTTGTTAATAAAAGTCAAATGCCCTGCCTGTCTGGTTTCGCGCATGAAAGTAGTCAACATTTATCAGGAGAGGACGTCAACCTTTTCAGTATGGATAGCGTTTTAGCGTTTGCGTTTTTGCGTTACATTTCGAATTCCGATTATGTTACTTTTAGGTTACATCAAATTTTTATATATTATATATATATATATAATATATAAATTTTATAATATATATATTTGCAACGCAACGCTTACCAGTATGACAAAATCAAATGCAACGCAAAAACGCTAAAACGCAAACGCAATCACAATTGTTTTTTGTTAACACATTTTAACTCATCAAAATACTCTTCAAAACCTATTGCAAGGGTACAAAATTTGTTGTAATTTTGTACCCAGAAAATCACACGAAAAAGTATCAAAAATTTGCTACAGGCGCATGAAAAAAATTTTTAGGCGCGTAAAACAAAAAAAAGAGGCTAAACAATTCATAATTCTTCGACTAGCGAAGCGGCAAAGCCGATTACATAATGCATAATTCATAATTAAATCCGAATAAAATCAATTATAAAAGTCGCGCGATAAATTAACATTCATTAACCAATCAGGGAGGGAAGATGGAAGAAGGATGATGGAAGAAGGATGAGCCATCCGGAGGGCATACCTGAAACCTGTAATCGGCTTTGCCGCTTTTACAAAGGCCAGAGGCCGACTAAAAGAAACCTGAAGCTTGAAACCTCAACTATTAACTAACAACTAACAACTATGTCTATCAAAGTAAAAGCAATCGAGACTGATCTCAGTCATTTTTCTGACAAGAATGGTAATTCACTGGGCTACCGCTATGTCCTGAAGCCTGAACTCTACAACAAGCTCACTGACAGTAAAGTGATCTCCGAGGCTGCTCTGCGCTCTGGTATGGCAAAGGGTGTGATGGCGGCATGCTGGGAAGCAGCTGGCGAGGTAATCAAGGCATGGGCTACTGAAGGTCACTCTGTGGCAATCCCTGGACTTGGCACCATGCGCTTCGGACTGCGCTCTGAGAGTGTCGCTGACGTTAACGACGTAGCGTCTAAGATGATTACTTCCCGTCGTATCGTGTTCACTCCTTCTGTGGACCTGAAGCAGGAGCTCAAGCAGACTTCTGTCGCAATCACCTGCTATGACCGTAACGGTGAAGTCGTTAAGCGTGTCACCTCCGACGACGATGGAAACGTCGAGGACGAAAACGAAAACGAAAACCAGGGCGGCACTAACACTGGTGACAACACTGGTACAAACACTGGCGACAACACCAACCAGGGCGGTGGTTCTGACAACAACGGCGGCGGCAATAACAGCGGCGGTGTAGAGGAAGGATAGCTTCTTTTCCCAGCCCTCCCAACTCGGGAGGGCATTGGGAAAAGGGTTCCAAGGTTCAAGGTTCAAGATTCAAGATTTCTTAGCTCTTAATTGACTTCGTCGATACCCTTCGCTTCTCCCAAAGTTCTATGAACTCCCCGCAGGGGCTACTTCGCTCAGAACTTTCAGGTCACATCGAAGTGCATTCTTAACTCTTAATTCTTAATTCTTAACTCTTAACTCTTAATTATTTTATCGTGGATAAAAGGAATTTTTGGCAGGTGCTGGCGAAGGTTATAGTAGCGGCACTAACAGCAGCCCTCACGGCTGTCACAACAACATCATGTATGGGCCATGGGCCTTTCTAGATGATATAGAATAGCGTTTTGCGTTTTTGCGTTTCATTTGAAAAACAACTAACGGAGGCTGCATTATTGGTGCGGCCTCCGCTTATTTGGGGGCTTTTTAGATGGAAGAGGGAAATAACGGTTAGCGAAAGTTTAAAGCCTTTGTTAAAAAAATCCCCTGCAGAAATGACTTTCCGCAGGGGTTATTTCCTTCTTTGGAAGGATAATTTATTTACAAGCTGATTGCCTCGTTAGGACAAACATCAGCACATGTGCCGCACTCTGTGCAAGCATCAGCGTCGATAGAATAGATATCACCTGCTGAGATAGCGCCTGATGGGCACTCGTCGATACATGTACCACATGCGATACAATCGTTGCTAATTTTGTAAGCCATAGTTCTTAATGTTTTTGTAAGTTTGTAAATTATATATATTAACCCTAAAATGTCAGTTCACTGGAACTTCTGTGTGCAAAGGTAATACTTTTTTTATTACGTACCTAATTTTAGGTATGTTTTTTTCCAAAAAAGATGAAAAAAGTACTTTTTTTTGAGTATTCCCTACCCTATGGTAACAATTTTTGAGTATTCTATCCGTTAATATTAAGTATGAAACGACTTCAATTATACATCGCAAATGTGCTCTTCCTTATGCTCTTCAGCATTTGCACATATGGTCAGACAATGGAACGCAGTGTACAGAACCGTCCATATACTGATCTGAGACCTCTGCATTTCGGTATTGTTGTGGGAATGAACTTTCAGGACATGAAGTTCCAGAATGTAGGACCACAGACGCTCACCCTGAAGGATGGCAGCCAGATGGCATCCAATGTTGTCTGCGACCAGAACAACTGGGACCCGGGCTTCAATGTGGGTGTGCTGATGGAGACACGCATAAATGAGTACTTTGCATTCAGGCTTGCTCCGCAGTTGTATTTCGGTAGCCGTAACCTTATATTCCGCAACCTGACGCAGACAGAGACTGAAGGACGGGATGTGGAAGAGAGGCAATCGATGAAGACAGTATATGTAGGAGCAAATCTGGACCTCATCTTTGCCTCCAAGCGCTTTAACAACCACCGCCCATACATCATGGCGGGCATTGCGCCAATGATAAACCTTACGAGCAAGTCAAGCGATTACATACAGATGAAGAAGTCGGACGTCTTTGCAGAAGTCGGCATCGGATGTGACTTCTATCTGCCTTTCTTCAAACTACGTCCGGAGTTGAAATTCATGATGGGACTGACCAACTGTTTCAACTCTAAGCATATAGAGGACATGAACAACGCTGACCAGATGCCGTATGCAGCATCTGTCCGCGATGCGAAAAGTAAGATGTTTGTCTTGTCTTTCTACTTTGAATAGACGGTAACTCACACAGAAATCACGGAAATCACAGAAATTTTTATTTTAACAAAAACCACAAAAACACTCACGTCAGTATGTGTCGGACTTTACAGTCCTAGCAAGATGCAAGGCTTCTATTTTTCCTTGTGAGCGAGCTCCCAGATAAAAATATCACCCTTTCATCTTTGTCTCTATACAGAGCCTCACATACTTCGTGAGCAAAAACCTCGGTTCTTCGAACCTAAAAACCGTTGCACATCAATTGTTGTAACAGAAAAAAGCTAAGGTTGAAAATGTTTTTTAGATTGTGACAACAATCGATGTTTTTGCTTTCGAGGGCTTGATACCACGTTAGTGAATGTGAAAAGTGGCGTGGAGTTGACTTAAAAGCTCGCTTTTAAAGACAATTCCATACCACTTTTCACTAGAGCTCTAAAAGAGCTTCAAGACCGAAGAAAGGGTTTTTAAGGTTTTTGTTATAAACAACAATCTGCAAGCAAATGCTGCTATTGACCCTACCCTACTTTACCAATACTACGAGGTACTTGCTTGCGCCCCAGAACTTCTGCGGGTCGGTAATGCGGAGTACATACTGCTGCTGAGCATCAAGCTTCAGAGTGTATGAACCTGCCGGATGGGAGGTAAGCAGCTCTGCCTTCTTGGAGTAAAGCTTTATCTCCTTGTCAACACGTATATCAATCTTTGTAAAGTAGTTCTTGTTGAAATTGCCCTGCAGGACCTTACCCTTTTGCAATACATTCTGCTCCTGAAGTTCCTTCTTGGTGCCAAAGACATAGTATGCAGTATTGAGCTGTTTGTCCTGTTGGTCTATGGTCTGAGACTTCTGCTCGGTCTCCTGCTTCAGGTCTGACACATTCGCATTAAGGTCTGCTACGGTCTGGTCGAGCTCAGCAATATGTATATCACGGCTCTCCAATTCGCTGCGGAGCTGCTCCAATTCGGTATTCTTCTCCTCCAGCTGCTTCATGAAGTTGGTGATGGTCTTCTGCAACTCCTCAGAGCGCAGGGTTCCTTCACGCAGTTTCTTCTGCAGATTGGCAATCAGTTCCCTGTTATGCTGCATACGCTGCTGTATGTTACGGATGCTCTCACGAATCTGATCTGCCTTGTTTGTATTTTCGCCGTCACGAATTACTGAAACATTGTTTTCTGCTACCTCAATAAGACGGAATCCTTCCTGTATCTCATTAAAGACGCCAACGAAATCATTCAGTTCATTGTCCTTCTGGTCGATAATACGCTGAAGGGAATCTACTGTTGTATCACGAACAGCCTCTGTCTTCTTGTCATTATTACATGATGCGACAAACAGTGTTATCAACACCACAACAGAAAGAGACAATGTGTATAAGGTATTTTTCTTCATAATTCTACTCCTTATTTATATACAATTGTGCGTGCAAAAGTACAAAGTTTTATTCAAATCTCCAAATTTTTAGAACAAAAAGTCACTTTAGCATAAATCCTGACAAGATTCTGCCGCATTTAACATCCCCATGTTGTTCCCTTCGGGCAGAGAAATAATCGGGATTGGTAAAGGTATCTACATCAGACACTGTTATATTCTGGGATTTCACACCCATTGATGTCAGTTGGAACTTATTCAAGGCCTTGAGGTCTATGTGCGGTTTCTTCTTCATTATGACATAGTCGGACATCTCAAATCCTTCCTCAACGAAGGCATCCACCACTTCCTGCCCCACCTCAAAAGAATCCTGCGAGATGCCAGGACCTATCGCTGCTGTGCAATCTGACGGATTGGTGCCATACACTTTCTGCATTTCACGAATGGTCTTGCTGACAATCCTCAGGCGAGTACCTTTCCATCCTGCATGAATGGCTGCTGCCGCATGATGAACAGGGTCGTACACTATGACTGGTATGCAATCTGCCGTACTGATTCCCATAATGATGTTTCGGGCATTGCTAATCAAGGCATCCACGCCCTCTAACGCAGCCTTACGCTCAGCCAACGAAAGCAGGAAAAAGTCCGATGAAATCGTATAAATCTTATCAGTATGTGTCTGATGAGGATATACCACACCTGGAATCTTCCTACCTATAGTCCTGTCTGTCGTGAAGGCATCTATCCTCTCACCAAGATTATACGTCAACATACTCGTAGTCCTCCAATTCTTCTATCTCCTCAATATCATCCAGTTCCTGCAGGTCTTCAATATCCTCCATCGGAATCAGCTCTTCCATTTCCTCCAGTTCACGCTGTTGCTTATCACGATGAACCATTATCTCTTCAGAAATGACACCCTGAATCTTGTTTGACTCTGAATTGAGCTCGCGCCACAGCACATCTTTCAGCTCGTCAATACCATATCCTGTTACCGCAGAGATAAACAAGGTGGTACAGAGACCCTTCAGTTCTTCTTTCAGCATTGCCACCAGCTCTTCATCAAGCAAATCGCACTTTGTAATTGCCAGAACACGCTTTTTCTGCAACATTCCGGGATTGAACTGCTGTAATTCATTTACCAGCATCTCGTACTCCTTCTTAATGTCATCAGTATCTCCGGGCACCATAAAGAGCAGTAACGAGTTTCGCTCTATATGCCTCAGGAAGCGCAGGCCCAAGCCCTTTCCCTCTGCCGCACCCTCTATTATTCCAGGGATATCGGCCATTACGAAGGACTTATTCTCCTTATAAGCGACGATACCAAGTGACGGCTCCAATGTCGTGAAAGGATAATTGGCAATCTTCGGTTTTGCAGAAGACAAGGCGCTCAACAGAGTTGACTTACCAGCATTTGGCAAACCCACCAATCCCACATCAGCAAGGAGTTTCAGCTCCATTATTACCGTCATCTCCTGCATTGGTTCACCAGGCTGGGCGAAGCGTGGTGTCTGGCGTGTCGCCGTACGGAACTGGTAGTTTCCGAGGCCGCCCTTGCCACCTTTCAGCAGAACGATTTCCTGACCGTCATACGTCACATCACATACGAACTTGCCATTCTCAGCATTATATACCACAGTACCGCAAGGCACATCGATATAGATATCCTTTCCGTCTGTACCGTGACATTTATCACGCCCTCCATTGCCGCCATTCTCAGCAAAGATATGCCTCTGGTAGCGCAGGTGCAGCAGTGTCCAGTAGTTATGATTGCCACGCAGGATGATAGAACCACCCCTACCACCGTCTCCACCATCAGGGCCTCCATTGGGATTGTACTTCACATGCCTCAGATGCATAGAGCCTTTACCACCCTTACCCGAGCGGCACTGTATCTTTACATAATCTACAAAATTTGATTCCATATCTTTTTTACTTTAAACTCTAAACTCTACACTCTAAACTCTACACTCTAAACTATCTATGCGACAGATGGCGCGAGGCATCTATACGCAGAAAGATAAACAGTAATATCGTAAATCCCCATAAAGAGGAGCCTCCATACGAGAAGAAAGGCAACGGAATACCTATAACAGGAGTTATGCCAAGAACCATCCCCACATTTATAAACAGATGGAAGAGGAATATGCTGGCAACACTATATCCATAGACCCTTCCGAAGACAAACGGCTGGCGATCTGCGAGATACATCAGCCGCATCGTCAGTGCCAGGAATAATACGAGTACGAAAACGGCCCCAAGGAATCCCTCCTCCTCACCAACGGTACAGAAGATGAAGTCCGTATCCTGTTCAGGGACGAAATGCAGCTTTGTCTGCGTTCCGTTAAGGAAGCCCTTACCCGTCAGTCCTCCAGAGCCTATCGCTATCTCACTCTGATGGACATTATATCCTGCGCCTGTGACATCTTTGTCTATTCCCAAAAGGACATTTATCCTCGCACGCTGATGCGGCTCCATAACGTGGTTCAGGATAAACGATGCCGATGCCAGGAATATCATCGAGCCGGCTCCGAACAATGCTATCAGCAAATATGAGCGGATACGGTCATTCAGCCACATCCATATCAGATTACCCAATATAACGAGCGTTGCCAAAGTCTGCAGCCATATAATATTAAACGGAAAGACAAATCTGGAAAGCATTATCAGCACAATCGTACTACCCAAAGAGAAAGTCACCATCTTCATAGGGGTATTAAGGATAACAACGTTCGACAATTTGCTCATTACGGAGTTATTATCCCTACTGCGTGGGTAATACATTGACGACATAGCGTACGCACTATAGGTACGCGTTCGTGATTTACTGTACACCTGTAGCAGAGTAGCCATAAACAGCTGAATCAACAGCATTACGACAACGCTGCCAACACTTGAGGGAGTGCCAAACAAGGAATCTTCCCCGTAGCGTATTCCAACCACGAAATACACAACCATTGCAAACGCAGTAAAGAGGACGCTACCACTCATTCCTTCGCGATAGAACATCAGAAAAAATGCCGTAAAGACCAGGGCAGAGCCTGTCTCGCGCTGCATGATAATAAGCAGCATCGGAAGAAGCACAACCCCTACGGCTTTCCACATATCCTGATAATTGCTCAAGGAAAAACGATAGCTCGACATTACTTTGGATATCGCCAATGCCGTCGCAAACTTAGCAAACTCAGCCGGCTGTATGCGAAGAGAGCCCAAGGCTATCCAGGAACGTGAACCCTTTATCTCATGAGGATTGAATATTGTCAGGAACAGCAGGACCATCATTACGCAATATATCGGTACAGCGAAGGTATCGTACAAACGATAGTCCAACAACAGTATGACCAACGCAAGGACAAGTGATGTTCCTATCCATATCAGCTGCATACCGGAACGCGAATCAAAGGAAAATATCTCCGTCTCACCAAAGACATAAGACGCTCCGCAGACGCTGAACCATCCGAAGACTACCAAAAGGACATAAATAAGGCATGTCCACCAATCAAGATGATGGAATACCGAATTATCACGCGCTTTTAATGGCTGTCCTGAAAGAAGAAACATCTGACAATATAAAAATTCAGTGCAAAACTACTAAAAAAACACGAAAAAAACAAAACTTTTGCTCATACACTATTGACTTTTTATTTTTTTTACTAACTTTGTATGCGGAATCAACATGATTACTTTAATACAAATTAAAAGTTTACATGAAACGAGTAACCCTTGACGACAAGACTTTCGAATTGTCTATTCCTGAATCAGAGCTTCAAAAAGCTGTCCAGAAATGTGCAGACAGAATATCTACTGATTACGCAGGTAAGAATCCCATTTGTGTTGTTGTTCTGAATGGTGCCTTCATCTTTGCTGCAGACCTGCTAAGGATGATATCTATCCCATGCCAGATAGTTTTTACAAAGATTAGCAGCTATCAGGGAACGACATCCACAGAAAGTATCACAGAGCATCTGCCTGTCACAGAAGACCTCTCAGGGCGACATGTTATAATTATTGAGGACATCGTCGAAAGCGGATACTCCATGCAGCATCTCACACAGCAGCTGAAAGAGAAGAATCCGGCCAGCGTTGAGATTTGCGCCCTGTTCCATAAACCAGAACGTTGTAAAGTACCTGGTCTAAATGTCAAATATGCAGGTATAATCTTACCTGATGCCTTCATCGTAGGCTATGGACTAGACTACAACGATATGGGCAGATCATTAAGAGATATTTATTCCCTAGTAAAAGACTGAATTGATATGAAAAACATTGTCATTTTTGGTGCCCCAGGCTCAGGCAAAGGCACACAAAGCGATAAGATTATCGCTGAATTTGGTGTAGCACACATATCCACTGGCGATGTGCTGCGCAGTGAAATCAAGGCAAACACAGATTTGGGAACTATTGCTTCACAGTACATCCAAGACGGCAAACTTGTTCCAGACGATTTGATTATCAATATGCTTGCCAAGACATTGGACAAACTCATCAGAGACGCAAATGTATGTGGCGGAAACAGCCTGCCTGGTGTCATCTTTGATGGTTTTCCACGCACAATTGCACAGGCTCAAGCCCTCGATGAGATGTTGGCAGAACGCGGTGAGAAAGTGAATATCGTTATAGGACTTGAAGTAGAGGACGAAGAACTCATCGCACGCATCGTAGCTCGCGGAAAGACCAGCGGCAGAAGCGATGACAACGAAGAAACTGCCAGAAAGAGACTTGAGACATACTACGCTCAAACGTTGCCTCTGAAAGAATTCTATGTTTCACAGGGCAAATACGCCAAAATCAATGGTGTAGGAAGTATTGAAGAAATATACGAAAGCATCCGCGCAGCTATTAAACAATAGCCTATCATTTAAATCGCTTAGATGCTTACTTTTATACTCTCATGGGCTTGTATAAAGTCCATGAGTTTTCTGTTTATCTTAATTCCGGGCAAATCCGATGACATCGTTATCGCTTGAGGACTGATGCGAGAGTCCCTGACGATAAAGTACAGTTTCGTTTCTCCCGATGAATCCAGAATTATCTGTGACAAGTCTTCAAGCATTCCCTCTTTCTCTGTTTCTGCATCCATATCAATATTAATCGTTATGCTCTTTACCAAATCATCTGCCACTTCATTGAGGAAATCGACATTCTGGACTTCCAACGTATAGTATTTCTCGCCACCACGCACGTGTTCAACACTCTTCATCTTGACGAGGACAGAACAACCAATACGGAATTTCCCGACCCACTTGGACCAGTCATCAGCAAACAGTGCCAACTCCCCTACTCCGCTGAAATCCTCAAGAGTAACAACTCCCATAGGTGAGCCCTTCTTTGTGAAACCTTCGCGTACATTTGTGACAATGCCGCCAAAGACCATCATGTCACGTTTTGCCAATTCCGCACGGTCAGCATCACGACCCAGTTCCGAGCATGTGGTATTACAGATGCAATTCAGGATTACAGCATACTCATCCAACGGATGGGCAGAGAGATAGATTCCGACAAGTTCACGTTCCCTGTTCAGACGTTCTATAGCACTCCACTCCGGCGCCTTTCCAGGCTTGGGTTTTGTTATTTCTATTGCCTCCAGTCCGCCAAACAGAGAATTCTGCGCCTCAACTTTGGCATGATTGAATTGCTGTGCATAAACGAGCAAAGCATCAATAAAACTACCAGAACGGATATTTGACAATGTATGAAGAGGCGGTACAAGATATTGCTCTCTTAACAATCCGAATGTATCAAGTGCTCCCGCAAGAGTCAGGCACTCCATAACCTTCTTGTTCAATGCCGATGGTGGTATGCGTTCTATAAACTCGTACAGGTCTTTGAACGGACCATTTTTCGTCCTTTCTTCTATTATTGCACGAGTAGCAGCCTCACTCATTCCCTTTATTGCTGCCAAACCGAAACGGATTTCACCTTTTTGATTAACGCCAAAGTTTGCATATGACTCGTTTATATCCGGACCATACACCTGAATGCCCATCGACTTGCACTCGTCCATCAGTTTTGTCACCTCCTTAATATCGTCGCAACGACGCGTAAGGAGTGCTGCCATAAACTCCGCTGGATAGTGAGCCTTCAGATATGCAGTCTGATAGGCAACCCAGGAATAGCATGCAGCATGTGATTTATTGAACGCATAAGAAGCGAATTTCTCCCAGTCTGCCCATATCTTCTCCAACACCTTCGGATCATGGCCGTTCCGTTTGCCGCCTTCCAAGAACTTCGGCTTCATGGCTTCTACGATGTCCTTTTTCTTCTTACCCATCGCCTTACGAAGGGCATCAGACTCACCACGGGTAAAGTTTGCCAGTTGGCGCGACAACAACATCACCTGCTCCTGATATACCGTAATGCCATAAGTATCCTTAAGATACTTCTCCATACATGGAATATCATAGGTTATCGGCTCTTTACCATTTTTACGTTTGATGAATGAAGGGATATAGTCCATCGGTCCTGGACGATAAAGAGCATTCATGGCAATAAGATCTTCAAACACCGTAGGATGCAACTCACGAAGATATTTCTGCATTCCTGCTGACTCGAACTGGAATGTGCCAATAGTCTGTCCACGCTGATACAACTCGTAAGTAAGCTCGTCATCAATAGGAATCTTCTCAAGATCGATATCTATGCCACGCGTAAGTTTCACATTCTTACACGCCTCTTTCTGCTCGGAAAGCGTCTTCAATCCGAGGAAGTCCATCTTTATCAGACCTGTCGATTCAATAACATGTCCATCATACTGGGTTACGGCAGTTTTTATCTCAGGGAAATCCGGATCTGGTGCTGTTGACACAGGAACATGATTGGATATAGGATCTCTGCATATGATAAAGCCACATGCATGAATGCCGACATTTCGCACAGTTCCCTCTAGCATCTTTGCATACTTAATCGTATTAGACTCTCTTGAATCCAGCGAGGACTCTGCCTGGGCAATTTCCGGAACGGCCTGAATAACATTCGGAAGATTCATCTTGAGATTGTTTGGCAGCCTGTCAGGAATAGCCTTACATAGAGCATTAGTACGGTCAAGAGGGAATTTCTCTACACGTGCGACATCCTTAATGGCATTCTTTGTCGCCATAGTGCCATACGTGATAATATGTGCGCAGTTCTCATGACCATATTTATCCATTACCCATTGCAGGACCCGACCACGACCATCATCATCGAAATCCGTATCTATATCAGGCAAGGAAATACGATCAGGATTAAGGAAACGTTCGAAAAGAAGATCATATTTAAGAGGGTCAAGGCGTGTGATACCCAGACAGTAGGCCACAACAGAACCAGCAGCAGAGCCACGCCCAGGTCCTACCCAAACATCCAGTTTGTCACGAGCTGAATTGATAAAATCTTGCACAATAAGGAAGTAACCAGGAAAACCCATCGTCTTCATTATATGCAATTCGAATCTTATACGTTCATCAACCTCTTTATCCAAAGGAGTACCATATAGTTTTGCAGCTCCCTCATATGCCAGTTTAGCCAGATAGTCGGCTTCAAACTTTATTCGGTAAATCTTATCATACCCACCAAGCTTTGAGATTTTCTTTTCTGCTTCTTCAGGTGGTAATGGATTTTCACCGTTTTCATCGCAGGTAAACTCCTTGTATAAATCCTCTTCCGTGAACTTCTGTCTCCACTGCTCTTCTGTACCAAATTCCGCAGGAATCGGGAAGAACGGCATAATCGGGTCAGATTCCAAATCATACACCTCAACCTTATCAAGTACCTCATTGGTATTTTCCAAGGCTTCAGGAATATCCGAGAATATCTCCCGCATCTCCTGTTCAGTCTTAAACCACTCCTGTTTGGAATAGAGCATACGATTAGGGTCATCGAGGTCCTTACCTGTGCCGATACACAAGAGATGATCATGAGCTTCGGCAGTCTCCTTATCTATAAAGTGACAGTCATTTGTACATATCAGCTTTATATTATATTCGCGGGCAAATTCTATAAGGACACGATTAACCTTCTGTTGCAAAGGAAATGTTTCGCGATTGGCACGCTGGTTGGGATCTTTTACCTCATGACGTTGGAGTTCAAGATAGAAATCGTCTCCCCATATCTTCTTGTGCCATTCAACTGACTTCCTAGCCCCTTCAATATCACCAGCTAGTATCTTTTGCGGAATCTCACCACCTATGCAGGCAGAGCATATAATAAGGTCCTCATGATACTGTTCCAGCTGCTCGTGATCAGTACGAGGGCGATGATAGAAACCGTCAACCCACGAATTTGATACGAGCTTAATCAGATTATGATATCCGTTAGCATTTTTCGCCAACACTATTAAATGCCAACCGCTACGGTCAACTTCCGGCAAGTCCGTTTTATCCATTCCACGTCTTGCCACATACATTTCGCATCCAAAGATTGGTTTGAAAGGTGCTTTGCCTTCTTTCTTCAGATCCTTATTTGCCTTTTTAACCTCATCAAACAATTCCTTGACGCCAAACATGTTTCCATGATCCGTAATAGCGACACCAGGCATACCGTCAGCAATTGCCTTATTGACGATATCCGCAACCTTGCACTGTCCGTCCAGCAAGGAATAATGCGTATGTACATGAAGATGAACAAAACTCATGGAACCCAGAAAAACGTCAAGACTGTTTCTTTGTATTAGCAGCAATACTTAATAATACATATACCACTATTATTAAGCTGAAGCCAGAATAGCACAATTTACAATTATCTGTTATAACACCTATCACTATAGTAGCAATCAGGGCTACTGCCGAAAATAACACGAAACAATATTTCAACTCATTATCCTTATATCCCCAATGCTTGAATTTCAATGCAAACATTGGTATTTCAGCAACAAGTATCCATGATGACAACACTATCCCTACCAATAAAGCAGGCATAAACCACGCATATTGCTCAAGATATTCTCCGAAACCCACGATTAAAGAACCCCAGCATAAAGCATTTGCCGGTGTGGGCAAACCTATAAATGACGTTGTCTGTCGTGTATCCAGGTTAAACTTTGCAAGACGCACGGCACTTAACGCAGCCACCAAGAATGCTGTATAGGGAAGAAGAGAAACTATCGTTGTATCATTCAATACAGAAGGATACTCAACTACTTGCAACTCATAGAAGATAATACATGAAGGGGCCACTCCGAAAGTTACCACATCAGCCAGCGAATCCAGTTCTTTTCCTATTGGCGATGACACCCCAAGCAAACGCGCCACCATACCATCAAAGAAATCGAAAACAGCGCCCAAGATGATAAACGACAATGCCAAAGGCAAATCTCCTTTAATGGCGAAAGAGATTGCAATACATCCACTGACGAGATTACAACATGTTATAGAATTAGGGATATGCTTCTTAATACTACTGAAGTTCATACACAATTCCGTCTAACTAAATTTCTTCACGCCTATTAAGCATGCCTATTATTGTCTGGTTTCCTGTAGTAGATTGGCGCATACCAACACATATCTTTGTATCAACTGGCAAGAACAAATCTACACGAGAACCAAATTTTATAAATCCCATATGTTCATCAATGTAGCAATCATCTCCCTCTTTCGCATAAGTTACTATGCGGCGAGCCATTGCTCCGGCAACTTGTCTACAAAGTATATCAACGCCATCTTCTGTGGTAATGATAATATCTGTCATTTCATTCTCATCACTCGCCTTAGGTAACCAGGCTTTATGGAAATGTCCATTATGATGTTCAACCAATTTCACCTTTCCATCTACAGGGAACCAATTTGCGTGAACATTGAAGAGACTCATAAAGATACTGACCATTATTCTCTCCTCTTTCAGGTATTTCTCCTCAAACACCTTCTCTAACACTACAATTCTTCCATCAGCAGGAGCGACAACAAGTCCTTCCGTATCTGTTGTTTCGAATATACGAATCGGACAACGGAAGAAATTCAATACTACGCCCCATGCAACACCAAATACAACAGCGAAAATGTAGAATGGTATAGGAGAGTCAAATGAACGCCACAATATTATGCCAATAGCTATTAAAGCCATTGCACTATACACCAATGTATCCGTTCCTTCACGATGAATTCGGATCTTCTTAAGTTTTTTTATACGTTTTCCCATTAGTAGGCCAGTAAACGTTTATTAATAGTCACAAAGATGTTATGATTCTTTGAGAAACCCAACTTTTTGCAAAAGTACAGAAAAAAAACGATATGTGCAAACAATTTGTGATTTTATTGTATTTTTTTCTACATTATCTCCTTATTTATATGATATATCGTCAGGAAAAGTGTAACTTCGCTGCACTATGACCGACGAAGAATATATGAAAAAAGCCATAGCCGAAGCTAAGGCTGCAGAGAAAGGAGGAGAAATTCCAATAGGTGCTATCGTAGTAGCGCAGGGTCGGATATTGGCAAGAACTCACAATCTCACAGAGAAACTACACGATGTCACCGCTCATGCAGAAATGCAGGCTATCACAGCCGCTGCCAATGCCTTAGGCGGCAAATATCTCACAGGTTGCACAATATATGTTACCGTAGAGCCTTGTGCTATGTGCGCAGGGGCTTTGGGGTGGAGCCAGATCTCACGATTGGTATATGGCTGTAAAGACGAAAAAAGGGGATACCAGAAGGTAGCCCCATTATCACTCCATCCTAAAACGGACGTCACCAGCAACATTCTGGAAGAAGAATGTGCTACGATGATTAAGGATTTCTTTCTTACTCGGAGGTAAGACGCTTTTCTTGTATACGAGCCTTCTTACCTGTCAGATTACGCAGGTAATACAGTTTAGCTCGACGTACCTTACCAACCTTATTCACCTCAATAGAGTCAATGTTTGGTGACTCAATTGGGAAAATACGCTCCACTCCGACTGTTCCAGACATCTTACGTACTGTAAAACGCTTCTTGTCGCCGTGGCCTGAAATCTTAATTACAACACCACGATAAAGCTGAATACGTTCCTTAGAACCCTCGATAATTTTGTAAGCGACAGTAATAGTATCACCTGCCTTGAACTCAGGGAACTTCTTGCCGGTTGCAAATGCTTCTTCAGCAACTTTGATTAAATCCATGTTCTTCTAATTTATTGTTTTTTAATCCATGTCACGTAGTCGAGTACCAGCGGTGACTTTAACGAAAATCGGCTGCAAAGGTATAAAAAATAATCTACATTATAGAGGTTACCTTCTGCCGCAACACGATGTTTTAATATTTTTTAACTATAACTTTCCTATTATTCCTATCTTTGATGTCTTTAAGAATTCGACGATCTTGTCGATTTCCGGGCTTGACTGTACCTGTTGCTCTATCTGTATACATGCATTCAAGATATCATCCTGGCCATGAAAGACCAAACGATAGGCATTTGCTATATGAGACCTCACCTTCTCACTGATACCACACTGCTCCATCACAAAGCCATTAATGCCTCCATATTTTATAGGATGGCTGCCAGCCACGATGTATGGCGGAACATCTTTGGAGAACCGGCAACCAGACTGAATCATAGAGCAATCACCTACACGTACACCAGGATTAGCTATGACACCAGATGAAAAAATCACGAAATTGTGTATTTCAACATCACCAGCTATTTTTGTTCCATAGCCAAGTACATTCTCGTTTCCTACATGGACATCATGCGATATATGTACGCCTTCCATCAGGAAATTCCTATTACCGATAAGGGTCTTACCATCTGTAAATGTAGCACGATTTATAACTACATTTTCTCGAATGATATTGCCTTCACCTATTTCGCATATCGTATTTTCGCCTTTATAGTGAAAATCCTGTGGAATAGCAGAGATAACAGTATTCTGATGCACCTTATTATTTTTTCCCAGACGTGTACCGTTCATAAGATTCACATTAGGGTACAATACGCAACCATCACCTACCTCAACATCATCCTCGATATATACGAATGGGTAGATTGTCACATCTTTTCCTATCTTGGCTTTGGGGCTGATAACAGCCTTATCTGAAATATTGCTCATATTATTCTTTGCCTCCTCCTAAGGCACTATATAGATTTACAACTGCCTGCATTTTGTTGAAATCATCTGTCACTTGAGAAATCTCCGCATTGAGAAGAGAGGACTGTGCAGAAATCACCTCCAGATAACTAGATGAACCCATCTTGTATAGCATTATTGTGTAGTCGACACTCTTACGGAGAGCCTCAACCTGCTGGCGATCAAGTTCGCCCTTCTCTTTACTGGTATTATATTCCACTAGGCAATCAGAGACCTCTGCTCCAGCCTCAAGGATAGACTGTTGCCATTCTTTTTCAGCTACCTCATATGATAATTTTGCGACTTTCAACTGAGCTGTCAAACGACCATTCATGAAGATTGGCTGTGTAAGACCAGCAACAAAGTTAGCTATAAAGAAGCCTGGATTTGCCACTGTATTACCCATGCTGTTGGTAAACGAACCTGTGCCTGTTATCTTCAAACTTGGATAAAACGCCGATTGAGCTTTCTTGACATCATAAAAACAATTTGCAAGTTCCATTTCAGCTGCATGCACATCTGGACGAGCAGAAAGAACATTCAGAGCAATCCCAGCAGAAAATCCTTCCGGAAGATTCTGATCCGACAGCTTACCACGCGAAATACTCTGAGCATGCATGCCGACGAGAGTAGACAACGTATTCTCGACCTCTTTTATCTGGCGCTTCATATCAACAATTTGAGCCTTAACAGACAAGTTAGAAGCCTCAGCAGAAACAACTGCAGTTTCTTTGGTGTTACGAAGTTCCTTCTGCAATTTCATCATACGATATGTCTCAGCTGTCAGCATCTCCATATCAGTCAATATCTCCAATTGACGATCTAACATTAATAAGGTATAATAGCAGTTTGCTATACCGCAGATAACTTTGGAACGGGTTACATGCTTATAGTCTTTCATCATAGCAAGTTGTACTTCGGCACCACGCTTTGCCGCCAAAATACTACCAAAAAGGTCTATCGTCCAAGAAGCTGATACTGGTAATGCGTAAGACTTATTCCAATCGCCCCTTTTATCTCCAGTGAGAATTTTTGCCAGAGTACCTGACGGAGAGAATGTCACTTGAGGCAAGAATGCCAAACGAGCAGCTTTTAACGCAGCTTCCATCTTCTGAACATTAGCGGATGCAGCAAATATGTCAACATTTTGCTCCAAGCCCTTTTCTATAAGAGCACGCAACTGCGGATCTGTAAATACCTCTTGCCACTCCACATCACCGAAGCCTGCAGAATCGTTGCCCTCTATGGCAGCGGCATCACGCAAAGCACTACTTGTTGCTGTTGCATGAAGCAAACTGTCTGGACGTTCATACTTTGCCCACAAGCCCTTTCCGTGACTACATGACATGAAAGAAACCACGAGCAGCACGAGACAAATCGTATAAGCTATCCGTTTCTGATATACTTTATATTTTTTATTATTTTTCATCATTCATTCCTCCCCTATCATTTTACATAATCAGGATCCTTCTCGCTGATCATATCATTGATAACACCAGCAGAAATTGCATACTGTTTCAGTTCAGAACTTACAGCAACGTTATCGTCTTCGAACTTCATCGGTCT
>CADCAX010000002.1 GCA_902799455.1 uncultured Prevotellaceae bacterium
TCTGATACCGGTAGAGGTAAAAGCTAAGGATGGGGCTACGGCTTCGTTGAATAACCTTATCAAATGGGACTCTTATCCGGAAGTAAAATACGGAGTGAAATTGGGGTACAAGAATATCGGATGGAATGGTCAGTTCTATACGTTTCCCTACTTCCTTGCCTTCTTGTTGAAACGCTTCTTGAGAGAACGTGTGTAACACACAATAGTAAGAGGTAAGAAGACTGATGTAAGAGGTAATAAAAGCAGGGATTGCACATAATTGCAGTACCTGCTTACTCTTTACCCCATAACCGCTAAACCTTAAAGAAGGGAGGAGCCCCGAAAGGCTCATCCCATGAGGCTAATTATCAATTGTCAATTATCAATTATCAATTTTCAATTAAAATCAGCCTTCTTCAACTCCGCCGCTATTACCGCCGCCACCAGTGTTGGTGCCGCCACCGTTCTGACCTGTACCGTTGTCATCACCCTCATCAGGCTCTTCAACAGTGCCTGGGTCATCACTGGTAACACGCTTAACGATATCACCATTGCGGTCATAGCAGGTGATGTTGATAGCCGTGTTTGCCAGTTCCTCCTTCAGCACCGTTGCCGGTGTGAAGATGATGCGTCGTGTACGGATAAGACCCGTCTTGACGTCATTCACGTCTGCTACGGCTTTCGCTGACAGACCAAAACGCATGTTTCCGAGTCCTGGCAGTGCCACAGAGTGCCCCTCTGTCGCCCACGCACGGATTACGTCACCAGCGCCCTTCCAGCAGGCCTGCATCACGCCCTCGCTAACGCCACTACGTATAGCAGCTTCAGCAATCACCTTGTCCTGATCAAGTGTTGAGTACAAGTCAGGAATCATAACATAACGGTACACTTCTGGACCGTCTTTGGAGAACTTAAGCTTCTTCTCCCTCGCTTTAATTTTCAATGCCATCTTTGTGTATTTTTCTTGGTATTAGAAAATCCTCGGCCAACTACATCGGGTGACCGAATCCCGCCTTTTATTAGTTAAGAGTTAAGAATTAAGAGTTAAGAATTAAGATATTACCCTTTTCACTCCCATCTTTACTCCCTTTTTTCTATCTGCAAAGTTACAAAAATTATCTGAATTATGCAAATATTTTGACAATTATTTTACTGAAAATCAACGATTTAAGTGTTAAATATTGTTATGGGGTTTGCCTACATTTTCAATGCTGAAAAGCCCCATTTTTTACGAAGCCATCCAACACTTTTTTGAAAGCCACAGAAAAAGTGTCAGAAGGCTTCGCCGCAAGAAATGCATCGGGAAATGAAACCGCTATCATGGCGACTCAGTTGTCTGTAGAAGCAGGTCTGCCAAGTCGGTGTTAGCAGGGTGGTTTTCCAATTGTGAGGACACATTATAATCAATACCCGTCGTAAGTTGCATCTGCTTGTTCCACTTATCGTAGCATCCGCTGTCGGGGAAGAGTGTGACACGACGGCCCTGCAGACATGCAACCTTTTCTTTCGATAATCCTCCGCTGCCCGCTGTTGCCAGCCAAAGATATTCAGGTTGACTTGCAGCCATGATGAGAGCTGTCTTCTCACTTTCTACGAGACAAACATGAGCTTCTGGTCGTTTCGCAAGAAGGTGCTGCCCAAAGAAGCACTGATATAATTGCCAGTCTGTAGGCAAAATGCCGTCCCCAATTAGTTTTATGTGTGTCCATCCCTGATAGCCTTCTCTATGCCCACTGCGGTTATATTGCATAATGTGACCTCCATGCACCTGCCCCTGATGGTCTATCTGCCAGAAAATTGCTTTTCCGTCACGAGTGGCACCGATGAGGTAATCGTCATAGATATGTTTCAGGTCTTCAGCCGTAAGGTTAAGCCTTTCTGTAACGTCCTTTTCCATCCACTGCCAGAAGATGCTACGTGGTGAATGGCTCCGCACAACGTATTCCATCGGCAATGGTTGGAAGGGCGGCAGCGGTTTTGGTTGACAGTATTCCTTAATGTCAGTTGGCGATGTATTACGGTTGTCCCACGTATTGTCGCGGTAGTATTCTGACGGTGTGTAATGATAGCCGCAACTATGTTGATGATCACACTTGCCCACATCGTTAGCCACATAAAGACAGCCGTTGTGAGTGTCAACATATCTGACAAAACATTTGTTCTTGCCGCAGTGCGGACAGGTGAATTTCTGCTGACGTCGTCCCGTTATGCGCGGTGTCTCAAGATAATACCGATATTCATTAGTAATCATATATAATCCTTTCTTTTTTATGTTGTTTATTATAATTTTGTTGGCGATTCTCGTTCGTTGTTGGAGCCGCTATATATATATGCGGCTCCGACAACAAACAAAAATCTTATCGCGAGAGTCAGAAGGCCAATGCAAATTCCGTTGAAGCCTGAATCATGCCACTGCTGTCCTCAAAAACAGCCTTGTCTTTCAACCATTCTGAGATATACGAAGCAACAGTAGGACGTTTACGGTCGAGAATATCAACAAGGATTTCCGTCAACTGTTTACGGCTGACAGCACCGCCCTTGTCACGCAAAACAGTCAGGCACTTTTGGAGGCGTTCTTGCTTTTCCTTCTCGGATGCTTCCAAGCGCTTTTGTAACTTCTCGGCCTTGCGTTGCTCTTTGATCAGACGGCATTGCTCGGTGGCATCGACTATACGACCGCCTTCGGCAAACATGATACTCCATTCCGTTGGTTCCTCATGACGTGACTCCGAACATGAGACAGTAATGACACTGCTGCCACGTTCCTTCTTGCACTCCAGCACCGTACCAGCTTTCTGAGCCAACATTGTACCCAGATGACCACGCATCTGGTGATCCTCCTCGGCTTTGTTAGTGTGAAGTACACATACGATAGCACAATCGTACTCCTCACAAAGTACAAGCAAGTCCTTAATGATTTGCTTAGACTCCGTCTCGTCGTTAAAACTGGTTACAAATTCAACAATGCCGTCAATAAAAACCACATCGGGTTTCTCATCCTCCAAAGCCTGACACAATAGGGGAAGTAAGTCTTCACGGTCTACACGTCGAAGCGATTGGAGTGCAACCTGACTGTTAATGACATCTGGAGCAAGTTCTGTCATCTGAGCAACATCTGTCAGAATCTTCTGCGTGTCATTGCGGTTCTGTTCCGTATCAAAATAGACGATATGTGGTTTTTCCAACTTCGTTTTTACACGGAACATCTCGCCCATAAGCAGTGCAGCTATCAACACTTTCAACGTCGTAGTCTTGCCTGCTTTCGCCTTTGCCTTGACGGCATGAATGTCGTGCTTGGCAAAGAAACCAGTTTCATCCACTTGAAGAGTGTACTCCTGAGGCGGCACCTCCGTATCAGTACGAATTCGTGTCTTGCGGAGTATTTCTCTAAGACGCTCATGCTTCTGCTCCTCGGCAGTCGGTTGGTTTACAGCCTCGCTCACGATGTTATCCACCGTCTGAGCTTGGTTGTTTACTTGTCCAGTCAGCTGTTCTTGCTGCTGAACGTTAATAGTCTCATTGTTATCTCCTAACATAATTAATATGTTTAGAATTTAACTTCCTTGCACTACTGGTATAAATGATGGAAGTATTCACAACCAGCGGTCCCCGTGCTCAGGGTTTTACACCTATGCTATTTACTAATAGCGAAAATTATTGTTTTGGGTTTACTCCAACTCTCCGGCACAAATACGAGATGTGTCCAGAGAGGTTCAACCTCGGGTGCAAAGGTAAGGTGAAAAACATGGTAAAAAAAATACCGCTCTTTTTTACACCATGTAAAGTATTGTTCGTCAAATATTTAGCATCAACCTTACACATTGCAGAATTAACCAACACCTTAAATTGGTATTTAAATTTCATAATTCAAAAAAAACATAACAAACACATTATAGTTGCTATTTTGTAATCATAACAAGGATGAAGTCCTAAAAAATACGCAAAAGTACGGAATATGACAAATTAGGGTCACTTGTAGTGATTTTTTTTTCATTTTTTCTGAAATCTTTAAAAGTTGCAAGGTTCGCCTTGCACGCATCCGAACATTTTTGTCGGATACAATACGGTGAAAAATGTGTTTGGGGTTTACTCTTGAAAAAAATCTCAGAAATTATATTAATTTTATACTATACTATGGTGTATAATATTTATTAACCATATAAATATATATCTTAGTTATAACTATATTACGCGCACGCGCCAAAAGTGTTTTCTCAAAAAAACGTCTTTTTGTTTTGTTAATAAAATTATTTTTCTTACCTTTGCACTCAGTTGCTGGCGATAGACCTCAGCGGAGGGGCCGGCATGACTTTATTGGTAAATCAAAAAGAAGCGTTATGCTTTTCTTGTATCTAGAAACCTGAGAAATTTCGAAGTACGGCAAGAGAACATGATAGCTTCCGCGTTATAGCGTGGAATGTTATCCTATCTCCGTACAGGGTTTTCTCAGGACCTCTAGATGAAGTTGGACATACAGTTCCACGCTTTCTTCATATATAATAGTGCCTTCTATGGGACTGGGAGGATGAGATTTTAATTTAATAAACCTATACAACTATGGACTTTAAAGATTCTATTTTACAGTTAGCAGAGAGGATATCATCCTTGAAAGAATCTATTCAAACAGAAGAAGCTACGAAGAATGCTTTTATCATGCCATTCATCCAGATTCTCGGTTACGATGTTTTCAATCCGTTAGAGGTTGTTCCTGAGATGGATTGTGACATAGCCAAGAAGAAGGGCGAGAAGATTGATTATGCTATTATGAAGGATGGCTCACCAATTATGCTGATTGAGTGTAAACACTGGAAACAGGATTTAAACTTGCATGACAATCAATTGAAGAGGTATTATGTCGCTTCTAAGGCTAAATTTGGTTTGCTTACAAATGGTATTGTTTACAGATTTTATACTGACTTGATTAAGGAAAACATCATGGATGATGTTCCCTTCCTTGAGTTTAATCTGGAAAAGATTAGGGAGACACAAATTGAGGAGGTTAAGAAATTTTGTAAGGAGAATTTTGACCTTGACAATATCTTAAGCAGTGCCAATGAATTAAAGTACATGTCTGAGGTTAAGAAGATTATACGTTCGGAATTTGAAGAGCCTTCTCCTGAACTTGTTAAAATGCTAACAAAACGGGTATATGAAGGTATTGTCACACAGAAGGTTTTGGATCAGTTTACTGACGTAGTAAAACGTGCATTAAAGAGTCATATAAATGACGTGATGAGCGAGAAACTTGGAATAGCAATTAAAGCTACCGAAGTAGCTGGTGCTCCTATACAAACCCCATCTGCCACACCTGAACAGAAAGGAACTGATGAGACAAAGAAAGAAGACGAAAAGGCTTCTAAAATAAATACAACAATGGAAGAGCTGGAAGGCTACTACATCGTAAAAAGTATTGTATGTGAAGTCATCGCATCTGAAAGAATTACTTACCGCGACTCACAATCATACTTTGCTATCTTTGCAGACGACAATAATCGCAGGCCTATTTGCAGACTGCATTTTAATAACACAAGCAATAAGCGCATTGGCTTTGTTGATGAAAATAGAAATGAGCAAATGGAATCCATCGAAAAACTGGATGACATTTATAATTTCAAGAAACAGCTGATAGAGGCTGCAAAACGATATGTATAAATGGGAAGAGTGAGACGATTCTTTACAAATGACAATGTAATGCTGGTGTTGGTGCTCATCAACACTGGCATTATATTTGTCAGCGGTTTCCTTCCCAATCAGGAGAGTACACTTGTAGTCATTGACAGTTTCTTCACATTACTGTTTTTTATAGAAGCGATGGTCAAGATTCAAGTGAAGGGCTTTACTGGTTACTGGAATGATGGTTGGAATCGATTTGACTTCATACTCGTTCTGTTAGCTCTCCCATCATGTATAAATATTTTCGGGGAATTTATCCCTGGCACGAATGTCTTACTATCGCTTAGAACACTAAGAGCTTTTAAGGCGTTCAGGATGCTGCAATTTATACCTAACATAGAGAATCTTCTAAAAGGTATCAAATTAGCTTTCAAAGCCTCTTATATGGTCACCATAGGTATGATAGTCCTTTTGTTGGTATTCAGTATCATTACAACCTTCCTTTTCGGAAATGTTGCACCTCAATACTTTGGAAATCCTGCTCTTAGCGTGTATTCCATCTTTAGATTATTCACCATTGAGGGGTGGTATGAAATGCCTGAAACTATCGCTGAAAATGGCGGAAAAATCATGGCTGTCTTTGCAAGAATATATTTCTCAATTCTGCTTTTCTTAGGAGGTATAATAGGCATGAGTCTTGTTAATAGTATTTTCGTTGACGCAATGGCTGCAGACAACAATGATGAAGTTCTCGAAAAACTGTCACAAATAGAAAAGAAACTCGATCAGATAAAGCAAAAATAAAACAATGTTTCTGGTGATGCATTACAATAACAGAAGTAAAGCAAAAACTCCGGAAGCAGATAAGAAAAGGAGCAAAATAAAGCACAAAAAAAAACCGGAAGGATGTTGTCATCTTTCCGGTATTTTTATTCTTTTTATTCTTTCATTCTTTGCAGGACTCGCTGATGGGCTGCTTCGTAGGAGTCGTCCTTAATCATCTTTACTGAATCAACTGCTTCTCCGTCGCCGGAGCGGAAACGAGCATGCCAGCTTCCGGCGTGGGTGTTGTAGTAATAGCCATCTACGCGATACAGGTCGAAGTCTGCCAGGTATTCTCCACTGTAGTAGTCATTGAACGTGCCTGAGAAACGCGTACCGGACAGTGAATAGCGTGATATCACCACGCGAGTTCTATCATCATAGTCTATGTATATTCTACCATTCCTTACCTCATACACAAAACGGCTCACATAATAGTAGCAGTTGCCGTGACGGTCGTAGCCGGTGTAGTCATACTCAATGCCATCGCCCTGGGCGTAGCGATATGGATTCTTATAGAACTCTATATCCACGGACTGATAATCTACTGCCGTGGAGTAACGGTTGAGGAAATAGGCCTGTGCCACCTCGCCCTCCCAGATGCCTGCGAGGTCTTCGGCTATCTCATCATCGCGGCAGGAACTGAGTGTCACCAATACTCCCATTGCCATAAGGGCTAAAGTAAAATACTTCTTAATCATTATCTGTTCTATTTCATTAAATTTGACTGCAATTTTACAAAAAAGTAATTGGATATTAAGCTATTTTTTTCTATATTAAAAAGATATTAATAAATGTCACGCGAAAATTTGGATATTAGAAATAAAATGTATATATTTGTACGCTGATAATTATTATCAGAATTACTGTGAAGAAAAGGAAGCTTCCATAAAACGGTGTATGCCCAACAGACAGCAGTTGCCAAAGAAAAAGGAGAGAGCAACTGTCCACTATGTGCCATTGGTCACGATGCCAATCACACAAAGATATGGGACTTGAAAGATATGGATGCCGACCATGTGACGGTCTGGAGCAAAGGCGGAGCAACAGTTTTCATTTTATTTTGTTTTACTTTGATTTCTTAATCTTCCGATATTCCTTCTGCGCCTTTTTCATCTGTTCTATGAATGCGGGGCAATTCTGCAGTACGACATATCCTATGGTAGCACCATTACGGCTGGCATCTACGTCGCTCTGCCAGTGTGCTCCTGCAATGACGCGGCTCAGGGCATAGATATGTGCACGATAGAAGATGGTGTCAGCATTCTCTGGTGCTATCTGCGCCATCGTCAGGGCGCATGTCTGTCCACGCAAAGCATGTCCGGAAGGATAGCTGCCCTCACCACGCAGGAAGCTGTCCTCGCCTGTCAATGTCGGCTCGTCAAAGCGTTCAAAGGGACGCTGACGATGATAGTATGCCTTCGGAGCTACACGCATCTGGTCGATGGTATTGATGGTGGTAGTAAGCAGCTTGTATATCTCAGGAGTGCCCTCTGGCGTCACCTCAAGACCAAAAGGAACAGCAAACTGATGGAGCAGAGAGTCGAGAGGATTCCATATGGCATCACCCCTCACGATGGCGACACGTTCTTTGTCTGCACGCTGCTGTTTCCCCCATGCGTAGCGCACTATGTCGCTGGCAAACTCAGGACTGTCAAAAGCAGGTGGCGCAGGCAGGCACTTTATGAGGTTTGGCAATTGCTCCGTAGTGAGATAGGTATCATTCTGGGCAGATACATTCACTACTGCCCAAAAAGCAATAAATAACGCTGATAAAAATTTTCTTACTTTCATTTTAATTCCCTTAAGTGTGGGACAAAGGTACTGTTTATTTATTATAATTGCAAAAAAAATTTGCATTTTTGCTCACTTTTTTGTACCTTTGACCCCGATTTTGGTTAGTTATTAGAGGTGAGAGGTTAGTTTAATGTTCAATGGTTTAAGAATGAAGTTTTTTTCCACCATACTTTTATTTATGACCCTATGTGTCACAGAGATGTGGGCACAGGCTTCACAATTCCGTCTGTTCTCACCACTCAGATACGATCCTAACGTTACGAAGGAGATAATGAATCGTGACAGTGCCGAGCAATCGCTGGAAGACAGGATATTGCTGGATATGTATATCAAACATCCGGAACTGGTGGAGAAAGATATTGAAACAGGAACAGCTGTCATAGGGGAAACTCCTGAAACACCACCTTCGCTGTCGCTGACAGACACTACGAAAGTGCTGCCTTTTGCAAAGATGGAAGTGCCGATGAAGGCACCGAAACAGCAGGATTTTTATATCACAAAGCCGCATTTCTGGACTTTCATGGGTGACTACTACCTGCAATTCATGCAAAACCACGTCTCTGACAACTGGTATCAGAGTGGCAACAAGAGCTGGGCAATGCTGGGAACTGTAACCCTGCAATATAACTACGACAATGCCAGGAAGCTGAAGTTCAACAACAAGCTGGAGATGCGTCTGGGATTCCACACTTCGGATGCTGATACCGTCAATAATTTCAAGACCTCAGAAGACCTGATACGTTATACCGGAAGATTTGACCGTCAGGCACACAAACAATGGTACTATGCCTTACAGGTATTGGCATACACACAGTTTATGAGAGGTCTGAAGGATAATGACAAGAAGACCTATTCGGACTTTATGTCACCTTTCACTCTTAACGTCTCTCTGGGTATGGATTACTTCGTTGAGACGAAGGACAAAAAGCTGAAAGGTGTCATACACCTTGCGCCACTGGCTTTCAACTTCAAATATGTGGACCGCAAAGCGTTAGCAGCAGCAAACGGCATAACATCTGATCATCACACACTGGAGGATTTCGGTTCGCAGACAACGGTGGAACTGGAATGGAAGCCTATTATTGATCTGCTGTCGTGGAAGACACGTTTCTATGCCTATACCACATACCATAAACTGCTCGTGGAATGGGAAAACACCATTTCGCTTAAGGTGAACAGATTCCTCTCAACAAACCTGTTCCTGTACCCACGCTTTGACGACAGCGTAAAGCCGATAGAACCTGGACATACCTTACTGCAGTTTAAGGAATACTTCTCCTTCGGCTTCAGCTATAGCATGTAATTGTAAAGGTTAACGGTTAAAGGTTAACGGTTAAAGGTTAACGGTTAAAGGTTAGAGGTAAGAGGTGAGAATTATGAATTATGAATTATGAATTATGAATTTATAATTACTCTTCCGGATTGACGGGGTCGTCTTTGGTATAGCCACGCAGGATATTTACGTCTTTCTTAATCTTAAAAATTGTGCCGTCTGCACCTTTGGCTGTACATAGAACAAAATATGTGCCCTGCTTTACCTGACGTCCATGATATGACCCATCCCAGCCTTCTGCTGTAACATCATTCCACTCATAGAGTTTCTGGCCCCAACGGTTGAAGATAATGGCACGAAACTCCACAATACTCTTGAATGACTTAGGCTTGAAAAAATCGTTTACCCCATCGCCGTTGGGAGAAAACGCATTAGGAAAAATAAGCTCGCTCTCGCTGGCCTTGATGGTGAGAGGAGTAGCATCAAGGGTGTAGTATTCGCGTTTGAATTCTATCACTTCCATCTGGCCAATCGACGCATTCCACCTTTCAAAAGTAGCATAGAGCGCGATGGAATCAGTTCCGGCAGAGGCAAACTGTATCGTCGGATTCTCTTCATATCGGGTAATATAAGGACTGTCGAGATTACCATCCTTATGACACACACGCCATTCATACTTCATATCCCATCCGTCACCATTAGTAACCTTCATATAGAATGTAGCGTCAATAGGAGCAGAGCCCTCATATTCCGTAGCATGTTCGACAGTAGCACCATCGGCACCGGTAGCATCAAACCATATCTCTAAAGACGGCTGGGCATTGGCATCAATGCCTGAAAACAGGAAAATAACGGAAAAGAGGACCGAAATTGGAATGTATGATAAACTTTTTTGCATAAAATTGTATTTTTTTTTGCGTTTCACGCGTTTTTTTATACCTTTGCAGTCGATAAAAGAAAAACCCATATATGTAATGAAACGTTTAACTTCATTTTTTATTGCATTAATCATCTGTTGCAACCTGTTTGCACAGGACACCCTGAAGGTTGGCGTCATGCTGCCACTGCATAAAATTGACGGTGACGGCAGACGTATGTTGGAGTATTATCGCGGCCTGCTGTTGGGCATCGAAGATTTGAAGAAACAAGGTAAGAATATTACCGTCCGTGCATGGAACATGCCGGCAAATGGGGATGCACGAACAGTACTCGTACGAGAGGGTGCCTCAAACTGCAACATTATTTTCGGTCCCCTGTACTCCAAATATGTGAAGGTGATAGCTGACTTCTGCAAGGCATACAACATAAAACTCGTCATTCCGTTCTCCATAACAGGTGACCACGTGAACAGTTATCCTAATATCTATCAGGTTTATCAGCCACAGTCATGGATAGACGAGACAACAGTACAGCGCATCATGATAAACTTTACAGGATATCATCCCGTAATAGTCAACTGTAACGACACACTTTCGAAAAAGGGAACCTTCACAAATATGCTGAGACAGGCATACGAAACAAGGGGAATACAATATAACATCACAAATGTGCTGAACCCTGACGACACCTTTGAGAAAGCATTCTCAACAAAGAGAAGAAACCTCGTCATCCTCAACAGCGGACGCTCACCGGAACTGACAAAGGTGATAACAAAACTGGACACCCTCAAAGCTCACAATCCGGAAATGGAGATAACAATGTTCGGATATAACGAATGGCTGATGTATGCAAAGTATAACAAGGCTAACTTTGAGAAATATAACGTGCATCTGCCATCTAACTACTACTATAACGAAAATGGCAAACAGGTAAAAGCGCTTGAGGACAGATACGTCCGCAATTTCCATGAGAATATGCAGTATGCCCTACCCCGCTTTGCCCTTACGGGTTATGATCATGCTATTCACTTCCTGGCGAACTCCACAAAATGGCTACAGACACCACTGGACTTTGAAAAGATACCTGGCGGAGGATATCGCAACAAGGCATATTATCTCATACACTACAAGCCTACAGGAGGTGTAGAGGCCATAAAATACTGATTTCTGCAACACACTTTTCTTTTCACTAAATGCGCAGACAACTTTTCATCATAACGACACTTTGCCTTATGCTCTTCGCCCTTAATACGAGGGCGCAGGTGGGAGATTACCGCAACAGCATCAGCGTGGGCGTCAGCGGAGGATATATACTGACAAAGATGAGTTTTGTCACAGCTGTGCCACAGACAATGCTGGGAGGTATGACAGGAGGTGTCTCGTTCAGATACACTTCAGAGAAGTATTTCTCCACACTATGTGCCATACAGGCAGAGGTTAACTATGCGCAAAAGGGTTGGAAAGAGAAGATTGAGACATACGACAACGGACCCGTCATAAATCCGAAGACCGGTGTGGCAGAGGAATATCAAAGACGCATCAACTATATTGACATTCCCATCTTTGCACACCTCTCATGGGGAAAAGAGAACAAGGGTATCAACGGTTTTGTAAACCTCGGACCACAGTTTGGCTTCTGCATAGGAGAATCGACAAAAAAGAATTATGATATCCCATATACGAAAGCCAATACTGAGAAAGGTGCTTTCGCAGAACAGGGTATTACACAATTCTCAAGCCGCAACGGGCGCATAAGCCTTGTTGAGGCACAGGAGACAATGCCTGTGGAACACAAGTTCGACTACGGCATAACCTTTGGTGCGGGTGTGGAAGCATGTTTCGACAAGATAGGACGCTTCGACCTGGAGGGACGCTTCTACTACGGACTGGGAAATATCTACGGAGACTCGAAGAAAGACTACTTCGGAGCTTCTAACCATACCACAATATACATAAAACTTTCTTACTTCTATGACCTCAAGAAAAACAAACATTGAAGTTTTAGGAGCAAGAGTGCACAACCTCAAAAACATTGATGTCACAATACCACGAAACAGTCTGACCGTAATTACGGGACTCTCTGGTTCTGGGAAATCATCGCTGGCTTTCGATACCATCTATGCCGAAGGACAGCGACGATATATCGAGACCTTCTCGGCATACGCCCGAAACTTCCTCGGAAACATGGAGCGTCCTGACGTGGACGAGATAAAGGGATTGTCGCCCGTCATCTCCATAGAGCAGAAGACTACAAACAAGAATCCCCGCTCTACCGTCGGCACCACCACAGAGGTTTATGACTTCCTCCGACTGCTCTATGCAAGAGCCGGAACGGCATACAGCTATGCCACAGGAGAGAAGATGGTAAGATATACCGAAGACCAGCTCGTAGAGATGATTCTGGGGCATTATGCCAACAAGAAGATATATATCCTCGCCCCTCTGGTAAGAAACAGGAAGGGACACTACAGGGAACTCTTCGAGCAAATGATGAAGAAAGGTTTTCTGCAGGTACGCATAGACGGCGAGCTGACAGAGATGACTCATGGCATGAAGCTCGACCGATACAGCAACCATAACATTGAGGTGGTGGTTGACAAGCTGAAAGTCAGCGACGATGAACAACGCGTTCGCAAAAGTGTTGAGGTGGCGATGAGACAGGGCGAAGGCCTCATCATGATTATGGATAAGGACACAGAGGAAACCAGATATTTCTCAAGAAGACTGATGTGTCCTACCACAGGTATGGCATATCGGGATCCTGCTCCTAATGTCTTTTCATTTAACTCTCCTGAAGGAGCCTGCCCTTATTGCAAAGGATTAGGATATGTCTCTGACGAGGACCCTCTGGCAGAAGCCGACATGAAGAATGTTGAGGAAGAGGAGATGAGGGAATTTGCAGTCTGTCCTGCATGTAAAGGAAAGAGACTGTCACAGGAGGCATTATCATACCGCCTGTACGACAAGAATATAGCAGACCTCGCAGACATGGACCTTGACGAGCTCTACGAATGGCTGGGAAACGTACCACAGCATCTGGAGCAACGTCAGAACGAGATAGCAGGAGAGATACTGAAAGAGATTCGTACCCGACTGAAATTCATGCTCGACGTGGGGTTGGAATATCTTGCCCTCAGCAGACCGTCGTACACCTTGTCAGGAGGCGAGAGCCAGCGTATCAGATTGGCGACACAGATAGGTTCGCAACTGGTTAATGTGCTGTACATACTCGACGAGCCATCAATAGGACTACACCATAGTGACAACAAGAAACTCATCAACTCGCTGCAACAACTGCGTGACCTGGGAAATACCGTCATCGTGGTGGAGCATGACGAGGAGATGATGTTGGCAGCAGACTATATTATCGACATCGGTCCCGGAGCTGGCAGAAAGGGCGGAGAAGTGGTCTTTCAGGGTACTCCGGAACAACTGCTAAAGACTGATACCCTGACAGCAAAATACCTTAATGGCACCATAAAGCGAATCGATAAGACGAAGACGAAAACGAAAACGAAAACGAAAACGAAAACGAAAACAAAGACAGAAACGGAGAATGTCATCACCCTCAAGGGGTGTACAGGCAATAATCTAAAGGATGTCTCTGTCAGTTTTCCTCTCGGAAAGATGATTCTCATCACAGGTGTCAGCGGTTCCGGAAAATCGACACTCATAAACGAAACGCTACAACCAATCCTGTCGCAACACTTCTATCATTCGGAGAAGAATCCCCTACCCTATGATTCTATAGAAGGTATAGAATATATAGATAAGGTGGTCAGTATCGACCAGTCGCCAATAGGCAGGACGCCACGAAGTAATCCTGCCACATATACTGGTGTATTCTCTGATATCCGCTCTCTTTTCATAAATCTCCCCGAGGCAAAAATCAGGGGATACAAACCCGGACGTTTCTCTTTCAACGTTGCAGGAGGACGTTGTGAGACCTGTAATGGTAACGGATACAGGACAATAGAGATGAACTTCCTGCCTGATGTCTATGTACCATGTGAAGTGTGTCAGGGAAAGCGTTATAACCGTGAGACTCTTGAGGTGAGATATAAAGGCAAAAGTATTGCCGATGTGCTTGACATGACAATCAATCAGGCAGTAGAGTTCTTTGAGAACATGCCAAAGATACTCCGCAAAATCAAGACGTTACAGGATGTCGGTTTGGGATATGTGAAACTCGGACAATCGTCAACAACATTGTCTGGTGGCGAAAGCCAGCGTGTGAAACTGGCTACGGAACTGTCAAAAAGAGATACAGGAAAGACCCTCTATATACTTGACGAACCTACTACAGGACTGCATTTCGAGGACATCAGGGTACTCATGCTGATATTACGCAAACTGGTTGACAAAGGCAACACAGTTATCATCATAGAGCATAACCTCGACGTCATACACCAAGCCGACCATATCATAGATATGGGTCCTGGAGGAGGAAGAAAAGGGGGAAATGTTGTCTCAGTTACTGAAATTCCTTAATGCGTTGCTCTTCTGACAGTTTACAGATGAGCAGCTTTCCGTCACGTTCAGCAACAATATATCCGTCAAGACCCTGAACGACAACTTCCTTGAGACCGTTTACATTGATGATACAATTTACGGTATCAAAGGTTCTGACAACAGCATCCTGACTGATTACACCATTCTTATTGGCATCCTTCTTAACAAGGGTATGAAGAGAGCCCCATGTTCCGAGGTCACTCCATCCGAAGTCTGCAGGACATACGAATATCTCGTCAGCCTTCTCCATGATGGCATAGTCAACAGAGATGTTGTCGCATTCTGCATAACGCTCAGCAATAATCTCTTTCTCTTTTGGAGTACCATAGATTTTATTGTCAAACATCTGCTCGAAAATACGGGCAATACCTGGCTGATACATCCGGAAGGCATTAACAACGGTGCTGACATTCCATACAAAGATGCCGGCATTCCAGAAATAGTTGTTATGCTTGATATATTCCTGAGCCGTCTCAAGATTTGGTTTCTCACGGAAACTCTCCACGCGGAAAATCTCCTTATTACTCATACTCTGAGCCGAGAGGTTGGCCTGAATATAGCCATATCCTGTTTCAGGACGTGTTGGTTTCATACCAAGAGTAACGATAGCATCAGACTCTGCAGCAAACTGCATTGTTGCCTTGATAATTCTCTGGAACTCCTGTATATCAGTAACGATATGGTCACTTGGAGTAACACAGATGCTGGCCTTTTCGTCTTTTGCTTTTATACGATATGAGACATATGCTATACAAGGAGCAGTATTCCTGCGACATGGCTCTGCAAGGATGTTCTCTTCAGGTATTTCCGGAAGTTGTTCGTGCACCTTCTGTGCATAAACCTCCCCTGTTACCACCCATACATTTTCCGGGGCACAGATACCCTTGAAACGGTCATATGTAAGCTGAAGAAGCGAACGACCTACACCAAGAACGTCAATAAACTGTTTTGGATTCTCTGTGGTACTCAAAGGCCAGAATCTGCTGCCTATACCACCTGCCATTATCACAAGATGATTCATATTTTCTCCCTTCTCTCTTATCCCAAGTATTTTATCAATATCTTTGCATTTCCTGAATCACGAAGTTTCAGGATAGCCTTCTCACGAATCTGGCGAACACGTTCACGTGTCAGGCCCAGCTCGTCGCCAATCTCCTCAAGGCCCTTTTCTGGACATCCAATGCCGAAGCATTCACGAATGATGATTATCTCACGATCCTTCAGTACACGTCCCAGAACAGCATTCAGCTCATGAGCCATTGACTCATGATCCACGCCCTTGTCAGTACGTGTATCATCACCACTTGCCATAACGTCGAGCATACAGTTTTCCTCACCATCCTGGAAAGGTGCATCGATAGACACATGATGTCCGTCGGCCATAAGGCTCTGGCTTATCTTCTCTTCGTCAATATTGGTAACCTCTGACAGTTCGCCAACACTTGGATGGCGCTGGTTCTCCTGCTCGAACTTATTGATTTCGTGATTTATCTTATTAAGTGAGCCAACCTGGTTCAGTGGCAGACGTACAATACGACTCTGTTCAGCAATAGCCTGAAGAATGCTCTGACGAATCCACCATACGGCATAAGAGATAAACTTGAAACCACGTGTTTCATCAAATTTCTCTGCAGCTTTTATCAGACCGATATTACCCTCGTCAATAAGGTCGGTAAGTGACAATCCCTGATGCTGATATTGCTTTGCCACAGAAACGACAAAGCGCAAGTTGGCTGTGACAAGCTTCTCCTTGGCACGCTCAGCTGCAGGGCCTCCCTTACGGATTATCTGCGCCAACTCTATTTCCTCGTCAATGGTAATAAGTGGTGCACGACCAATTTCCACAAGATACTTGTCAAGTGCCTCACTGGAACGATTGGTAATACTCTTCTGAATCTTTAACTGTCTCATCTATAAAAACTTCTTATTGTTTTCTTTCCTACAAAAATTATCCAGTGACCCCGATGGGATTCAAACCCATGACCTCAGGAACCGGAATCCTGCGCTCTATTCAGCTAAGCTACGGAGCCTTATTATCTTCCGTGTGCGCTCACATACGTCGCGCAGGGGAAAAACCGGTTGCAAAGTTACAAAAATAAAATAACATATAAGCATAAAAGCTCAAAAATAATGTTATAAAATGATAAAAAGCAATTTTGCAGCATATTTTTTTATACCTTTGCACGCGAATTATGTAAAGAAAATTCGCCCTATGAATAAAAAACTTGGTAAGATAATTGCTCTAGCAAACCAAAAAGGTGGTGTCGGTAAGACCACTACTACCATAAACCTTGCCGCATCATTAGCCACATTAGATAAACAGGTACTGGTAATTGATGCTGACCCGCAGGCCAATGCCTCCAGCGGATTGGGAGTCGATATGCAGACTGTTGAATACTCATTATACGATTGTATTTCAGGAAACATAGACATCAGAGAAGCTATTTACACAACAGATGTTACAGGGCTCGACATCATTCCAAGCAACATCAACCTTGCTGGTGCCGAAATAGAGATGATAAAGATGGAGAAAAGGGAATATGTATTAAGAAACGCCCTTGAACCATTACGTCAGGAGTACGACTACATCTTCATTGACTGCTCACCATCTCTGGGACTCATCACCGTTAATGCCCTTACGGCAGCAGACTCCATCATCATTCCTGTGCAATGTGAATACTTTGCACTCGAGGGAATTGGCAAACTGCTCAACACCATAAAGCTGATTAAAGGACGCCTGAATACGAAACTCGAGATTGAGGGTTTCTTGCTGACCATGTACGACAACCGACTGAAGTTGTGCAACCAGATTTATGACGAAGTAAAGCGTCACTTCCAGGAACTGGTATTCAAGACCGTCATACAGCGTAATGTGAAACTTGCGGAATGTCCTTCTCACGGACTTCCTGTAATCCTCTATGACGTTAATGCTGCAGGTACCAAGAACCACTTGGCATTAGCAAAAGAAATTATCAGCAGGGAAAAGCAAAAATAAAAATACAATATGGCAGTACGTAAAAAATATAACGCATTGGGCAGAGGACTTGATGCCCTTATTTCTACCGACGACATCCACCCACAGGGTTCTTCGACAATCAACGAGGTTGCAATAGACCTTATTGATGCAAATCCTGACCAGCCGCGTCGTGATTTCGACCAGCAAGGTCTTGAGGAACTGGCATCTTCCATAAAGGAGTTGGGCATCATACAGCCTATCACCCTACGTGAGATGGAAGGCGGACGTTTCCAGATTATTGCAGGCGAACGCCGTTGGAGAGCTTCACAGTTAATTGGTATGAAGGCAATACCTGCCTACATCCGTACCATCTCTGACGAGACAGTGATGGAGTTGGCTCTCGTAGAAAATATTCAGCGTGAGGACCTCAACGCCATAGAAATAGCATTGGCATATCAGCATTTACTCGATACAGAAGGCATGACACAGGATAAGGTTTCTGAACGCGTCGGAAAGAGTCGTGCAGCAATATCAAACCACCTGCGTCTGTTGCGTCTGCCAGCACAAATACAGTTGGCATTGCAGAAGAAAGAAATCGATATGGGACATGCCAGAGCTCTGCTTTCTCTCGACTCCCCTTCCACACAGATTAAGGTGTTCAAGGAGATTCTGAAGCACAACTTCAGCGTCCGTCAGGTGGAGGAGTTCGTTACTCGCCTGAAGAATGGAGAAGACGTTCAGTCAGGAGCCAAAACCATCAAGGGAAAAGCTCAGATGCCTGAAAAATATATCGTCATTCGCGATGCCATCTCAAAAGCTGTCGGTACTAATGTTTCTATCTCATGTACTTCTGCCGGTAAGGGTAAAATCACTATACCATTTGCCTCAGAGAAGCAACTGAAGGAAATCATGAAGGCTATTGAGTAATGCGAAAGGTAACTATTCTTCTTACTCTTTATTCATTACTTATTTCTTTCCCTGCCCTTGCGCAGAGTGAAAGGAAAGATTCTTTGGTGTCTGTCGCCACTGAAGTCTCTGACACCTTATCTGACAACATCGGTGCCGAGATAGCACAGCAGGCTGACTCTGCCATTAACGCAGATAAGTCCCTAAAAAAACTCAAGATAAAACAAAAGCGCGACTGGGCAACATGGAAGCCAGACCCTAAGAGGGCCCTGTGGCTCGCACTCGTTCTACCCGGAGCCGGACAGATATACAACAGGAAATACTGGAAACTGCCGATAATTTACGGAGGCTTCATTGGTTGCGCCTATGCCATGAGGTGGAATAACCAGATGTATCTGGACTATTCACAGGCCTATCTCGACATTATGGATGACGACCCTAATACTGCCAGCTATACCCAATTCCTGCATCTGGGCAATCAGATTAATTCTACCAACATAGAACGTTACAAAGAAGTATTCCGTTCACGCAGGGACCGCTATCGCCGCTGGCGAGACCTCAGTTTCTTCGTCATGTTGGGAGTATATGCTCTCTCTGTTATTGATGCCTATGTCGATGCCTCTCTATCGACCTTCGACATTTCAGATGACCTCTCCCTACATGTGCAGCCGGCCATCATAAACAACAAGATGACAGTTTCTCCGAACTCGCCGCTCAGCAACAATGCAATAGGCATACGGAGTTCACTGAATTTCTAACTGACTATTTTCTGATTATCTACTATGCCAAACAAATTTCTCTTCATATTCCTCATGATGTTCGCCAGCAGCCATGCTTTCTCGCAAAGCGTGCTGCCGACAGTCTCCGACTCTCTTCGTGCCCGACAGAGCAATCTGAATGCCTTGGAATATGTCTTTGATGAAGATGAAATTCCAGAGAGCATGAATCAGGAGATGGAGGACCTGCTAAGGGATTATAATGCCCAGCACTATCTGTTTGTCGATTCCGACTGCGTACAGATGCCCAGTGGTCCCATATTCACAAAGGAGGAGACTATCGAGCGTCTCCGTAGTATGCCGACATTTATAGAGATGCCTTGGAATGAGGTTGTGCAGAACTATATCGACCGCTATGCCAACAAACTGCGCCGTCATGTCAGCCTGATGCTGGGAGCACAGAATCTGTATATGGAGATTTTTGAGGAGGCTCTCGAGACTTACGGCCTTCCTCTCGAATTGAGATATCTTCCCGTCATAGAGTCAGCCCTTAACCCTAATGCTGTCAGTCATGCCGGAGCTGGAGGTTTGTGGCAGTTCATGGTAGCAACAGGCCAGCGCTACGGTCTTCGTGTAAACAGCCTTGTCGATGAGCGTCGCGACCCTACGAAATCATCATATGCTGCAGCACATTATCTCTATGACCTGTATCAGATTTTCAATGACTGGCATCTGGTCATCGCTGCATACAATGCCGGTCCTGGTAACATACAGAAAGCCATCACACGGGCAGGCGGCTCTCGCGACTATTGGGAGATATATCCATTCCTGCCTGCAGAGACACGAGGATATGTGCCGGCTTTCATTGCTGCAAACTATATCATGACATTCTATCGCGACCATAATATCTGCCCCATGAAGACAACTCTTCCGCAACAGGCTGATACTATCGTCGTAACAAGAAATCTTCATTTCAAGCAGATTTCCGAGGTCATCGGAATACCCATCGAGGAGCTCCGTGCCTTCAATCCGCAATATCGCCACGACATCGTGACGGGATATACCGAACCGACAGACCTCCGCATGCCGACAGAATACGTAAAACTCTTCATTGCCAACGAAGACTCCATCTGGGCATACGATGTCTCAAACCTCATGAAGCGCGACCAGGTAGAGGTAAGGTCTTATACTCCTACAAGGTCCTACTCCCGACACAGCTCCAAGAAGTCTTCAAGGAGTGCTGCCACCCGTAAGTCTTCACGCAAAAGAAGAAGGTGAGAGGTAAGAGGTGAGAGGTGAGAATAATTCTCTAATCGGCTATGCCGCTTATGCCTTTAGGTGTAAGAATTATCAATTAACAAGAATGCAAACAACAGACGAATTATACGAATCCCTGGTGAAGGGTTACATGGAGTCAGCCCACCGCAAGAAGGTGGACCTGATACAGAAAGCATATAATTTTGCTTGCCATGCCCACGAGGGTGCCTTGCGCCCTTGCGGAGAACCATATATGATACACCCCCTCTCTGTGGCCATCATAGCATCACAGGAGATGGGACTTGGCTCGACAAGCATATGTGCTGCCCTGCTCCACGACTCTATCAGGGATACCGACTATACCATTGATGATATCGAGAATATCTTTGGCACGAAGATAGCACAGATCGTTGACGGACTGGCAAAGATTTCAGGTGGCATCTTTGGTGCCCAAGCCGAGGCTGATGCCGAGAAACTCAAAAAACTTCTCCTTACCATGAGTGAGGACATCCGCGTTATCCTAATAAAGATATGCGACCGCCTTGACAATATGCGTCACATAGAGCGTGAGGAGAAGGATAAGCGCAGCAAGATTGCCGGCGAGACTCTCTATCTCTATGCGCCCCTTGCCAACCGTCTCGGCCTCAATGCCATAAAGTCCGAACTTGAGGACCTCGCCTTCCATTACGAATATCCGAAGGAGTATGCCAAGATAGAGAAGAGCCTGCAACATACCAATGAGCAGCGTGAGACGTTGTTCAAGACTTTCACGGACCCCATCCGTAAGGCTCTCGACAAGATGGGTATCAGGTACACCATCAAGGCCCGTGTCAAGACGCCCTACTCTATCTGGAACAAGATGCAGAAGAAGAATGTCTCCTTCGACGAGATATATGACATTCTTGCTGTCCGCATCATCTACGACCCCAAGACGCGTGAGGATGAGATCGATGAGTGTTTCCGCATCTACGTGGCTCTCAGCCGCATGTACAAGTCCCATCCGGGGCGTTTGCGCGACTGGCTCTCCCACCCTAAGGCCAACGGCTACAGGGCGCTTCATGTCACCCTCATGAGTAAGCAGGGACAGTGGATAGAGGTACAGATACGTTCTAACCACATGGACGACATTGCCGAACAGGGTTTTGCCGCACATTGGAAATATAAGGATGATGCCGACCCGATGAACACCGAGAAGGTTACAGAGGATGAGCTCAACGGATGGCTGCAGACCATCAAGGAGATTCTTGACGACCCACAGCCGGACGCTATGGACTTCCTCGATGCCATAAAGCTCAATCTCTTTGCCTCCGAGATATTTGTCTTCACCCCCAAGGGTGAGATTATCACCATGCCGGCTAACTGCACAGCCCTCGATTTTGCATTCCATATACATACCTTCCTCGGCACCCATTGCATCGGAGCGAAGGTGAACCATCGCCTCGTGCCGCTGTCGCAGCGTCTGCAAGGTGGCGATCAGGTGGAAATCATCACATCCCCCTCACAACACGTGCATCCCGACTGGCTCAACTATGTCACTACCGCAAAGGCACGCAACAAGATACAGTCGCTCTTGCGAAAACAGGAGCGTGAGCAGGCTCATGCCGGAGAGGAAATCCTGAAAGCATGGCTGGAGCAGAATGGCCTCACCATCACCACCCAGTCTCTCGACCGTCTGCGCGAGATGCATCTGAGCGACACCAACGAACACCTGCTCATTGATATCGCCAACGGTGATATCACCCTCGACCAGCGCGACCTCAACTGCGTGCTATATGGTCCGAAGAATGCCGACGACAAGTTGCGTAAGAAGGGCTGGCGCAGATATGTGCCGTTTATGAAGGCAAAGAAACCGCAGGTTGTGGAGCGCGACATCATATACACCATTTCCCTACGCGGTATCGACCGCAAGGGTATGCTGAAAGATGTCTCGACACTGCTCTACGAAGAGTTCGACATCAACATCCAAAAACTCAGTATCCAGACCAACGACGGCATCTTCGCCTGCGAGGCTGTCTTCAAGGTGCGCGACAACACTATCCTCGATAATATCATCCAAAAGATGAAAGAAATCGAAGGCATCAAGAAGGTAAACAAGAAGTAATTAACAATACAATGTTCAAATTTAAATTTTCAATAATATTTCTTCTTCTGCTTCCGCTGACGGCGGCGGCGCAGTTCGATACCATTGTGGTGGCTCGTGACGGCACGGGGCATTATCGCACTGTTGCTGAGGCCATCGACAAATGCCGTGCCCTGATGGACACCCAGCGTGTTATATATATTAAAAAAGGTATCTATAAGGAGAAGCTCGTCATCCCTTCCCACCTTACCCATATCCAGCTGCTGGGTGAGGATCGTGACAATACCATCATCACATATGACGATCACGCCAACATCAACAATATGGGCACCTTCAACAGCTATACCCTCAAGGTCTGCGGACAGGAAATTGTCATCCGTGATCTCACCATTGAGAATAATGCTGCGCAACTGGGACAGGCCGTGGCCCTCTTTGCCGACGGCGACGGACAGTACTATATCAACTGCCGATTCCTGGGTAATCAGGACACCGTATATACCGGTCCCGGAAAGGCGACGCAACATTTTGACGACTGCTATATCGAGGGCACTACCGACTTCATCTTCGGTCCTGCTACGGCATATTTCGACCACTGCACCATCGTAAGCAAGAAAAATTCATACATCACTGCCGCATCTACGCCAAAGGATGTTGAGGTGGGATATGTTTTCACCAACTGCCAGCTGAAGGCAGCACCAGGTGTCACGAAATGCTATCTGGGACGTCCGTGGCGTCCATATGCCTACACAATGTTTAAGGACTGCTACTTCGGTTCACACATACGCCCAGAAGGTTGGGACAACTGGCGCAATCCCGAGAATGAGAAGACAGCACGCTATTTCGAAGCCCACAACTCCGGCCCTGGTGCTGACACCTCAAAGCGCGTGAAATGGGCGAAACATTAACGGTTAACGATTAGCGGTTAGCAGTTAGTGTTCTCATCATGAGCACTCATGTTCTTGATAAACAGATTGACAAGATGCTTCGTGATAAAGGTGTTCCTGACTGCATGGCGCGCCTTCTTGGCTAATGAGCCCTTATCGCCTGATGGCTGAGCCGCCTTTGCCTCTGCTTCTGCCACTTGTTGCTCGCGTTGGTCTATCTTAGCACGCATGCTCTCTGAAGCGTGATTATAAAGGAACGTATAGCATGGCACGGCAGCCTTCATGATATAAGGTGTGAGGAAGGTGGTAACCACACTGGATGCCACGATGATGGGGTAGATGATAGGATTGAGAACGCCCAGACTGGTACCCAGTCCAGCGATGATGAATGAGAATTCACCTATCTGTACAAATGAGAAGCTGGTCAGCATGGAGTCGCGCATCGTCTGACCGCCCCACCAGCAACCCAAGGTAGCAAAAAGAATCATTCCTATGATAATGATCAGGCTGACATAGACGACACTCACCCAGTATTCCGCCAATGAAGCCGGATTAATCATCATACCCACCGAGATGAAGAAGATAGCGGCAAAGACATTCTTCAGTGGTGTCATCAGTTTTTCGATACGATGCGACTCCACTGTCTCGGCAAGGATAGAACCCATCACGAAAGCACCGAGAGCACTGCTGAAGCCAGCCTCCTCTGCCGTCAGTACCATGCCCAGGCACAGGCCCAAGGCAAGGATGATAAGCGTCTCGTCATTCAGATGATTTTTCACTTTGCGTATCAGGGTCGGGATAATCAGTATTCCGCAGATGAACCATGCCGCGAGCGTGATAGCCAGATCCACGACCTTGCCCGCCAACTCTGCACCCTCGAACTGATGGCGGATGGCTATACTGGAGAGCAATACCATCAGTACCACAGCCACTACATCCTCCACGATGAGGATACTGGTCGCTCCCTTGACGAAACGCTCCTTACTCATGCCTGCCTCGTCAATGGCCTTCATCACGATAGTGGTGCTCGACATACAAAGCATGCCCGCCAGAAACAGGGAGTTGACCATATCAAAGCCAGCATCCACTCCCGCAAGATAGCCAAAGAGCATCATGCCTAGGATGATTGTCAACGCACCTATTGCTGCCACCTTGCCGCTGCTGATGAGATTCTTCAGGCGGAACTCCAGACCGATGCAGAACAATACGAACAGCACGCCGATGTCGCCCCATTGCTTCACGTTGTCTGGATTAACAAGGGACTTGCCATACAGATACGGACCGACCAAGACACCTGCAACGATATATCCCAACACCACTGGCTGCTTTAACAACTTAAACACAATACTGACTACAGCTGCTGTAATCATCAAAATATATAAATCCTGTACCATTATATATATAAATTTAGGTTATTTTTGATATATTTATGATTCTGGTTGCAAAGATACAAAAAAAAACGAAAACCAAAACGAAAACGAAAAAATTTATTTCTTGACGGTGTCGAAGCGCAGGAGGGGTGTAATCTTCTCCATTGTCTTGGCATCGAAGGACGGCAGGGCGGCAAGGTCGCTGGCGGCCCCTATAACACCACTGACGCGACGCAGGGCAATGACGTCACGGGCCTGGGCATAGTTGAGAAGCGGATGGGCAGCAAGCTCCTTCTGCGACCACAGGTTTACATATATAACAGGAAAATTCTGCGACGCCGTCATATACGTCAGTGCTGTCTCTGGAAAGTCACGTATGGTGAGCAGTTCCTCGGGTGACGATAATACCTGTCTGCGTTTCCGCAACTCCACTATACGCATAGCGAAATAGCTACCAATGCCCGGAATGCGCTTCAACAGAGCCGTATCGGCTGTATTGATATCCACAGTCTCACCATAGCGCAATTTATTTTGTGAAGAATGAATGGTTAAACGTGAAGAATCGGACCTCGCAGAAACACGTGATGCACCAAGATTGCCCTGACTGGCTGGAGCTGGCTTTATCACATCTGCCGCCATCACCTCTGGCTGGATAGTGATATACGGTTCCAACTGACGGTATTTCTCCAGCGTCAGCCCATAAAGGCGAGCAAAGTCTTCCTTCTTGCGGAAGCGCCCGCCACAGGAACGATATTTCATGATATTGCGTACCTGCCGCTCTGAGAGTCCCAATGACAACAGCTGCGACTCCGAGGCAGTATTAGGGTCGAAGTTTGATAAGAGGCACCCTTCCCCTGCCCCCTCCCGATTGGGAGGGGAGGTATTTCTTGAGCTCCTTAAACCCTTAAACACTTCAACTTCTTGCCCTACGTCATTCTGTTCCGACAAAAGGGGAAACAGGACAACGGACACTATTATCACCAGTACGAGAACGATGACGGCATCGCGCTCATTACTACTGAAACGCCTCAGGAATTTCATGTCTCCAATTGGGATAGGAATCTCTGAGCAGATTCTTATTGTAGAAATGAGGATTGCCTGTCACCTCCGGACCGAGAAAATCGGGCTTCGCAAATTCTTCATCGGCACTCCCCAGTTCTACCTCAGCAAACAGCAGTCCGTCATTGGAGCCGTGAAAGTCATCGACCTCATAGGTGTGTCCCTCATAGGGTATGAGATATCGTGTCTTCTCTATCAGCCCCCCATGACACAACTTCAGCATCTCCTCAGCATCGGCAACTGGAATCTCGCGCTCAAACTCATAGCGCGACAATCCGCCATCATGAGAAGGGCCCTTGATGGTGAGGAATGCCTTCTCGCCATACAGGCGCACACGAACCGTCGCACCTTTGACATCCATATAGCCCTGACAGATGAGCGACCGCGAAACGGACGGAGTGACAAAGCGCGAAAAAAAGATGTCACGATGGACAAGAAATTTGCGTTCAATCTCCTGCATTATGACACCATTACGATGCTATAGATGGCATAGATGACACCAAGGGCGATGAGAATACCGAATATCCAGTTGATGACATTACGACCTTCCTGTTCCTGTTTTGATGCATATGCCTCTTTCTTGGCATTGCGAATTGCTTTTCTTGCTTTCATAGTTATTATACCTTATTATATTATGTTATTATATATTCTTTTTCAATGCTCAATGTTCAATGATTATTGAGTTCCATGAGGTAAGCCTTGATGAAGCCGTCAAGTTTTCCGTCCATGACAGCATCGACGTCTGTGGTCTGATATCCTGTGCGATGATCTTTCACACGACGGTCATCAAACACATATGAGCGTATCTGGCTACCCCACTCTATCTTCATCTTGCTGGCCTCTATCTCCGCCTGTGCCTCCATACGCTTTTTCATGGCACGGTCATAGAGTTGCGACTTCAACAGACGCATAGCATTCTCACGGTTCTGCTGCTGCTTTCGCGACTCTGTATTTGCGATAAGTATCTCTTCCTCCTCTCCCGTATCAGGGTCTTGGTACATATAGCGCAGACGCACGCCTGTCTCCACCTTGTTGACATTCTGACCTCCAGCGCCACTGGAACGGAAAGTATCCCACGAAACGCGGGCAGGGTCCACATACACCTCTATGGTATCATCCACCAATGGCGTTACGAAGACGGAAGCGAATGATGTCATACGTTTTCCCTGAGCATTATATGGTGACACTCGCACGAGGCGATGCACACCACTCTCAGACTTAAGATATCCATAGGCATTGTCACCTGTGGCATTCTCAATCTGCATAGTGACCGACTTGATGCCGGCATCATCTGCTTCCAGCAAATCGACAACAGTGACCTTATAGCCACCTTTCTCAGCCCATCGCATATACATACGCATGAGCATCTGAGCCCAATCCTGTGCCTCAGTGCCACCAGCACCGCTGTTAATCTTCAGCACCGCATCCATAGAGTCTTCCTCCTGACGCAGCATATTCTTCAATTCGAGAGCCTCAACGGCATGCAAGGCACGATCGTAGGCAGCATCAACCTCTTCTTCCGTGACCATCTCATCACGATAGAACTCCATTGACAACTGCAGCTCGTCAGCTGATGAACGCACCTCGTTATAGCCCTCTATCCATTTGCGTAGTTCTCCAACCACTTTCATCTGGGCACGTGCCCTTTCGGGGTCGTCCCAAAAATCAGGAGCCTGGGTGCGAAGGTCTTCTTCCTCAAATTCTATTTTCTTGCGCTCTATATCAAGGTAGGTATAGAGCGCCTGAGCGCGGTCTGTTATATCCTTAACTTGTTCTTGTGTTACCATTTACGAGATAAAATTTGCGTCTTCTTCATACATGCGGTCGATGATATCTTTATAGTGCTGGCATATCACAGAACGCCTTGTCTTGAGTGTGTTTGTAATCTCTCCCTTCTCCATTGAGAACGGTTCAGTGAGCAAGGCAAACCGCTTCACCTGTTCATATCCTGCCAATCCCTGCTGCAACGTATTGATACGGTTAAAGAGCATCCTTATTATCAGCGGATTCTTGCAAAGGTCCTCACGCCCCTTGAAAGGAATCTCAAATTCACGTGCAAACTCCTCCAGCAACGGATATGATGGTACTATCAGGGCACTGACGAACTTACGCTCATCGGCAATGACAGCAATCTGCTCTATATATTTATCCACTAGCAGTTTTGACTCCACCGCCTGTGGTGCGATATATTTTCCGTTGGATGTCTTGTAGAGGTCTTTTATACGCTCCGTCAGGAACAGCTCACCGTCACGCAAATATCCGGCATCACCAGTACGGAAATAACCATCTTCAGTAAATGCCTCCTTGTTGAGTTCGTCACGACGGTAATAGCCCTTGGTAATCGTAGGACCTTTCAGGAGTATCTCACCATTCTCATCGATACGGATGTCAATGGTGCTTATGGGGCGTCCCACAGAGCCGAGGGTGAATGGTTCGTCACGATGGTCGCACGATACCGTAGCAAGACTCTCCGTAAGTCCATAGCCCACTATCATATTCAATCCCAGGGAGTGGACAAATTCCTCCACCTGCTGTGACACAACAGCTCCCGCAGTCGGGAAGATATTAGGATTCTCAATGCCCAGCTGCTTTCGTACTATTGAGAGTATCGTCTTGTCATACAATTTATATTTCAGAGCCAGCGACATCGGAGGTCTCTTGCCCTTGGCACGATATTCTATGTTATACTTACGACCAATCTTCAGGGCATTCCTAAAGATAGTGGCATGAACGGGCGACGCCTTGTCAATCCTATCCATCACACCAGCATACACTTTTTCCCAGAAACGTGGCACTGCCGACATACTCGTAGGATGTGTCTCACGCATAGACTGCTGTATCTCATGAGGGTCGGTATTTATTATCAGAGTACTTCCCATTGTCATTGCGAGGAAGTCCCAGCCTCTCTCGAAGATATGTGTTATAGGAAGGAAGGTTATCACCCTGTCCTTATCGGTAATCGGTACACATTTGCTGTTATCCCTGAATGCAGCAGCATACTGTCCACAGGTAAGCATCACGCCCTTCGATTCTCCTGTTGTTCCAGAGGTGTAAAGGATGTTTGCGAGATCAGTATTATTCAGTGCATCATGAAGGTTTGCCAACTGCGTCTCCAGCTCAGGCGTTACCTGTACATTATCCAGAAAGTCATCAAAATAAACCGATGTGACATCATGTTCTGCCAACGCTACTGCCTTATCATAGATGATGATACGTTCTAGAGATGGACACAATGCCTGTACCCTGCGAGCCTTGTCATACTGTTCCTGTTCACCCACAAAGATTATTCTTATCTGGGCATCATCAATGATAAACTGCAACTGCTGCTCAGAACTCGTAGCATAGAATGGAATAGATACAGCCCTTATTCCAAAAGCGCCAAAGTCTGTACAGATATATTGCACAGCGTTTTGAGAAAATACGCCAATATTCTCCTGCGGTTGAATGCCATAATCTATCAGTGCCAAAGAAACTCTCTTTACATTCTGCGAGAACTCAATCCATGACACACTTTTCCATTCCGTACCGCCGAAATCCTTATATTCCAACGCGCTGCGTGAACCATATTTTTTGGCCTGTTCGTAGGGAATCATGGCCAGATGACAAACTGTTTGCATGATATAGGCTTCTGAATTTTGTTGCAAATTTAAGGAAAAAATTTGTACATTCCAAATTTTTTCCTTACTTTTGTCCCGAAATAAAAGTAAATCACGTTACTTATATGGTAAAAATACTAAGTGTAGACGACGAATTGGACCTGGAATTGCTATTAACGCAGTACTTCAGGCGCAAGATTCGCAAGGGAGAATATGAGTTTTTCTTTGCCCACAATGGCATTGAAGCTTTGCAGAAAATGTTAGAGCATCCCGACATTGACATCGTACTCAGCGATATCAATATGCCAGAGATGGATGGTCTTACACTCTTGAAAAAGCTTAACGACCGTCACAATCCGGCATTAAAAGTCATTATGGTAAGTGCCTATGGCGAGATGAATAACATCCGTACCGCCATGAACAATGGTGCCTTCGATTTTGCCACGAAGCCAATAGATCTAGACGACCTGCAGTTAACCATTGACAAAGCTGTTGCCGAGATAGAATTCGTAAAGCAGACACAGAAGGAGCACGGACAGTTGGTGGACATCAAGAGTGACCTGGCTCTTGCTGCAGAGATACAGATGGCTATACTGCCAAAGATTGATTCTGCGAAGAGTTTTGATTCCGACATTGACCTGTACGCCTTCATGAAGCCGGCAAAAGATGTGGGAGGTGATTTCTATGACTATTTCCGCATAGACGATACCCACATAGGTTTCTGCATCGCTGACGTCAGTGGCAAGGGTGTTCCTGCTGCTATCTTCATGGCAGTAAGCCATACCCTACTCCGCATGGCAGGCAAAAAGAGTCTGAGTGCCGTAGATGTAATAACTGAGTGTAACTCAATCCTTGCAGGAGAGAGCTTCAACTCTATGTTTGTCACATTGTTCTATGGCATTCTTGACACCAAAACAGGCGAGATTCAATATGTAAATGCCGGCCACAATCCTCCATACATACTGAAAGCAAATGGCAATGTTGAGGTACTCCCCAACTCTACCAATATCTGCCTGGGGGTAATAGAAGATTATCAATATAAGGGAGAAAGCCTGAAACTGGAAAAAGGCGACTGTATCGTAACCTTCACAGACGGTGTTACCGAAGCATGTTCACCAAGCGAGGAGCTTTATGGCGAAGCGCGTCTGGAGGAACTTCTCAAGACCCATGGTGGTGATGACAGCAAAACAATAGTTAATGCTATCAGTGATGCAGTACATCAGCATGCTGCAGATGCCGAACAGAGCGATGACATAACAATATTGACTGTCAAGAGAGCGTGAACCTGAAGAATATAAGTAAGAGGTTGTCTGGCAACATCAGTGGGGTGGCATCAGAAGTTGGCACCCATAGTGCCATTGCTATCATTGCTGGTCTCATCGTTTATGTCTTCGTCTCCTCTGGTTACCAAACTCAGATAGAGGAGCTCAACAACCGCATTAACGAGATGAAGGCAGCAGAACACAATGCCATCATCACCAAGCGCATCAGCGAACAGATGGAAGACATCGCTTATGAGCAGAAGGCTTTGTCGGATAAGCAGAGAATGCGTGCCGAGGAGCAGTCACGCATTGCCGACATAGAAAGAGGCAAAGCAGAATTGGAACGAGGACTTGCCGTAAAAGCAGAGCAGCAGGCACGTGCATCAGCACAAGAGGCAGAGACGATGAGACTCATAGCAGAGCAGCAAAGTGTACTGGCAACACAGCACATGGAAGAGGCACTGCAAGCCCGTTCACATGCCGACACCCTGTTCTACCAGTCGCTGGCACGCTCGCTGGCACAGACTTCTATCACACAGTACAAATCAGGAGACAAGAGTCTGGCAGCATTGCTGGCATATTCTGCATGGTACTATACTGACAAATTCAAAGGTAACGTTTATCATCAAGACATATATACAGCATTACTGGATAACGCACCCAGAGCAAAAATGCACATCGGCAAGGTATTAGGAAATCCACGTGCGATAATTGAGATTCCAGAAATGCACAGTAATAATGAGGCAAAAGGATATGTCATAGCAACCGACTATGGCGAGATATGCCATCTGGCCCCAAAAGTTGATGCTGCAGGACATTTCAACGGCTACGACGAACACAGAATACTAAACAGTCAAAACTATTTTTTCAGGGATATCTGTATTGCGAAGGGAGACATTCTGGCGCTCGACGTAAGCGGCATGCTTGTAAAGGCTAGCTTAAAAAACACCAAAGACGCTGTAATAAGTCGCAAACACCTTCCTATGAGCAACATGCCGCAGGAGCGCTGGCGTCACCTGTTGCAAAACGATGACGGCAAAATCATAGCTGTCGGAGAACATCAGGTAGTATGGCTTGACGCAACTGGCGACAACATACTTTTCTCCCACAGTGTCACAGATGATATCAGCGAGGCTGGTATCTTTGGAAACAAACTGGCTATTTTCACGAAAACAGGCAATTTACTTACCTTCCTCGACGGAAAACCATCCAACAGTTCACATATATCACTGCCACGAAACAATCCTGTCAGCTATTACTATTACATGAAGGACAGAGGCATGCACATCTTGGGTACTGAGGATGGTGATGTCTTGTTGTATGACAGTGACTACAAATATGTAAAGTCACTCGTAGGACACTCTGGTGCCATTACACATATGGAGCATCTGGGATGGTGTCTGGCAACATCCAGCTATGACCACAAGATTTGCCTGTGGAATCTCTATGACATAGATAGCCAGATAGCCCCCATAGAAGTGTACTATGACAAGTGGCCGCTATGCTTTACCACGAACAAAGACAACTGGACTCTGATAATAGGTCTCGCAGATGGTGATATCGAGTCACTGCACATCTCCGTTGATGACAACAAGAACAATATACACGACCACATCGAACGTGACTTTACGCCACAGGAATGGGAGTACTACATAGGTAAAGGAGTAAAATATAGGAGGTTTAAGGAATGAAACGTACTCTGATAACATCCCTTCTTATATCCTTACTGTTTCTGAACACAGGAATAGTAAAGGCAACTCCTTTCATACGCAACTTCACAGCAAAGGAATATGAAGCGCACAACAGATGCTTCGATATCATGTGCGATAAGTATGGCACCGTATTTGTTGCCAACTTTGAAGGTCTGCTATATTATGACGGTTCATCTTGGCGTAAGATTCACACTCCCGGCATCAACAGGGTGACACGTCTCATAAAGGGAGCAGACGGAAAGATATATGTCAGCGGTCATGACTTTTATGGATATATTGCTGCTGACAAAATAGGAAAGCTGCATCTGGTACGTTCTACTGACAAGAATGCAAAACGCCTTGAGGGACAGGAGGTAGAACATCCCAACACTCTCCAATTAAATTCCGTAAGACTGGCTGTCATACCCAATAACGGATTGATAGTAAAGGACAAGTATCAGGAATTCCACATCACGGAGGATGACGGCTTGACCAGCAACAACATCGCCAATATTGCCTATGACGATGGCCAGACGGTATGGGCAGCTACAAATCGTGGTATCACAGCCATCAACACCCCATCACCTTATTGGAGATATGCTGAAGGACAAGGGCTGAAAGGCGAGGTATATGCCATCGGGAGAATTGAGAATGATATATTTGTTGGTACCATGCAGGGACTCTACCGCATAAATAACAACGAAGCCACCCCTGTGGGAAATATCGATTGTGCCTGCTGGACACTGACACCTGACGGCAACGACGCTCTCATAGCTCTGACATCAGAAGGCAAATATCGTGTTACGCTGCAAGGTCTCCAAGCATTACCTGATGACGGCAGTCTAAAGAAATATCTTGATGCTGCCAATATGAGGAAGATGGCTGATACTCGTATACGCTATTCGGCAGAATTTAACAGAAATTCTCTCACACGTCCGCTTGCAGCATATTCTTCTGCAAACATCATGTATCGAGACAAGGAAAACATTATGTGGATAGGTGGCGACTTCGGCATTGTAGCTTGCGATATGAGTTATCCTCTACAGAAAGAGAAACCACAGGTATATCTTCGCGAAATATCCATCATGAACGACTCTATATTGTGGGGCGGATATATGCAGAAAGACCTGCGTCCGATTTCTAAAATGGATAATATCGAAATACCAGCCGACTGCCGCTCTATGACAGTAAGATATTCAGTAGGTAAGAACTCTGTCTTCTCGCCTGCAAAATATCGCTATCGCATCAATGGCGGAAACTGGAGTGCATGGTCTTCGGAGACTGTTGCACGTTTCAACAATATGCCTTACGGCTCCACCCTTCTCGAGATAGAAGCCCAGGACCTTTATGGTAATATCAGCGATGCTGCAAAAGTATCGTGGTTCCATCAATTGCCACTCTACCTGAGATGGTGGGCTATACTATGCTACATCTTCATCATCATCATGATAATCAGAGGACTTATCAAATGGAGAATGAAGAATGTAGAGAAGGCAAAGATGGCCCTTGAGAGAATTGTCAAGGAACGCACCAAAGACCTCAAGAACGCCCTTGACGAGAAAGAACGTATGCAAGCCGATATGGTACGTATGGAGCGTAATGCCACAGCAGGAAAACTGACACAGGGACTCATCGACCGCATTCTGAATCCTATCAACTACATCAATAACTTCTCAAAACTCACCAATGGGTTGGCAAAAGACCTGTCAGAAGACATTGAGGACGAGAAGGAGAACATGACAAAAGACGGTTATGAGGATTGTATCGACATCCTTGACATGATGCACCAGAACCTGAGCAAGATTGAGGAACATGGTGTGAATACCACCCACACGCTGCGTGCAATGGAAGCCATGCTCAACAACTCCATCGGAACACCTCGTGACACCAATATCTCTGCTCTATGCCAGCAGGCGGCTGTAGTCACAAAGGAATATCACAAGATGGATATCGTCACTGACATCGTTCCTGACATACATGCCAGCATAGACCCTGAGTCTGTCAACAAAGCCCTGTTGTCATTGCTCAGCAATGCCGTGTATGCCGTCAACAAAAAGGCAAAGAAGGCGCAGTATAAACCAGAGGTGAAACTATCACTCAAGCCTGTTGACTCTGGTGTGGAAATTCGCATCCGCGATAACGGTATCGGTATTGAAGACACCATCATCGACAAAGTATTCGACCCGTTCTTTACCACCAAGACAACTGGTGAAGGAACTGGTGTAGGACTATTCCTCACACGTGAGATAATACAGGCTCACGGAGGTTCCATAACACTCAACTCTGTAAAAGACGACCATACAGAATTTTTGATTACCTTGAAAAAAATATAACTTACCATGACAGAATCTGAAAAGCAACAGCAGAAACTCGCTTCATTGGGAATGCTTTCGGCAGGTATTGCCCACGAAATACAGAACCCTCTGAATTTCGTCATCAATTTCTCCAAGATGTCTGACAAACTTCTGAAAGACCTCAAAGAGATTATCGATGATGTTGCAGACTCTATAGATCCTGACGATGCTGCAGACATACAGGATATTGCAGACGACCTCTCTACCAATATGCAGAAAATCCAGGAGCACAGCGAACGTGCCATAAGTATCATACAGGGTATTTTGCTTATCTCACGAGGCAACGAGGGGGAACATCTTCCTACTGACATCCCTCACCTGATGCACGAATATGTATGGCTGTCTTATCACGCCAGAAGGGCTAACGACAAGTCTTTCAACGTCAGCATCACTGAAGACTATCAGACAGATATGCCAAAACTGATGGTAATACCACAGGACCTTTCACGTGCCGTGCTCAATGTGGTTAATAATGCAGCATATTCCGTAAAGGAGCGTACTCTTCAGGAAGAAGAGAAGAAGAATGCTGATTACAAACCTGAGATAAAAGTATCTGCCAAATATGAAGATGGTAATCTGACCATTAAGATTACAGATAATGGCACTGGCATTCCTGAAGATGTGCAGAAGAAGCTCTTCCACGAGAACATTACCACAAAGCCTGTAGGACAAGGTACAGGACTCGGTATGCAGATAACCCACGACATCATTGTCAATGCTCACAAAGGTGAGATAACAGTTGACTCCGAGGTCGGAAAAGGAGCAACCGTTACCTTTGTCATACCAGCAAAGAGCCTGAAGTAAAAAGGTTATATGAGTATGAAAAAGATGACCATCATATTACGACATACAAGAGTTCTGCTGACGACACTGCTGGTAACATTTTCAGTGCTTGCCGTCAGTGCCCAGGCTTCCCCTACTGATGCTGCCCAGATGTATTCAAGGGCACAGCAGGAATATAACAACGGGCAGTTTGACAAGTGTAAGGAATCGTTGTATGCCATGCTGCCGTCAGCCAAAGGTATGCTCAAGACTAGTGCATACAGGCTGCTGGCTCTCTGCTCTCTTGAACAGGGTGACATTGACGGGGCAAAGGACAATGTGGCATTACTGCTGAAATCAGACCCTTATTTCACACCATCCCTTGGTGACCCTATGCGTTTCCTTGACATCGTCAGAGAAGCGAAAGACCAGTCAGCAGGTATCACGACTGCATCACGACAGGCTGAGACAATAGAAGAAGCACCTGTTCCTGTAACACTTATTACAGACGAGATGATTCGCCACTCTGGCGCACAAACGCTGCTGGAGGTGTTGTGTCTCTTCGTACCTGGTATGACAGTTGCAGAGGGTATGGAATCAAATATCGCCATGCACGGAGTATATTCCATCTCACAGGACAAGATTCTCATCATGGTTGACGGACACAGGTTGAACAGCTCTTCCACAAATGCTGAAGCACCAGATTTCCGCACTAACCTCGACAAGGTGAAACAGATAGAGGTGCTCCGTGGACCAGCTTCTTCCCTGTATGGTAATGTTGCCCTGACTGCCGTAGTAAACATCATCACCTACAAAGGTGCAGAACTTAATGGTGCACGCATCAGTGGCACAGCAGGCTCACAAAATTCTTTTGGCGGCTCTATGGTTGTTGGTGGCGGTAATAATGTCGTTGACATCATGGGATGGGGATCTATCTATAATACTCAGGGATTTACACATAATGTTGACAATGGTTTTGGTGGAAATACCAGACTCTATTCTCATGCCACGAGCGGTCGTCCAGCCTATGATATCGGTATAAAGGGACGTTGGCAGGATTTCACCGTCGGCATTAACATGCAGCGATCCAAACGTGTACCATATTTTAATGTATTACAGATTAGCAGCAAGACATCCCTGCAAGAAATCATAACAGGATTAGTGCCTAATTTTGCAGATGAAGAAGATCTTATGGCTTTAAAGGCTTATGGCATAGAGCCTAACAACGAACCAGATATTAATGCATTCCGTAACTTCAACTATGACCGCTATGGAAAGTTGAATGGCGAGACTCCTGGTATCGTACGTTCTAACAATCGCATCAATGTGGATTATGCACATACCTTCGGAAAAATAGACGTACAGGCTTCTGCATACATCAATTTCGAAAACACATCTTTATATAATATCTTAGGCGACTCTGTTAATAGCGAAGTCATTCCAGATGCCACCGTTGACTTTATGGAATACCTCGTTTCACAAAGTTTCCCTGCCGGTTCCCCTGAGATTATGTTGTATGACGCTATCTTTGAAACACTCATTCGTGGCAAGACAATAGGAGATGTTCTGAAATATACCATAACGCCATTAAGTGATGACCCGCAGAGTGTCCGGCTACGAAATGTTATGAATACGATTCCTGCTTCTTACCAGGGTGTCTTTCAGAAACTTGACTGGCAGAATACCACCTATGGTTTTCAGGCACAGGGTCTCACCAACTATAATTTTCTTGGTAATGGATCCTTTATTCTTGGAGCCCAGATGGAACATTTCACTTTGACAGGTGTGAACTTCAGCATGGGTGGTGGTTTTACGACTCCTGCCACTATGTCATCATCATATGTTTTCAAAGACGGAAAAGAGACTTCTCTATCTGGTTACATGCAGATAAAGCATTTTTTCTCTCCCCGATGGATTCTCAATGCAGGTTTGCGTTATGACAACAAACGTCGCTTCAACGGCTCACGTCTGAGAAGACTCTCACCGCGTTTCTCCATAATACATAAGCTTGACAATCATTGGACCCTGCGTGGAAATTACAACTATTCCTTCGTAGATGCTCCATACCTCTATCGTGTTTGTGTATTGCCTATCTTCAGCGGTGGTGAGGATATGCAACCAGAAACCATGCATGGCATAAATCTTGGTACTGAATACCATAAGGGTAGTTTCCGTGCTGAGTTCGGTACTTTCTATAATCTTCTCAACGATCTCGTAGTACTCAATACTGCTATTGCACAGAGTTTTACTTCCTCTGATGGCGAGCCATATATCTTCAAGAATGCCGGTAAGGTACATATCTTTGGTGTAGAGGGTGCAGCACAGCTTTATCATCGCAACTTCTTTACCAATATCAATGCTACATGGCAACGTGTGGTAAAGCATGAGAATTATATAGTTCATAACTCACAGACATTCTCTACTCCAGCCTTCCATACCAATCTTGTCGTAGCAGGTGCGCCATATCGTGGCAAGGGCACAGGTTTCTTCAAGGGTGGCACACTATGGGTGCGTGGTACCGGACAGTTCCAGACAGCTACATACTATCGTACCGTTGACCTTCTGCGTACCGTCATCATGGGTGACTATGCTTCTGTCTTCAATCGTGTGGCACCACAGTTCGTTATGGGTATAGGAGCTGATTATGAGTGGAAGTATCTCGACTTAAGTCTCTCGCTGAAAAACGTCTTCAATAATAAATATAGTATTGGCTCGATGCTTGCTGACGGAACTCCACGTCCGGGCCGTGCCTTCGTTGCCAAACTCTCAATAAAGTTTTAACTCTCAACTCTAATAATGTCCCAAGAAGCCCTCTCCCTGCTTCAGCAACTGATAGCTATCCCATCCGTCTCACGTGACGAGACAGCCGCTGCAGACCTTCTCGAGAAGGTCATCTGTGGCTATGGTCTCCGTCCCCAGAGAAAAGGTAATAATGTATGGGTCGTCTCCGACAGATGGAATGACGATAAGGATATCATCCTGCTGAATGCACACATCGATACCGTAAAGCCTGTCAGCACCTGGACACGCGATCCGTTTACTCCTGTTATCGAGAACGGACGTCTCTATGGTCTTGGCAGCAATGACTGTGGAGGTGGTCTGGTGACACTCCTTCAGGTTTTTCGCGAGATAACCAGCCGTCCTGAGCAACGCTATAATTTCGTTTACCTCGCCAGTTGTGAGGAAGAGGTCAGCGGCATTGGTGGCATACGTTCTATCATCAGTGACAGTCCCCTGTCTCCTTTGTTCTCAAAGGATTCTGGTATTACTGCTATTGTCGGTGAGCCGACAGGTATGCAGCCTGCCATAGCAGAACGGGGACTGATGGTGCTTGATGGTATCTCTCATGGTAAATCGGGACATGCTGCTCGTGGTGAGGGTGTCAATGCCATCCATGAGGCCCTTGATGATTTGCTCTTCATACGCGACTATCATTTTGAGAAGACGTCACCACTCCTTGGTGATACCAAGATGCAATGCACTGTCATCAATAGTGGTACACAGCATAATGTAGTGCCCGACGAATGTCGTTTCATCGTAGATGTGCGTACAAATGAACACTATACTAATGAAGAGGTGTTGGAATTCCTGCAAGGCAAACTGAAAAGTACCCTCACAGCCCGTTCTACCCATCTGCGTTCCTCCTTCATACCAAAGACACATCCTTTGGTAAAGAAGTGTATCGCTATGGGGATGAAGCCGTTTGGTTCTCCGACGCTGAGTGATCAGGCACTGATGCCGATACCGTCCTTTAAGCTCGGTCCAGGAGAGTCGTCACGCTCCCACTCCGCCGATGAATATATCTGCATCAGCGAGATAAACGACGCAATAGAAAAATACCTGTACCTACTTTCGTAAGTGCAGGTTTTTGTTTTGTGTTCTTTAGGAGTTCATTTTCTTCGTTATTGACTTCGTCGATAACTCTCACGTTCGACAGAGTCAAAGCAAGCTTGGCTCTGCTCTCACTTAATCGAGTTATTCTTCCACATCACAATGCAGGAATCCCATTTCCTTTGCCTTTTCCTCGTTCATCAGGAAATAGATGGCCTCGCCCTCGTTGCAGAGTTCACCCTTCGAGTTGGTTATCTCGGCACTGATGTAGGCCAGATTCCGCACTTGTTTCGTGACCTTGGCACGTATGGTCAACTCCGCCTCTGTCGTGGGAACGGCCTTACGGAACTTCACATTCAACTGCACGGTATAGCCGCTGGTCTGTAACTTGCGGGTTACTACCCATCCGCACACTTCATCAATCAGCGTACTCAATATGCCGCCGTGCATGGTATCGACCCAGCCCTGATAATTTCGGCCAGGATGCCAAGTACTCACAATATAGTCACCATCCTCATAGAACTCCATGTGAAGTCCGATGGGATTGTCAGGACAGCAACCAAAACAGTTATATCCTTCATGGTTGCGCCACGGATTTATTATCTTCTTCATATTCATACCCAAACAAATTCACACCCAAACAAAGTTTTCTTTTCCTGCACCAATCTCGAAATGATATTTTGCTATGCCCAAATCCATCTGCGTATATCCAATCATCGAAAAGCCTTTCCTGGCATATACCTGATGACGACCATCCTTCGTCCCTACATACACAAATGAGAACTTTTGCTGGTTCACGGCTGTAGGAGCAAGCAGGGCTGCTTCAACACCCTTGAGGAACCACGTAGGAGTAACATCGCTTGCGTTACTTGCCTGATTGACAGTTTTAATCTTATGTCCGACTCCCTGGGTCTCACCATAGCCAATGGCGATATAGCAGGCTATCTTCTCGCCATCTTCAAGCACATACGTTCCTGGCACTTTTGAGTAACTCAGTCCCACCCAGCACGTATTCAAGCCCAGCGTCTGAGCCAGCAGAACCAACTGTTCCCCAAAATAGCCTACGCGCTCATCCAAATCATCTGCCTTCTTTCCGGCCATGACGATATAGTTCGTGACATTACGGAACTTTCCGTATTTTGCCATCGTTCCCAAGAATGCCTTCGGCTCGTTACGGATGAGCTGCATATGCAACTTACCCTCACGGTTCAGAGCCGCAATCTTCTCTGCCAACACCCTGACAACATCCTCTGTCAGAGGCTGCTCTTTATATGCCCTCACACTGTGACGGGCTTCAATAGCTTCTTGTAGAGTCATATTTATCTAAAGTGGTTGCAAATATACTCAGAAATATTTATTTCCTAATGGAATCTTCTTCATTCTCAGCAAAAAAATCACAAATAACATTTCTTCACTATCAGATTGAAAGATTTTTCATATATTTTTGTATCTTTGCCAACAATATGAAGAACTTACTACGTCACAACCAGTATTTGCAGCCATTATAATGATGGCTGTCACTCCTGCATTTGCACAGGAGGAACTATCAGGAATCAATCCTTGAAACAACCAACAGAACGGACTCGAACAATGACTCTCCCCAAGTTCATAATAACAATGGATGGTTACTTTCGCCTTGGTATGGTGAACCAGCATATGAATTTGCTGAAGCCAGGTGACCAGTGCATCGGCGGTGGGTACTATCACTTTGACTTTGTTTCCAACCGCATTCTCCTTGATAGGGAATCATACGACTTTGGCCGTCCCAAATGGCATCTGCTGGAAACATTGAAAGTTCCTTCTACCTATCGTGGCATGCGTATCGTATATTCGTATGATGACGGCTTTCATGATGATTTCAACGTAAGCGATGAACTGAATATTGAATACTATGACTGACCATGATTCTATATGGCGCTTTTGTGAAAATGTAATCCTAAAAAACAAAAACGACGAACTATATTAGCTCGTCGTTTTTTGTACACCCTCAGGGATTCGAACCCTGGACCCACTGATTAAGAGTCAGTTGCTCTACCAACTGAGCTAAGGGTGCAAAAGCATCACTTTTTTCGATTGCGGGTGCAAAGGTAATACTTTTTTTTCAAACTACCAAATTTTTCTGCAAAATCCTGTGTTTAGAATTTAACCAAAACCAAGAAAACCCCATTACCAATAGTATAAGTCTTTTTCAGACTATCGCGGCACTTCAAGTTATATGTTCTTTATGAGCAAGCTCCTAAGCCCATATCCCTTGAACTTCTGCACCTGCCTACGTCAGTTTATACTATTGTCATGGAAAAACCCTCGGCTTTGCCGAGAAAAACCACCCATCAATTCACTCTCAACTATCTACTATAAACTTTATAACTGACTTTAAACTATAAACTATAAACTTTAAACTTTATTCTACAGCGTAAATTCTTACGTCAGAATTGAGTCCGGATGGCATTGGAGCCCAATTGTCGTACTTGGTTTTCTGATATTTTATGTCTACGACATTTATCTCCTCAAACTTTCTCCACTTTCTCCACTCCACTCCCTTGCGGTCAAGGTCTGCTATGCGGTTGGCAGGCAGATTAGTCACCTCTATGCGAAGAGTATTCTTTCCCTTCTTAAGTATCGTATTGTCAAAACGCAGTATGTATGGCACACTCCATGCGCATCCCACAAAGACATCATTGATATATACACGAGCTGACTCTCTCACGTCGCCAAGGTCTATGGCATACTGTCCCTCTGGCTTACCCATCTTGAAGGTTGTCTCATAAATACCCGTACCCATTGTCACTGCAGCTTCCTCTGACAGTGTCTCCCATGTCTGTGGACTGCTCAGGGTGAAGGTACCACTCACCTTTGGTGCTTCCTCCGTAAACCTCAGTGTCCATTTGCCATCCATGTCTATTTCAGAGCCGAAGCATTCTGTAACACAACGTTTTGGCAACTGTGCATTCTGCGGTGTTGAGAAAGTATGCAGTATGATAGACTCTCCTGAGCGAAGCATTAGCCTTATGCTATTGTCTTCTATATCTGCTGCAAAGGTTTTTTCCGTCAGCGGTTCATACCATTGCGCATCCTTAAACGGCACAGCCAGCGTAGTATATCCGTCCACATCGCCAGGAGTCAGGTTGGCAATAAAATAGTCATATCCCGCATCCGACTTGCGACGTATCATCTTCAGACCATACTGTGTCTTCATCATCTCTGGCACAGCCACCTGTCTCAGTTTCTGCTCATCGTTGCCATATATGATGCTGACGCCCTGCTTCTGCAACTCTGCGATATGCTCCTGCAGCGATGGTGTTAATATTGCTCCGTCAGGAATCAGCAACGCCTTGTACATTATTCCTGCCTCTGTCATGATGCCACAGCCACCATTTGCAAGCGTTGCCGACTGGCATGCCAGCAGCTGGCAATCAGAGATATAGTCGCAGTCATAACCCAGCGAGTCGAGTTCCAATATAGAGCGTTTGAAGGCAGGTGCCAGTTCTCCGAGGTTGTGGATAGCAAACTGCATCAGCAGCGTCTTCGTATTATCCTTCCAAAGGTTACGGACAGGGAAATATACCAATACATCATTGTCAGGCTTTCCGCTCTGTAACATCGTCTGGCAATTCTTCACATAACGGTTGAAGTATTCCGCATCCCTCCATATGCTGTTTGTGGGCGACATATCGATAGAGGCATAGAACTTCCATCCTGGCCACTGGTCATCCTTTGGAGAATAGCAGATGCCGTGGAAGAACATTCTGTTCACACCTGCACAGAACATCAGGTCGAGGTCCGGCTTCATCTGTGACAGTGAGGTGCGGAAATGCTCTGTCAGCCAAGTGAAGGTCTCTGATGATACGAGGTTCTTACCACTCACGTGGGCTGCAGATGGGGCATATTTGAACATAGAGTAGTCGGAGTCATTCAGTTTCGTCATACCAGGATCTACGCGCAATCCCTTGATACCAAATTCCGAAAGTCCGAAGCCCTCTATCTCTGGTATATCCACAGCAGCATACAGGTCTAACAGGTTTGCTGGCGAACCATGCGCCTGATTTCTTACCTTCATGCCGTGGTTATGTGCCCATGCCACCCATTGCTTTGTGAAGTTATCCAGCAGCATATCCGAAAGAGTCTCTCTATAGTCACTCACCACCTGTGGATCTCTGTCCACCAGTTTGTTGATATTCTCCTTAAGTGAATATCCACGACGCTTCTCAAATTCTGCTGGCAAGGTAGGGGTCCAGTCAGCACCATACACCTCATACGAATCATTAAAGATAGTATTTGGCCAAGGAGTATTTGTCTCGTTGAAGGCTTTGTCAAACTTTTCCAGATAATGCTTTACGGCATCCTTGTCAAAATGGTCTATCACATATCCCTGTCCACCAGGAGCAGCACGTTTTACCTGCTGACGGGTGCGACTGATATAAAGGGCTATCACACGAACGAAGTCGATACCCTTGTCATAGTCAGCCTTCGTCACTATGGTATCTATCACCAACGCCTTGCAGGCTGCCTCCTCAATAGGTGTCGTAGGACCGCCAAAGGGCCATCCTGTACCATTATTCATATCTACCTGGATACCCAAACGACGTCCCTCATCCTCCACATACTTCAGCATCTCCATCCACTTTGGAGAGAGATACTCTATATTGTTGGTTTCATTTCCTTTCACACCATACAGCGGAGTAATCTCCAGTGCTCCGATACCGTGACTGGCATACTGTTCCATGTTCCAGCGAAGGTTTTCCTTATCGACAGCACTTCCCAGCCACCACCAGCGTGCGCCAGGCGATGTAGTGTCTTGTGCGTGGATTATTGACAATTGAAAATTGACAATTGAAAATAGAATAGCTAGAAGTAATAGTTTTTTACTCATGATGGTATGGTTCGTTTTTGTTAATAGTACATGCTCGGTATAGCTGCTCCGCAAAAATCAGTCTCACCAATTGGTGTGAGAATGTCATCTTCGAGAGCGATATCTTCTCGTTAGCCCTTTCATAGATAGCATCCGAAAAGCCATAGGGACCTCCGATGAGGAATATCAGACGGCGTGCTGTCTGCTGACGCTTTGCCAGCCACGAGGCGAACTCCACAGAGCGGTATTCCCTACCCTTCTCATCGAGAATCACCAGTGTGTCCGAGGGCTGCAACAGCTTCAGTATCGCCTCCCCCTCCAATGTCTTCTGCTGGTCCTCGGAGAGCGATTTCGTATTCTTCAGCTCTGGAATGACCGTAAGTGCAAAAGGCATATAATGCCCTATGCGACCGACATAGTCCTCAATGCCGACCTGAAGATGCTTGTCTGTGGTCTTACCTACCAGGATTAATTCCGTCTTCATCTGTCGTGCAAAAATAACAAAAAAGTATAATTCCACAAGGTAAATAAAAAAAATTATAAAAAAATTACACGCAAATTAGGTTTCTATCATTTTTTTTCATAACTTTGCAGACAGCGTGTAAAATATTTTTAAACCTAAACACATACGAAAGACAATGGAAAACAATGAAGCTTTGATAGCCCAGTGTCGCCAGAAGGCACAAGAGTGGCTGTCCCCATCTTTTGACGAAGAAACCCGTAAGGAAGTACAGGCAATGTTGGACAACAGCGATCCTACCGACCTCATTGACGCCTTCTATCAGCTGCTGGAGTTTGGTACTGGTGGTCTGCGTGGCATCATGGGAGCTGGTACCAATCGCATGAACAAATATATCGTAGGTATGGCAACCCAAGGTTTTGCCAACTACGTATTGAAGGCCTTCCCTGGTAAGAAAGACCTCGCTGCTGTCATCGGACACGACTGCCGTAATAACGGACGTATGTTTGCAGAGACAGTAGCAGCCATCTTTACTGCCAACGGCATTAAGGCATATCTTTTCGAGAGCCTGCGTCCTACCCCAGAAATCTCTTTCGCTATCCGTCAGCTCGGAGCACAGTGTGGTGTTAATGTAACAGCATCTCACAACCCTCGTGAGTACAATGGCTACAAGGCATACTGGGAAGACGGTTCACAGGTGTTGCAGCCACATGATGTTGGCATCGTGGAAGAGGTAAAGAAGGTAAAGATAGAAGACGTTAAGTGGGACCTCAATCCAGACCTCCTCCATATCATTGGCGGCGAGATGGACTATGACTACATGTGCGCCGTTAAGGAAGGTATGGTAGATCAGGATGTCATCCTTCGCAACAAGGACCTCAACATCGTCTATTCTGCTATGCATGGCACAGGACGTGTTCTCGTACCATTATGTCTGCGTTCTTGGGGCTTCCAGAACATCAATGTAGTACCAGAGCAGATGGTTGTCGACGGTGACTTCCCAACTGTTGTTTCTCCGAACCCAGAGAATGCTGAGGCAATGACACTTGGTATGAAACTCGGCACTAAGCTCAATGCCGACCTCGTAGTAGCTACCGACCCTGATGCTGACCGCCTCGCTATAGTATGTCGTAACGACAAGGGTGAGTGGCAGATACTCAATGGTAACCAGACAGCATGCATGTTCTATTGGTACACCATCAAGAACAAGAAAGCCCTCGGCCAGCTCAATCCTTCAGACTTCATGGTGAAGACCATCGTAACCTCTGAGCTCATCGCAAAGATAGCACGTGCTAATGGTGTAGAGTGCTTCGACGAATATACAGGCTTCAAGTGGATAGCATACCGCATCCGCGTCAACGAAGGCAAGCGTAAGTACATCGGTGGTGGTGAGGAGTCCTTCGGCTATCTGCCATACGATAAGGTACGCGATAAGGACGCTCCTGCTTCTATCTGTCTCATCTGCGAGATTGCAGCTTGGGCAAAAGACCAGGGCAAGACCCTCTATGACCTGCTCCTTGATATATATAAGGAATACGGATTCCAGAAGGAAGCAGCTGTCAGTGTTACCAAGCCAGGTAAGAGTGGTGCTGACGAGATAAAGAAGATGATGGAAGACTTCCGTGCTTGCCCACCATCAGAGATAGCAGGCAGCAAGGTAGTATGTGTCAAGGACTACAAGAGCCTCAAGCAGTATGCAGACGGCAAGGAATCTGCCCTCGATATGCCAACAACAGCAAATGTGCTGCAGTGGTTCACAGAAGATGGTATGAAGATTTCTGTTCGTCCTTCTGGCACAGAGCCCAAGATAAAGTTCTATTGTGAGGTACCAGTGCCTGACTTTGACGGCAACTACGAAGCAGCAAATGCAAAGGCCGATGCCCGCATCGCTGACATTAAGAAGTCTCTGGGACTATAAATGGTTATATGGTTAATGGTTAAAGGTTAAGGGTTAGCGACACTTTTGGCCTTTGACCTTCATCTTTCATCCTCTAAACTTTCACCCAATGTTCACTCTAGCTTTCAACGAAACTCGCACCTACCTTTGGTCCGCAGTCTTCATTCTCTGCAACCTTGTGTTGCCACAGTTGTGTCATCTCATTCCACAAGGTGGAGTGATGCTTGCCCCATTATCTCTCGTCATTATGGTTGGAGCATATAAGTTTGGCTGGAAGCCAGCCCTTATAGCTGCCGCTCTTTCCCCATTGGTAAACCATTATGCCACAGGAATGCCGGCATGGGGCATACTGCAGGTGATGACAGTTAAGCTCATCATCCTTGCTCTCGTAGCAGGTCTTGCAGCACAATACTATCGCAAGGCTACCCTACCCATTCTCGTAGGTGTCGTTCTTATGGCAGAACTTCTGGGAGGTCTTGGAGAGCTTGCCCTCACAGGTGGCATCGCCGCTACCATAGCAGACTTCGCCATCGGCTGGCCCGGACTGATTCTACAGGTTGCAGGAACGTACCTTTTAGTTAAGAGTTAAAAGTTTAGAGTTAAGAGTTATAAAAAAAACCGGCTTCCAAATCGGAAGTCGGCTTTTTTATTGATGTTGTTATTGTTTACTTGTTCAGGGCAAGTGCTACGTTTACGGCACATGCTACTGTACATCCTACCATTGGGTTGTTACCAATACCGAGGAAGCCCATCATCTCAACGTGTGCAGGAACTGAAGAAGAACCAGCGAACTGTGCGTCAGAGTGCATACGTCCGAGAGTATCTGTCATACCATAGCTTGCAGGACCAGCAGCCATGTTGTCTGGGTGCAGAGTACGACCTGTACCGCCACCTGATGCTACTGAGAAGTATGGCTTACCAGCAAGTACGCGCTCCTTCTTGTATGTACCAGCTACCGGATGCTGGAAACGTGTTGGGTTGGTAGAGTTACCTGTGATAGAAACGTCAACGTTCTCCTTCCACAGAATTGCTACGCCCTCACGAACGTCGTCAGCGCCATAGCAGTTCACCTTAGCACGTGGGCCGTCAGAGTAAGACTTTGTCTTAACAACCTTCAGTTCTCCAGTGAAGTAGTCGAACTGTGTCTGTACGTATGTGAAACCGTTGATACGTGAGATAATCATAGCAGCGTCCTTGCCCAGACCGTTCAGGATGACACGGAGAGGCTTCTGACGTACCTTGTTTGCCATCTCAGCAATCTTGATAGCACCCTCAGCAGCAGCGAAAGACTCGTGACCAGCGAGGAATGCGAAACACTCTGTCTCCTCACGGAGCAGACGTGCAGCAAGGTTACCGTGGCCGATACCTACCTTACGGTCGTCAGCAACAGAACCAGGGATGCAGAATGCCTGCAGACCGATACCGATTGCCTCAGCAGCCTCAGCAGCTGTCTTGCAGCCCTTCTTCAGAGCGATAGCAGAACCTACTACATAAGCCCACTTAGCGTTCTCGAAACAGATCATCTGTGTCTCCTCACATGTCTTGTAAGGATCGAGACCTGCCTTCTCACATATTTCGTTTGCTTCCTCAATAGAAGAAATACCATTCTCGTTCAGAGCAGCAAGTATCTGCTTGATACGACGATCTTGTGACTCAAATTTTACTTCGCGAATCATAATAATTTCCTCCTATTAATTTTTACGTGGGTCAATAAATTTAACTGCTCCCTGCTCAGGCTTTGTACGTCCGTATGTGCCAGTAACAGATTTGAGTGCCTCATTGGCATCCATGCCCTTCTTGACAGCATCCATGAACTTACCCATATGAACGAACTCATAACCACAAACCTCATTATCCTCATCGAGGAACTGCTTTGTAATATAGCCCTCTGTGAGCTGGAGGTAACGTGTGCCCTTAGCCTTTGTGCCATAGAGTGTACCACACTGAGAAACAAGGCCCTTACCGAGGTCTTCAAGACCAGCACCGATAGCCAGACCGCCCTCAGAGAATGCAGACTGTGTACGACCGTAAACAATCTGGAGGAAGAGCTCACGCATTGCTGTATTGATAGCATCACATACCAAGTCGGTATTGAGAGCCTCAAGAATTGTCTTACCAGGAAGAATCTCACTTGCCATAGCTGCTGAGTGTGTCATACCTGAGCAACCGATTGTCTCAACGAGAGCTTCTTCGATAACGCCATCCTTAACATTGAGAGAGAGCTTACAGCAACCCTGCTGTGGAGCACACCAACCAATGCCGTGGGTCATACCAGAGATGTCCTTAATCTCCTTGGCCTGAATCCACTTTCCCTCTTCTGGAATTGGAGCAGGACCGTGGTTAGGACCTTTTGCAACGACGCACATGTCGTTGATTTCCTTTGTGTAAATCATAATGTTTTTATTTTTGAAAATTAAATAAAATATATGTTCTGGAATCAAGTATTCACTTTAGTCCATCTGAGCGCAAAGGTACATAAATTTATGTAAAATCACAAATTTTATAACACCTTTTTTGTTATATATAAAGAATTTTTCGTAATTTTGCAGCAAATATTAAAGTAGAATGAACAAAGAACAGGAACTTTTACGCAAGAAAAGTCCAGTACAGATAAAGAATAAGAAGGCAGCTTTCGACTACCATTTTGTGGACACATATACTGCCGGCATTGTATTGACGGGTACCGAGATAAAGAGTATCCGCATGGGTAAAGCGTCTTTGGTGGATACCTTCTGCTATATCCATAACGATGAGATATGGGTAAAGGGCATGAATATCAGTCCCTATTTCTATGGCTCGTACAACAACCACGAAGCCCGCAGAGACCGCAAGCTGCTGCTCAACAAGAGAGAGATACGCCACCTGAAGGAAGACACTAAGGCCGTTGGATTCACCATCGTCCCCACCCTGCTTTTCATCGATGATAAGGGACGTGCAAAACTCGACATTGCCCTCTGCCGAGGTAAGAAAGAATTCGACAAACGCGAAACCCTCAAGCTCAAGCAGGACAAACGCGAAATGGACAGAGCGGTGAAATCATTTAAGATTTAAGAACAAAAGTCTAAGGAAGAAGGGTGAAAGGAAGAAGGAGGAAAGTTTAATACTGACTACTCCCACAAACAATCCTTCATCTTTCATCCATAAACCTTCATCCAAATAAACCTCTCACCTCTTAATTCACAATTCATAATTCAAAATTCTTAATTCAAAATTGCCTAACGTTCTTCTCGATAATGCAATAGATCAGTTTGCGAAGCTTCCCGGAATAGGTCGCAAGACTGCCCTGCGTCTGGTGCTGCATATGCTGCGTCAGGAAGAGGCCGACGTGACAGCTTTTGCCGATGCCCTGACCATACTTAAGCGTGAGGTGAAATACTGCAAGAAGTGTCACAACATCTCCGACAGCGAGCTGTGCCCCATCTGTGCCGACAAGACCAGAGACGACTCTGTGATATGCGTGGTAGAGAACATTCAGGATGTACTCGCCATCGAGAGGACTATGCAATATAAGGGACTCTATCACGTCTTGGGAGGCATCATATCACCTATGGACGGCATCGGGCCAGGCAATCTCGAGATAGAGTCGTTGATAGCCCGAGTCAGAAACGGATATGACAGCACCAGTGGCGAGCAACCGGTAAAAGAAATCATCTTCGCCCTCGCAAGTACTATGGAGGGAGATACTACCAATTTCTATATCTCCAGAAAGCTGCGTGAATTTCCAGACGTAAAACTCAGCGTCATCGCCCGAGGCATCAACGTAGGCGACGAGCTGCAATATACCGACGAAGTAACCCTCGGTCGCTCCATCCTCAACAGAACACCGTTGTGATTGTTCAAGGTCGTTCGAAGGTCGAAGGAAGGGAGAAGAAAGGTCGAAGGAAGGGGCATTCACCTGTCAATTGTCACCTCTCACCTGTCAACTGCGTAGCGTTATCGTAGCGTTATCGTAGCATTATCGTAGTATTATCGATATCAAGCCCCTTACATCAGCCATCTTACATCATACATCTTATGTCACACACCTGTCCCTATGGCATCTAGGGGCACAAAAAATCCGCACTCTATAGAAATAAAGTGCGGAGTATTTTCTCAATCCTTGCGGATTATTTCATCTGATTATTCATCACCTTCCTGTTCGTCATCCATCCAGTATTCATCTACACCGGAGTCGTTGGCAGGGTTAGTTGTAGGACTCACTGTCGGGGTATTCATGAAAATGAACTTGC
>CADCAX010000003.1 GCA_902799455.1 uncultured Prevotellaceae bacterium
GCCAAAGGTGTAACAACATCCGTCTCCTTATATTTCAGGGTTTTGCTTATCTCATATGCCATCAGGTTGCCTATGCGCCTGACATTATTGCGGAAGCGCATACGGTCTTTCTGGATATTAACATCACGCAACTCTGCAACAAACTGATTTATGATAGAGTTGCTGGCTCCAAGATTTACAACTTTCATTAGTCTTTCTCCTTTCCTTTAAACGATTTAACCTTCATACCAAGTTTGACAGGCATTATGGCATTAAGGAAAATACCTACGATAGCAGCTATGGCAAGTCCTGAGAGATGAACAGGACCGATAGCGATATCGTCATTAGCACCATACTTCACACCAATGGCAAGTACCAGTATCAATGCTGCTACGAAGACATTTCGTGAACTCTTCAGGTCAACCTTCTCCTCAACAAGGTTTCTCACACCCACAGCTGATATCATTCCATAAAGTATAAGGCTGACACCACCTATTGTAGCTGCTGGCATCAACTGCACCAGACAAGCAAACTTAGGACAGAAAGCAAGGATGATAGCCAGACATGCTGCTATGCGTATCACCTTTGGATCAAAAACCTTCGTAAGGTTCAGGACACCAGTGTTTTCACCATATGTAGTATTTGCAGGTGCTCCGAATACAGAAGCCAATGCTGTTGCCAGACCATCACCAGTAAGTGTGCGATGCAAGCCCGGATTAGACAGAAAATCCTTACCTACTGTTGAACCTATGGCACACATATCTCCGATGTGCTCCATTATGGTAGCAAATGCGATAGGCATAACAGCAAGAATTGTTGAAAGCATGAGAGTGGTATTTCCATCTTCAAAAACAGCGAAAACAGTACGATTCATATCTATAGGAAAACCAACCCATGCTGCTTCGCTAAGAGGTTTGAAATCAACCTCTCCTAGACATGCTGCTATCACATAAGACACGATTACACCGAGAAGAACTGGGATTATCCTGATAATTCCCTTACCCCATATCGAGGATGTAATAACAGTTATTATGGCGATTATAGCCAGCAACCAATTTGTCTGACAGTTAGCAATAGCAGAACCAGACAAAACCAAACCAATTGCTATTACGATAGGACCAGTCACTACTGGAGGGAAATAATGAAGTATTTTCTGTACTCCGAAAAATTTTATGAGTGCTGCCATAATAAAATACATAAGGCCAGCACAAGCAACACCAAGACAGGCATAATCCAAAGCAAGAGTCTCAGAAAGGCCCTGCGACATTCCCATCTCTTTTACAGAGGCATAACCACCAAGAAAAGCAAAGGAAGAACCAAGGAAAGCAGGAACATTCCATTTTGAAATAAAGTGAAACATCAAAGTTCCTATACCTGCAAAAAGAAGTGTTACAGAAACGTCCAAACCAGTAATAAGCGGTACAAGGACTGTTGCGCCAAACATGGCAAACAGATGCTGAACACCAAGTATAATCATACGAGGAGTACCCAGTTGCCGAGCATCATAAATAGCATTATTAGGTTCCATTTTAAAATATTTAAAAATATATTCTGCTTGCAAAGGTAATATTTAACATACAATTCACCAAACAAAAACGGATTTTTTTTATTTCTTCTCCTTATTTTCAAGTAAACAATAAGATATTATAGGGTAATGATCTGATAATTTTATTTCATCATCAACCCAACATTTTATAGGATTGATATCAGGAGTACACAATATATAATCTATGCGGACTCTCATAGCATTATGGCAATAAGAGAAACCAAATCCCCTACCCCTTTCTTGGTAGCAATCTGTCAGTCCATCAGAAATAATATGATGAGTATATGACAAAGGAATATCGTTGAAATCGCCACAAACTATTGCTGAGACCACTGAATTTTCCTTTATAAATTCTGCTACCTTCTCAGCTTGTGGAGCCCTTTTTTGTGCTGATGCAGACAGTTTCTTCAAATAGTATATGGATCCTGTTTTCATACTGTCTCTTTCCATATCTCCCTTTGTCACATCATGCATAAGACGAGAGAATCTTTCCTTTTCTCCTACAGAAAGCGACTGGGTTTCAAGGTGGCAGTTTACAACAAGCAACTTTTTTCCATTAACATCAACCCATATGGCTCCTGCAGCATTCGACTCGCTGGGAATTTCCAGATTTTGCTCTTTATTTATGGGATATTTTGAAAGAAATGATAGTATTACCCCATGTTTATCATTATTATTTCTAATGGAAGTATAATACTTCATTTCAGGCATGTAATCCTTTATTATCTCCATTGTCTTATTATCCAAAGGACTTTCCTGAAGACATACTATATCAGGCTTTTGGCTTGCAATATATTCTATTGTATTTTCCTTGCCATTTTCTTCTGTTTTATCATATTTTCCCCAATCACATGTATTGTACGATAAAATCGTCAGTTTTGTTTGCGATGAGTAATCTGCCTCATCAACTGATGAAGACGTAAAAAACGGACAATACAGACTAAGGGGTTGGTATGTAGCAATAAAACCAAAAACAGGTATGAAAAGATATTTCCATTTCACAAATACCCATAATACAAGAAAAAATCCATTTACAAACAGGAATGCAGGAAAAACATATCCCATCATCGACAAATATGGCCAATTTATCGGTGAAAGAATATAAGAATAACCTGTGATGAGCATTCCCACCACAGATAATAAATTCAGTATTATAAGAATTATGAATGGTAATTTAGCGAATTTCATACCCATCCCAGCCATTGAAGGTATCACTAGTCTTACGCCAAATCTTTATCAGGAAATATCCGAATAACATTCCTCCGAGATGTGCAACATGTGCAACACCATCTCCTCGTGAAGATAATGCAGACCACAACTCTATGGCAGCATAACCTATTACAAACCACTTGGCCTTAATTGGTACTGGCAATGGGAATATAAAAATTCTCTCTTCCGGATAAGACATACCAAAAGCAAGCAATATACCATAGACACAACCAGAGGCTCCAACAGTTGTAAATGCATTGAGGGCCACCCTGTCAGCATAACCTAAATGGAACATTTCCCCAATTGTTGCCTCTGGCGGAAGCATTGCATATATCTGCACAAATTGTGAAAGTTCCTGACATAATGCTGCACCCAGTCCACATACTATATAATATATAAGGAATCTCTTCTCACCAAAAGTACGTTCTACTGTTCCACCAAACATCCAGAGTGCAAACATATTAAAGAACAGATGCGTGAAACTGGCATGCATGAACATATATGTCAGCAATTGATGTAGATGAAAATCTTCAGCTAAAAAGAAGTGAAGTCCAAATACATTATCAAAATTTATTCTGCCAGATAACACCAATTTTGCCATATAGCAAATGATGTTAATAATAAGCAGATTTTTCGTTATGTTAGGGATATTTCTCATATTTGCATGCAAAAGTACTAATTTTTACTTGAAAATACGGGAGTTTGCTACCAAAAATTATCCTTAAATTGTTTTTTTTTGGTATTTTTGGGAAAATATCGTCATTTTTTTTCGATTTTTCTTGCATTTTCAAATTTTATGTCATAACTTTGCATGCAGAAGTTTTTTTCTTTTTTTATTTTACTAATTTAAATAATTCACAGTATTATGAACAAGACAGATCTCGTAAAGAAGATTGCAGAAAAAGCTGGTCTTTCTCAGGCAGCTAGTAAGGAAGCTCTTGACGCAGCCCTCGACGCTATCCAGGGTGCTCTCAAGAAGGGTGATTCAGTTCAGCTCATCGGTTTCGGAACATTCAGCGTTCAGAAGCGTGCTGCTCGTACAGGTAAGAATCCTGCTACAGGTGAAGCTATCAAGATTCCAGCAAAGAAGGTTGCTAAGTGGAAGGCAAGCTCTTCACTGCTTTAATCTTCTATAAGAAGCAGATATAGACCACGGCTTCCACGCCGTGGTTTTTTTATTTGCAGATTTGTGTGGATAACAGTGTGGATAACTTTATAATAACATATGAAAAAGCATAATTTATCCAACATAATTTTACCATATTGAGATATCCACAAACTTATAAACATCATATACTGTAAATTATAAAACAATTATCAAAAGTAATATATATTGAATATCATACAATTACGATACTTATAAACTTATCAACACACTATTCTTTCTATTCTTTAAAATTTAATCATTCTATATATAATATAATAAAATAATAAAGACGTGGAAAAATTTACATCTTCAGCAAATAAAATCTTTAATCAAGCTATTAATGATTATCACATTCATGATAATATAGATACTGTAATATCAAATCCATACAAAGAGGATTCTATTGAAGGTATCCTGTATCATAAATGCTGGATAGACACAGTACAATGGCATTTTGAAGATATTATACGTGATCCGGACATAGACCCATCTGAGGCTCTTGTATTAAAGCGCAGAATAGATAAGTCAAATCAGGATCGTACTGATATGGTAGAGGATATAGATACCTATTTCAGGACAAAATATAAAGATGTGAAGATACTTCCTGATGCTACCATCAATACAGAATCTCCTGCATGGGCCATAGACAGACTTTCTATACTTGCCTTGAAGATTTACCACATGGAGGAGCAGACAAAGCGTACAGACACGTCTGAGGACCATTTAGCAACATGTAGGGGTAAGTTGGCTATATTGCTGGAACAACAGAAAGACTTGTCTTTGGCAATAGACCAATTATTGGAAGATATAGAAGCAGGACGTAAATATATGAAGGTATATCGTCAGATGAAAATGTATAACGATCCTTCTACTAATCCTGTATTATACGGGAAATAATTTCTTCAGGTTCGATATCCATACAAGCCATGTCTCCTCTAAGGCATGGCTTGTTTCCGTATATGGAGCAAGGTCTGCATGGAAGGTCTTTCTGGATACAGTCTTCCATTTTCTGTCCCCATCCTAAAAATCCTGCATAGGGATGTGTTGCTCCCCATATGCTGATAACTCTCAATCCGACGATACTGGCAAGATGCATGTTTCCTGAATCCATAGAAATCATGACATCAAGCTTTTTCATTTTTTCCAAGTCAGCACGAATTCCTTCACCAGTAGCAACGATTAAATCGTATTTTTCAGCCCATTGCTGCATCAGTTCCAACTCTTCTCCCTTTCCACAAAAAAGGTATATATGGCAATCCGGCTGTTTTTCTTTAAGCAACTGAATAACCTTCTCCATCCTGTCGAGAGGATATATCTTTCCTTTGTGAGCAGCAAAAGGGGCTATACCTATATTCATATGTTTAATGCTTCAAAATAGTTTTCAAAAGACGTGGGAAGCTGTTTAAGAACCTTCTTTGGTGGAGGAGCAGTTATAAGTTTACGTAATTCACGATGTTTATTTATCTTACGTACCTTATATCCATGAATCTTAAAAAGAAATCTCAATACTTTGGTACGAAGAACATCATGTTCATCAATAATGTAGTCAAAACCAAGCTTTTTGAGTTCTTTGAAAAGTCTGTAAATACCAGGCAATCCTTTGTATACTTTCTTAATATCTGCTCCTATGAAAGACACATTCTCTCCTACCCCATCGAACAAAGGTTCATATATGGGTTTTGAGAGAATTATGTATTCATTATTTATGTTGTCAGCAGCTACCTGTTTAAGTACAGGTGACAGCATAGCAACATCTCCTAGGGCAGAGAAGCGTATTACAAGGATGCGCATGTGTTATTTTATAACAATATTAATGATTCTACCTGGTACAACGATTGTCTTAATAATCTGCTTTCCTTCTGTATATTTTGCAGTACGTTCGTCAGCAAGAGCAAGTTTTTCAACTTCCTCACGTGAAGCATCTGCAGGTATCTGCATAGTAAAGCGTGTCTTACCACAGAACTGAACAGGCATTGTTATCTCAGAATCCTTTGTCTTAGATTCATCGAAAGCAGGCCATTTGGCATCACAGACAGATGTATTGTTACCAAGAGCATGATATAGCTCTTCTGCAATAAATGGTGCAAATGGTGCAATAAGTGTTACCAGCTGTTCCAAAACAGCCTTAGAACGGCATTTCTGCAGTTCTCCTGTTGCTATCATGAATGCTGAGATACTTGTGTTGTATGAGAACTGCTCTATGTCTCCTGTAACTTTCTTAATGAGCTTATGAAGTGACTTTTCTTCTTCCTGTGTAGGAGCAACATCTTGTGGCAACCAGTTACCCTCTCTGTCATAGAAGAGTCCCCACAGTTTCTTGAGGAATCTGTGACAGCCGTCAATACCATTAGTATCCCAAGGCTTTGACTGTTCTACAGGACCAAGGAACATTTCATAGAGACGAAGTGTGTCAGCACCATATTTCTCTACTATCATGTCAGGATTGACAACATTGAACATAGACTTTGACATCTTTTCAACAGCCCATCCGCACTTGTATTCATTGTTATCGTTCAAGATAAACTTAGCATCATTATATTCAGGACGCCAAGCCTTGAAAGCCTCAACATCAAGAATATCAGCACTTACAATGTTAACATCTACATGGATAGGTGTTACGTCATATTCATCTTTTTTCTCGATGGAAACGAAGGTATTTGTGTCTTTTATGCGATATACAAAGTTAGAACGGCCCTGAATCATTCCCTGATTGATGAGTTTCTGGAATGGCTCTTCTTTGCATGAAACACCCAGGTCATAAAGGAATTTGTTCCAGAACCTTGAGTAAATCAAGTGACCAGTAGCATGCTCTGAACCACCAACATAGAGGTCAACATTTTGCCAGTATTTATCTACTGCTGGATCTACCAGAGCATTCTCATTCTTTGGGTCCATATAGCGCAGATAATATGCAGAAGAGCCTGCAAATCCTGGCATTGTATAGAGTTCTATTGGGAAAACAGTCTTGTTGTCTATCTTAGAATTCTCAACAATACACTTGTTTGCTTCATCCCAAGCCCATTTTGTGGCATTTCCGAGTGGTGGCTCGCCTGTTTCTGTTGGCAGGAATTTCTCTACCTCAGGAAGTTCTATTGGCAGACATTCTTCAGGAATCATACAAGGTTCACCATTCTTGTAATAAACAGGGAATGGCTCACCCCAATATCTCTGACGTGAGAAGATAGCATCACGAAGGCGATAGTTCACCTTTACCCTACCAATATTATGCTTTTCAACGAATTCCTTTGTGGCAGCAATAGCTTCTTTTACGGTTTTACCGTTCAAATTGAGGGCTTCACCATCATATTCCACTGATTTTTTTCCCTCTGCAGGAGAATTGGCTACTATACCCTCTTTTGCATCATAGCTCTCTTCACTTACGTCAGCACCCTCGATAAGTGGGATGATAGGCAGGTTGAAGTGTTTTGCAAAGGCATAGTCACGAGAGTCGTGAGCTGGTACAGCCATAATAGCTCCTGTACCATATCCTGCAAGTACGTATTCACTGATCCAAATAGGATTTTTCTCTCCTGTGAATGGATTGATAGCATAAGAACCAGAGAAGACACCTGTTACCTTATGGTCAATCATTCTCTCACGTTCTGTACGACCTTTCACATATGCCACATATTTGTCAACTTCTGCCTTTTGATCAGGAGTAGTGAGTTTTTCTACCAGTTCTGATTCAGGAGCCAATACCATGAATGTAACACCAAACATAGTATCTGCACGAGTAGTAAAGATAGTAAAACTCTCGTTGGAATCGGCAACTTTGAACTCTACTTCTGTTCCTTCAGAGCGTCCTATCCAGTTTTTCTGGGTTTCCTTTATTGATTCACTCCAGTCTATTGTCTCCAGACCATCAAGGAGTCTCTGAGCATAAGCACTTACACGAAGGCACCACTGGCGCATCTTCTTCTGCTCTACAGGGAAGCCACCACGAACAGATACTCCATCTACTACCTCATCATTAGCAAGAACAGTACCAAGACCAGCACACCAGTTTACCATTGTCTCACCCATGAAGGCAATACGATAGTTCATAAGGAGTTCTGACTGCTCCTTAGCATCGCTTGGCCACTTACCTTCTTTCTTGAACTTTTCAATGAGTTTCTCGATAGGCTGTGCCTTCTTCAGGTCCTCATCATAGTAGCTGTTATACATCTTCTGGAAAGCCCACTGTGTCCATTTGTAGTATATAGGGTCACAAGTGCGTACCTCACGGCTCCAATCAAATGAGAAACCAATCTTATCCAGCTGCTCTCTATAGCGGTCAATATTCTGGAATGTAGTCTTTTCAGGATGCTGTCCTGTCTGGATGGCATACTGCTCTGCAGGCAGTCCGTAGGCATCATATCCCATAGGATTGAGCACATTAAAGCCCTGCAGACGCTTATATCGTGCATAAATATCACTTGCTATATAGCCCAGAGGATGTCCTACATGAAGACCAGCTCCTGATGGATAAGGGAACATATTTAAGACATAAAACTTCTGCTTGGAAGAATCTTCCGTAACTTTGTAGGTGTTGTTCTCCTTCCAATAAGAGAACCATCTCTTTTCGATATCTCTAAAGTTATACTCCATTTTTTGTATATGATTTTTTGTTTTATCCGTTGATTATTTTCTTTATCTGCGACAGTTTATTTAATGCCTCCAAAGGAGTGAGGTTATTGATGTCAATGCCGATTATTTCGTCCCTTACTTGCTCTAAGACAGGGTCATCAAGCTGGAAGAATGACAGCTGACCACCATTGGCACCCTTTTGGCCTACCTCATCCAAGGTTTCCAGTTTCTTGCTTGAAGCACTGCCAACGCTGTTACCTTCTTTTTCTAAAGCCTTCAATATTTCATTGGCACGTTTTACGATGCTTGGTGGCATACCTGCTATCTGGGCCACATGAATACCAAAAGAGTGCTCAGAACCACCTTCTACCAATTTTCTGAGGAAGATAACCTTTCCGTTTATCTCCTTCACAGAAACGTTATAGTTCTTTATGCGCGAGTAATTTTTCGCCATTTCATTGAGTTCATGATAGTGTGTGGCAAACAATGTCCTGGCATTTACATTCTTGTGTTCATGAAGATATTCTACTATACTCCATGCTATTGATATACCATCGTATGTGCTGGTGCCCCTTCCTAACTCATCGAACAGCACAAGGCTCTTGTCCGTAACATTGTTGAGGATATTGGCAGCCTCAGTCATCTCTACCATGAAGGTTGATTCGCCTGTTGAGAGGCTGTCAGATGCTCCTACTCTGGTAAATATCTTATCCACCATACCGATATGTGCTGAATCAGCTGGGACATAACAGCCTATCTGTGCCATCAGTACGATGAGGGCTGTCTGTCTTAGCAATGCCGATTTACCAGCCATATTAGGACCAGTGATTATTATTATCTGCGAAACAGGTTTGTCAGGAAGCCTTTGAGGATACAGGGAAATGTCGTTAGGAACATATTTTTCTCCTACAGGCATATTTGCCTCAATAACAGGATGTCTGCCCTGCTTTATCTCCAGAACGTTGGAATCGTCAATTATTGGACGTACATAGTGGTGTTCAAGGGATGTCTTGGTAAATGACAGCAGACAGTCCAGTTCTGCCACATAGTGGGCATCCTGCTGCAGTTGTGTGATATTTTGCTGTACTCTTTGTATCAGTTCAAAGAACAGTCTTGTCTCAAGGGCAAGAATCTTTTCTTCTGCCCCAAGAATCTTTTCTTCATAGGCTTTCAGCTCATCAGTAATATAACGCTCTGCATTTGCCAATGTCTGCTTGCGTATCCACTCTTGTGGCACATTGTCCTTAAAAGTATTGCGAACCTCAAGGTAATATCCAAATACGTTGTTATAGCCTATCTTCAAAGAAGTTATACCAGTGCGTTCTATCTCTCTTTGCTGCATCTGCAGGAGATAATCCTTGCCGCTGTAGGCTATGCTCCTCAGTTCATCAAGCTCACTGTTGACACCTTTTCTGATGACAGAACCCTTTCCTATCTGTATAGGTGGTTCAGGCTCTATGGTTGAGGCTATGATGTTTTTCAGTTCGTCAAGGGTATCCAGCTTCTCGCTGATGTTTCTCAATACATCAGTATTGCTTTGCGAGCATATCACCTTAATGGGCTTCAGGGCTGTCAGGGCATTGCTTATCTGGATTATTTCACGAGGGTTAACCCTGCCTGTAGCAACCTTTGAAACTATACGTTCCATATCACCTATGCGATGCAGTTCTTCATCTATGGCATCACGTGAATCAGGCTGACAAAAGAAGTAATCTACAGCATCAAGACGATGATTTATCACCTTTTCATCGCGAAGTGGGAAGACAAGCCACCTTCTGAGCATTCTGGCTCCCATAGGGGAAACGGTGTAATCTATGATATCTGTAAGGGTTACTCCACCTTCATGAAGGGGACTTATGAGTTCCAGGTTTCTGATGGTGAAGTTATCCAGACGCACAAATTTGTCAGCATCAATGCGCTGTATCTTTGTGATATGGTCAATGTGTGTATGTTGGGTGTATTCAAGGTAATGCAGTATTGCTCCTGCAGCGATTAAACCGTCTTTCAGGTCATCTACACCAAAACCCTTCATATTCTTCACATGAAAGTGTTTGGTAAGTTTTTGCATGGCTGTCTGTTCTGTAAACACCCAGTCATCGAGGTTGAAGATGGAATAGTTGGAGTTAAAATTCAGCTTACCTCTTTCAACAAGAATCTCCTTTGGGGCAAAGTTTGCCAGCATCTTGTCGATATACTCCCTGTTTCCCTGGTCGCAGAGAAATTCTCCTGTGGAGATGTCAAGGAGGGCAATACCAAGGGCCACCTTTCCATGATGAATGGCACACAAGAAGTTATTCTCCTTGTAGTTCAGTACATTATCCTGTAGGGCAACACCTGGGGTAACAAGCTCTGTAATGCCACGCTTTACAAGCTTCTTTGTCAGCTTTGGGTCTTCCAACTGGTCACAGATGGCCACTCTCCTACCCGCTCTTATCAGCTTTGGGAGGTATGTGTCCAGCGCATGATGTGGAAACCCAGCCATTGCATCGCCTTGTGAAGCACCATTATTACGTCTTGTAAGAGTGATACCCAGTATCTGTGATGCCTCTATAGCATCCTCACAATAAGTCTCGTAGAAGTCACCACAGCGAAACAGCAACAAAGCCTCAGGGTGCTTAGCCTTGAGGTCAAAGAACTGCTGCATCATCGGGGTTAACTCTTTCTTCGCCATTTTTTGTGGGAGTATCACTTAAAACAATTGTGCGCGCAAAGGTACGAAAAAATGAGCGAAACCCCAAATAAATAGGATTTTATTTTCAATTCAGAGTACAAAGTAAGTTTGATGAGGCCAAAAGAAAGGGCATAAAATCCACAAAAATATTAAGATTTTGGGAACAAAATCCAAAAATCTTATGTTTTTTTAGGAATTAAATCCCAAAATATTAAGTTTTTATTTGGATAAGTTAGATGTTTTGCTTAATTTTGCAGCGAAATAAGATAGTATAGGCTATGATTAAGAGAATTCTTCGAGACAAATTACAGTCACAGCTCGGCTCTTCAAAGGCTATTATCGTTATGGGAGCTCGTCAAGTAGGTAAATCTACTCTTCTCAAAGAGTTGCTTGATGGGAATACTGACGTAATGTGGATGAATGGTGATGAACTTGACATTCAACAACTCTTTTCGCAATTAACCTCAACACGTATTCGTACAATACTTGGTAATCATCATATATTGGTAATAGATGAGGCACAGCGTATTCCTGATATTGGATTAAGAATGAAATTAGTGACAGATCAGGTAGAAGGTGTTCAAATCATAGCAACTGGTAGCAGTTCATTTGAACTTGCAAATAAGGTGAATGAACCTCTTACTGGCAGAAAGCGTGAATTTCGTATGTTCCCTGTGTCTTTCAGTGAGATGGTTTCCCATTCAAATCTTCTTGATGAGGTAAGACTCATTCCTCACAGAATGGTCTATGGCTATTACCCTGAGGTTGTCTGCAGTCCTGGTAATGAGCGTGTTGTTCTACGAGAATTGTCAGACAGTTATCTTTATCGCGATATACTTTCGTATGATGGTATAGGAAAACCTGAAAAGATGACAAGTTTATTACAGGCTCTGGCATATCAAATAGGCAGTCAGGTAAGTTATAATGAGATAAGCCAACTTGTAGGTATAGACCCTAAGACAGTGGAGCGTTATATTGATATATTGGAAAAGTCATACGTTATATTCCGTTTGGGTAGCTTTAGCAGAAATTTGCGTAATGAACTGAAGTTTAGTCGTAAGATATATTTCTGGGACCTTGGAATCCGTAATGCTGTCATAGGAAATCTGAGTCAGGTTGAAAGTCGCAGTGATGCAGGTGCCTTATGGGAAAATTTTTGTATATCTGAGCGCATGAAAATGCTTTCATACAATGATAGTTTTGCACGGAGTTGGTTTTGGCGTACTCAGCAGCAGAGTGAGATAGACTATATAGAGGAAGAAGATGGAAAGCTTCATGCCTATGAGTTTAAATGGAATGAGCACAAATCAAAAGTAAAATGTCCTCTTTCATTTTCAAATGCATACCCTGATGCAGCTTATAGTGTTATAACTCCCCAAAACATCGAGGAGTTTATATTGTCTCACTCATAACAGTTTTATCCAGATGATAAAAACAAAGGAACGAAAAAGATATGAAAAATGCAAGATAAAAACATTTTTTGACACAAAAACGATGACGATGACACCGATGACACCCTACCCCTATTTATTTTGAAAATTGATGACGAAACACGAAAATGTAGATTTCAGCCATCAGAAAAAATTAAAAGAAATATTTATTCATTATTATATATATATATATATAATAATGGCTCTGTAAAAAACCCTCATTCTGCAAAAATAAATTACCCCCACTGTCATCGCTGTCATCGTCATCGATTGACATCTGATGACACAGGGGGCCTATCTGCACAGAATCCCCTGCCGCTCTGGATTTTGCGCCCATTAAGGAAAAAATTTTTTCCGTCGGGAACAAAAATTTTTTTCATGGGCATGGAACAAAAATTTGTCTTAGGGAGGCGCAGTTTATCTTAATTATGAATTATGAATTGTGAATTAAATTCTCCCCAACCGATGACGATGACAACGATGACAGCATACCCCAATTTATTATTTGTTTGTATTTTTGTCCTCTATCACCTTCTTCCATCCTTTGTATGTGAAGTAGCCTCCGATGAGGATGAAGGGGATTGAGAGTATCTGTCCCATGTCGAAGAGCATGCCTTGTTCAAAACTTTCCTGTACTTCCTTGGTATATTCTATGAAGAAGCGGAAGGTGAAGATGAGGAAGATGTCAAGGCCGAAGAAGAAGGATGTGCCAACCAAAGCAGGCTTTTTCTTGTAGAAATACCAGAGGACAAAGAAGAAGCAGGCATATGCTATTGCTTCATAGAGTTGTCCTGGATGGCGTGGCAGCATGTCTATTCTTTCAAAGATGAAAGCCCAGGGCACATCTGTAGGCTTGCCTATTATCTCGCTGTTCATGAGGTTGCCAAGGCGTATGAAGCAGGCTGTGACAGGAACAGAGATGGAGATAGTATCGAGTACTGTCCACATTCCCACCTTCAGGTTCTTGCTGTAGAGCAGCAAAGCCAGAATGATGCCTATGGTGCCTCCATGACTGGCAAGGCCCTCATAGCCTGTGAAATGCCAATGTCCGTATATATCCTGCCTTATAGGGAGCAGCATCTCGATGAAATGGGTCCAACTGGACAGGAAGTATCCTGGTTCATAGAAGAGGCAATGTCCCAAGCGTGCTCCTACCAGTATTCCAATAAAGCAATACAGAAAGAGGGGTTCAAACTTCTCGTCTGGCAGTTTCTGCTGTCTGTACAGATATTTTACTATCAGATATGCCAGAAGAAGTCCTATGAGCCAGCATGTGGAATACCATCGTATGGCAATAGGCCCAATACTAAATATTATTGTATCCGGATTCCAAGAGATATACAATGCATAATTCATAATGCATAATTCATAATTAAAAATAAATATTATTCGTCTTGCGAGTTTTTGACTATTGTTGTGAGTATCTTTATTATCTCAACATTGTCACTTATAATAGAGTCAAAAGATTCTTTACTGATATATTCTGTTTCATTAAGCAGTTCAAGCCAATATTCTGTTTCACTTGCTTCTTTCAAGGCGATATTCATTTTTGCTCTGAAATCTGCTTTACTCTGTCCTCGTAGTGCCTCTTTCACATTAGCGCCTATGCTTGTTCCACTTCGCAATACCTGTTTAGATAAAACATATTCCTTTTGCGATGCATTTATAGTGAGGTACTTATAAAGGTTTATTATCCTTATTGCAAAAGACTTTGATTTCTCTTTTATGACGTTGTTTTCATCCATGCGCTAGCCCAATTATGCATTATGCATTATGAATTATGAATTGATTTACACATTAAATCTGAAGTGCATGATGTCGCCATCTTGGACTACATAGTCCTTGCCTTCGATGCCAAGTTTTCCTGCTTCCTTGATGGCTGCCTCGGACTTATATTGCATATAGTCGTCATATTTGATGACCTCAGCACGGATGAAGCCCTTCTCAAAGTCAGTATGTATGACACCAGCACACTGTGGTGCCTTCCATCCCTTCTTGAATGTCCATGCCTTTACCTCCATCTCACCTGCTGTGATGAATGTCTGGAGATTAAGAAGAGCATATGCCTTCTTGATGAGGCGGTTGACACCACTCTCTTCGAGACCCAGTTCCTCAAGGAAGAGCTGCTTGTCCTCATAGTTGTCAAAGCCTGCAATGTCTTCTTCTGTCTTGGCAGCAATAATCATGCACTCAGCACCCTCTTCTGCTGCCAGGGCCTCAACCTTCTTTGTCCACTCATTACCTTCCTTTGCTGCTGATTCATCAACATTACAAACGTAAAGAACTGGTTTGCTGGTAAGCAGGAAGAGATTCTTAGCTGCCAACTGTTCCTCTTTTGAGTCAAATTCTACCGTTCTGGCATTTTTTCCCTGCTCCAGACATTGTTTATAAGCCTCAAGCACTGCCAACTCCACCTTGGCGTCTTTATTGCCTGCAGAGGCTACTTTTTGGGTCTTTGCATAACGGCTTTCTATTGTCTCAAGGTCTTTTAGCTGCAGTTCCGTATCAATGATTTCCTTATCACGAATAGGATTGACAGTACCATCCACATGGGTGATATTCTCATCCTCAAAGCATCTGAGGACATGAATGATAGCATCTGTCTCACGGATGTTTCCAAGGAATTTGTTTCCCAATCCCTCTCCCTTGCTGGCTCCTTTCACCAAGCCTGCTATGTCAACTATTTCACATGTTGCAGGAACTATGCGTCCTGGATGAACTATCTCTGCAAGATTGGTAAGACGGTCATCAGGAACAGTTATAACACCTACGTTAGGTTCTATTGTACAGAAAGGAAAGTTTGCTGCTTGTGCCTTTGCAGACGATAAACAGTTAAAGAGAGTTGACTTGCCTACATTGGGCAGTCCTACGATTCCACATTTTAATGCCATAATCTTTATATTTTTTTTTATTCTATTCTAATGAGTGTTGAGCCATAGTTGCCTACTTGTACTGCATAGATGCCCTTTAATCCACTGAAAGAGACGTTGTAGTCAGTTGTATGGGCTGGTATGACGCATTGTAAGGTACACTGGCCGTTAGTGTTGTATATACGTACTTTTACAGGATTGTCAGAATCAGGTACTGAGATGCTGATATCACCATTTGACAAAGGACGTACTTTAGCTTCTACGATATGTTCTGTAGACAGTCCCTCCACATTGGTAAGATTCAGGATATACAGCAGTCCCTTGTAAGCATCTATCTCTCCATATCCATACTCGTTATTGGGATAACTCAGCGATGGGTCAGAGTGTCTTGCTGTATGGGCTATGACATCTTTCACCTCCTCAGTGGTAAGGTCTGGCTTTGCCTGCAGCCATAGAGCCACGATGCCTGTTACAACAGGAGTTGACATAGAGGTACCATCACTGGTAATCCAGTAGTAGTCTTTATCATTGTATGTTGACTTGGACACTATTCTGTTTCTTAATTCTTCAGGATGACTCTCCTGATATGTCCTGTTAAAAGCAGAGATGACATTTACTCCAGGTGCTACGACGTCTGGTTTTATGATACCACTCAGAGCAGGTCCGCAAGAGGAGTAAGAAGGTCGTTTGCCATCATTGCTATAGATGCTGGTCTGGGTTCTTCCTTCTATGTCCTGATATGTTTTTCTCCATGATGTTGAACCAACGCACAAGACACAGTCATATTCTCCTGGACAGAGGGTGTTTCCTCCTAATTTTGCACCTTCTATCTTACCATTCTGTATATGTATGCGTGCTTCAGCATCCTCTCCTGAGATATTGATTTCATAGTCGCGATCTGAGAATTTCTTCTTGCCTTCAATGAAGGTAAAATCATAACCAATCTTGCCTGGGTTGTACTCATCTTCATTGCAGTAAGAATAAACAATTAGACTGTCAAGGGAAGCTATTGTATCTATTTGTAGAGTGTCATATTCGAGGTTAAAATGAAAGACACCTTCTTCTGCCGGCTTGCTTTTATCAGTTATCGTAAAGGAAAGCATCTTATTGCTGCTGATGGTAAGAAATAAAGGGTCCTCTAATGAAGTTCTCGTCATCAATCCTCCTACAGACTCCTGGTCAGCTTCTTTGTACATGAAAAATCCCCTGGTTCCCTCATTACCTGCTGAGGCAACGAGTATTTTTCCTGGTCCGAGCAATTTTTCTATATACTCTTTGTATAATATATGTTCTCCTGTTACGTCACCATATGAGCCAGCACTAAAGTTTATAACACAAGGCTTGCCAACAGAGTCAGCATAATTGAATATGCTTTGGAAGCCAAGAAGGTCAATTGGATAACCAAGAATGCTGTCTTTCAGCTCTTTTGGGACGAGTTCTATGTTATTGCTGAAAATGCTATTCACCATGTAGATGTCAACCTCTGGTGCCATACCGCTGTATGGGGTATTATAGCCACTGCCTGCTGCTGTTCCTGCCGTATGTGTTCCATGATGATGCAGATAGCTGTCAACGCTGTGATCCTTGGCAACAATTTCTTCTGGCTTGAGAAGTTTGCCTAAAGGAAAATCAGTACCGTAGTCAATGGTTGTCTGGGTATCTATGCCGTCAAGCATATCCCATACACGTTGGATACGTAGGCGGTTATCCTTCTTTGAAAGGAAGGTAGGATGGTTATAGTCAAACGATATGTCCTGTACTCCCACAAGTACTCCTGTGCCATCGAAAGCAGAAGGCAACTCTCCCCCACCCTCGTGGATGATATCAGTATTTGTGATAGCACGAGAACTGTCATTGGTTAATGTCATAGCACGTGACTCTGACTCTATCCTGACAACCCTGCTGTCGTTGGAGAGCTCTATGACCTTTGAAAGGGGCATTCTTACGATATGAATGTCACCCTGATGGCTAAGACAATAGTCTTCAACAATATTACCACTACACTTGATAAGAGCACAGACAGTCTTTTCTGTAGGGAATTTTACAGGCTTACGTACAGCACTTCTGGAGTAGTTTGTTGCCTCATACTTCTGTACTTTCTGTCGTAGGCTGCGTGACATTTTACTATAGTCCTGTGCATATGCCAGGAAAGGAAGTACGGAAAGAATATAAAGAATGACAGAAATCTTTTTCATCATAATCGTATCTTACACTTAGTGTGCCTCTAACCAGTTTTTACCCCATCCTCCTTCTGCAAGAAGAGGTACAGCAAGATGGCAGGCATTCTCCATCTCTTCCTTAACGATAGCCCCTACCCTACCCTTCTCTTCCTGAGGAACAGAAAAGATAAGTTCATCATGAACCTGTAAGAGCATTTTTGTTTTAAGACCTTCTCTTTTCAGACGTTGATAGATATGTACCATTGCCACCTTCATGATATCAGCAGCAGAACCCTGAATAGGCGCATTGACAGCATTACGTTCAGCAAAGGCACGAACAGTACCATTATTGGAATTTATGTCTGGCAGATAACGACGCCTTCCCATCAGGGTAACAGCATACCCTGTTTCCCTCACTTTTGCCTTGCATTCCTCAATAAAGTCCATCACCTTAGGAAAACTCTCAAAGTATCCGTCTATGAGAGCTTTTGCCTCCTTACGGTCTATGCTGAGATCTTGGGCAAGACCAAATGCACTTATACCATATATGATACCAAAGTTGGCACTCTTGGCTTTCCTGCGTTCTAACTTAGTAACTTCTTCTATCGGTTTATGGAATATCTTGGCAGAGGTAGCAGCATGAATATCCTGTCCATGGATGAATGCCTCAATCATATTGTTGTCACCTGATAAGGATGCCATAATACGCAGTTCTACCTGGCTGTAGTCACAAGAAAACAGTTCATCTCCAGGTTCAGGAATGAAACACTTTCGTATCTCTTTTCCATCTTCTGTACGGACTGGTATATTCTGAAGATTAGGATCAGAAGAAGACAGACGTCCTGTTGCAGTAACACATTGGTTGAATGTTGTGTGAATGTGTCCCGTTCTTGGATTTACAAGTGTAGGAAGAACCTCTATGTATGTGCTGAGGAGTTTTTTCATAGCACGATAAGCCAGAATCTTCTCAACAATAGGATGCTTTGATTTCAGGGAATTGAGAATCTCTTCATTGGTGACATATTGCCCCGTCTTTGTCTTCTTGGGCTTCTCCATCAACTGTAGTTTTCCAAAGAGGATGTCACCTACCTGCTTTGGTGAAGAGATATTGAACTGTTCACCTGATAGCTGGTATATTTCTGTCTCTGTCTGCAGTAATCTGCTTGTGAGTTCCTTCTCAACCTCTTTTAGTATGTTAGTGTCAATACGAACACCATTGCTTTCCATTTCAGCCAAAACAGGTACAAGAGGCATTTCAACTTCTTTGAAGAGTTGCAACATTCCTGAAGCCTCTAAATCCCTCTCCAGTTCTGACTTCAAGTCCAATAACCTTGCTGGTTGTTCCACGTGAAACAATGTGTCAATGTATTCCCTATTGTGATGCTGATCAGGATTTTTTAGATAGTGGGCAATCATGGTGTCCCATAAATTACCTTTTATATATATACCACTGTTCTGCAATACCTGAATGGCGTATTTTGCATTTTGAACAATCTTCTCACAGCTTGTGTCAGAGAAAATCATCTGCAATTTGTTTCTCTTCCATTCGTTGTCTGACTCGTATGAAGTCATTTTAAGATGGTAAATGGTATTTTGGTCTGTTGCAAATGAAATAGAGCATAATTTTGCCTCAATACCGTTATTTGAGCTTCCTTCAACGCTAAAAGCAAACTTTCGGTTGTGGGCCATCAGACCACAAAAATACTCCATATCATTCTCATTTTCAATTAGTTTTACATCCTTGGATGACTGTTCTGAATTGCTGAGAATGGAAATTTTGGGCTCTTCTGGCCCCTCGGTCGCAAATTCTTCAAAGAGAGACAACTGTCTGTTAACAGTTTTTTGCATTTCTGAGGGTTTGTTCACATCTTCTCTCCTACCCTGCCCAACACTCTTTCCTAAAAATTTTTGTGCAAAGGTTTTGAATTCCAACTCCTCAAAAATGGTTTCCAACTTTGGAATGTCAAAAGGTTTTATCTTCATCTCTTCCAAAGATGTGTTTATTGGAACATCCTGACGTATTGTAGCAAGATATTTTGACAGACGTATGTCATCTGCAGCTGTTTCAACCTTTTCGCGCATCTTACCTTTAATTTGGTCGGTGTTTTCGAGCATTTTCTCTATACTGCCAAATTGTTGGATAAGCTTTGCCGCTGTCTTCTCCCCTACCCCAGGACATCCTTGGTAGTTATCGCTGGAGTCACCCATCAAGCCTAAAAGGTCAATAACTTGTCCAGAGTTCTCTACACCATACTTCTCACACACTTCTGCAGGACCCATGTTTTCGTAACCACCACCATGTCGTGGTCTGAAGATGTGTATCTTGTCTGTCACAAGCTGGGCATAATCCTTATCGGGTGTTAGCATGAAAACGTCCATTCCATCGCTTTCTGCAATCTTTGCAACGGTACCTATTATGTCATCTGCTTCAAAGCCGTCAACCTGTAATATGGGCATATTCATTGCAGACAGTATTTCCTTGATAATAGGAATAGCACGACGTATATCTTCTGGAGTTTCCTCTCGTTGAGCCTTATATTCAGGAAATACCTCATGACGGAATGTCTTACCATGATCAAAGGCTATAGCAATATGCGTAGGTTTCTCCTTTACCAAGATGTCACGAAGTGTATAACAGAACCCATAAATAGCATTCGTATTGAGTCCTTTACTGGTGATTCTTGGCGATTTCATCAAAGCATAATAGCTTCGATATATAATTGCATATGCGTCAATAAGGAATAATTTATTCATGTCGTAAAGTGTAGATGTGTGCAAAGTTAATAAAAAAATAGGAAATAGAAATTAGTATTAATGAGTTTTTTTGTCATTTCATTTTTTTTTAGTAACTTTGCATCCACAATCATAGAAAATGAGAGATTTTTTATCCATAATAAAGCATCCTATTGAGGTGGAATTGAATGAATTCACCGCAATGTATAATGCATCTCTGGAACACAAGGAAGGCATCTTAAAGCAGGCTTTAGATTATGTTAAGCAGCGTAAGGGAAAAGGTATGCGTCCTATGTTGCTCCTATTAACTGCAAAGCTATATGGTACAGTTAATGAAACAACATTTCGTGCTGGTATAGGATTAGAGATGTTACATACTGCCACGCTTATCCATGATGACATTGTAGACGAATCATCAACACGTCGTGGTCAGGCCTCCGTAAATGCTATATATGACAATAAAATTGCCGTTTTAGTCGGTGATTATATCCTTTCAACTGCCCTTATTAATGTTTCTAACAGTAAAGATATAGAGATAATTAAACTGCTTTCTGTTTTAGGTCAGACTCTTTCTGATGGAGAAATCCTTCAGCTCACCAGTAATGTTTCGGAGGATATCTCTGAACAAGCATACTATGAGGTAATAAGAAAAAAGACAGCAGCATTGTTTGAAGCTGCCAGTTCTATGGGTGCAATGTCTGTAAATGCATCGGTAGATTCGGTAGAAAAAGCACGTTTATTTGGTCAAAAGATAGGCATGATTTTCCAGATTAGGGATGATATCTTCGACTATTATGATTCAGGTGCTATAGGCAAACCCACAGGAAATGATATGCTGGAGGGAAAGTTAACTTTGCCTGCTATTTATGCTATTCTTTCTTCTGATAATAGTGAGATGAAAAAAATAGCTATGGATGTAAAATCATGTAAGGCTTCTCCTGAAGAAATTGCCCGTTTAATCGTATTTACAAAGGAACAGGGCGGAATAAAATACGCAGAAGATAAGATGATGGAGATACGTGGAGAAGCATTAGAATTAATAAATAAAGAGGTACACGATTCCAGCCTAAAAGAAGCTTTAACCGCATACCTCGATTATGCTATTGAAAGAGATAGGTAAAATTATCCCATTTCTTCGATTAATATATCTGCTAATCTTGATGTTCCCAGACGGAATAATCGATTATTAAGCCATTTTTCGCCCAGGACCTCTTTTACAATAGTATAATATATTATTGCATCCATTGTAGAATTTATTCCTCCTGCAGGCTTAAATCCGACCATTCTACCTTCTTTTTCATAATACTCCTTTATGCATTGGCACATTATGTATGCTGCTTCTGGTGTTGCAGATATCTTCTCTTTTCCTGTACTTGTTTTAATATAATCTGCTCCTGCATTCATAGCTAGAAAAGATGCTTTTCGTATGTTCTCAGGTGTTTTCAGGCATCCTGTTTCAAGTATTACCTTTAATGGAACATCAGGCCCACAAACAGCCTTCATTTCGGTGATTTCATCGGTAACACTCTGCTCATCACCACTCAGAAATTTTCCTACTGGCATGACCATATCTATTTCTGTAGCTCCATCTTTAATAGCTAAAGCAGTTTCTATTGTTTTTACTTCCAGGAATGTTTGAGAACTTGGAAAACTACCGCTTACACATGCTATTTCTATACCTTCTACCTGAAGATATTCTTTTACGACCTCAGCATAGCAAGGATAAACACAAATTGTTGCTGGATGAGGTAAGTCAGGTCTTTCATCGTCCCATTTGTTTACTTTGTCTACGAATGAGATAATGCTTTGTTCACTATCTGTACATTTCAGACTTGTATATTCGATGGAACCGAATAGAAATCTCTTAACATCTTGGGTGTCGTTTTCACTTGCTTTCGCAATTATTTCTTTCAACTCTTTCATATTATTTAAAGTGTTTAATTAATAATTCTGTTTTTGTCTTTCCAACCAATGAAATGATTTCATTATAGTTGTTGTTTTTTATTGCTTCCTGTAATCTTTTAATGCTCTTGAAATGTTGAAGCAATATCTCCTTTGTTTTGGGACCAATGCCGGAGATATCGTCTAATTCTGAATGTAAAGCATGTTTTGAACGCTTATCCCTATGGAAAGATATAGCATATCTATGAACCTCATCCTGCATCTGAGTTAAGCATCTGAACAGTTCACTTTCTGGTTTCAATTGAATTGTTATACATTCGGTCTTTTCGTCATTTTCTGGTTTTAAGAAGAGTAATTCCTGAGTTCTATGCTTGTCATTCTTTGCAAGTCCTGCTATAGGAATATATAAATCCAGCTCATTTGTAACAACTTCCTCTACGCAATGCATTTGTCCGATTCCACCATCACAGATAATGAGGTCGGGTAGGGGATTGTCTTTATTGCTATATCTTCTTCTTACGACTTCTTGCATAGAAGCATAGTCATCCATACCTTCAACGGTCTTGATGTTGTACTTACGATAATCCTTAGTGGATTTTTTCATTCCTTTATATACAACACATCCAGCAACAGCATCTGAACCAGATATATTGGAATTGTCGAATAATTCAATATGATATGGAATCTTTGGCAGGTCCAGTTTCTGTTGCAAATCCTTCATTAGACGGGTGTATTTCTGTTCAGGATTAAGCTTGTCACTTTGCTTCAGTCTGTCAACCCTGTATTGCCTGCAGTTCAGATAGGATAGTTCAATCAAATGGTGTTTGTCTCCTCGCTGTGGTACAAAAAAGGTTGTCTCTGGAAGATTCCATTTAATCTCGAATGGTACAAGAATCTCCTTTGCTTTTGATTGAAATCTTTCACGTATTTCTATAATAGCAGAAACGAGAAGATCCTCTTCTGATTCGTCTAACTTTTGTTTGTACTCGTAAGTAAAAGATTGGTTTATTGCCCCATTCTTCACATGCATATAATTAATGAATAGGGTAGGGGAGTTCTCATTATCTATAGTGAAGACATCAACGTTTGTAATGGTGTTGCTAACAACCTCACTCTTTGCACAGAATTGTTCTATTAATAAGAGCTGTTTCTTAAAGCCTTCAGCATCCTCAAAACGAAGTTCCTCAGCAGCCACATTCATGTCTGTTTTGATATGCGATATAATATCTTGAGTATTGCCTTTTAAAATTTCTCGTGCCTGGGAAATATTATTTTGGTAATCCTCCCACGTTTGTTTTCCTATGCATGGAGCCCCACAATTTTTTATGTGATATTCCAAACAGGGTTTGTATTTCCCTGCTATGATACCTTCCTTAGTTATCGGGAATCTGCATGTCCTGGGACGATACAATTTTTTTATTAAATCCAATACAGCATACATAGACCCTAAGTGAGAATATGGTCCGTAGTATGTGCCATATTTTTTGTTTATTGTTCTAGTCTTAAATATACGTGGGAAATACTCTCCAGTAATACATATTGAAGGATAAGTCTTTCCGTCTTTTAATAGAACATTATATCTTGGGTTATATTTCTTTATGAGAGAGTTTTCAAGCAGCAAAGCATCCTCTTCTGTATTCACAACAGTATAGGAAATGTTATAAATCTTTGAGACCAGAACTTTTGTTTTAAATCTGTCAACCTCGGTGTGAAAGTATGAGCTAACCCTGCTCTTGAGATTCTTAGCTTTCCCCACATAAATAATTACCCCATTCACGTCATAAAACTGATATGAACCAGGTTTTTCGGGCATTGCTGCCACAATGTTTTTGAGGTAAGACAACCTCTCGTCATTCTTATGTTTCACGTGAAACAATGGTTTGTTAAAGTGTTGATATACAGTCTGTTAAACAAATCGTGAAACATTTTAAATATTATGTTTCACGGGCGTGGAACGCCCGATTTTACTAAGCTTTTAGCACCGTGAAACATCTTATCTTTTCATCAAAACCAATAGGACATTGATGTCTGATGGAGATACTCCTGGGATACGAGAAGCCTGTGCTAATGTTTCAGGGTTTATAGATGTCAGTTTTTGGCGAGCCTCAGTTGAAAGGCTTTGTATATTTTCGTAGTTGAAATGATTGCGGATATGAATGTTTTCAAGTCTATGCATTTTTTCTGCAGTAGCTTTTTCACGTTCTATATACCCTGCATATTTTATGTATGTCTCAGCAGATTTTATTACCTCCATTCTATCCAACTCTGGTATCTTATTAATGTAATCGCAAAGGTGGGGTAGGGTAGGGTATAATTCATTTAATTCTACCTCAGGCCTGGAGATAATCTCGCTTACAAGTTTTCCCTTTATTTTTTTGTTGTCACAGTATGAAATGATATGGTCAACTCTTTCTTGTTTAGTTTTCCATATATCATATCGCTCTTTAGTTGCTAAACCTATCTTATATGCTTTGTCGGTAAGTCTTGAGTCTGCATTATCTTGTCGTAAAAGAATACGATACTCAGCTCTGGATGTAAACATACGATAAGGTTCATCAACTCCTTTTGTCACAAGGTCGTCAATGAGAACACCTATATAAGCTTCATCTCGTGAGAGGGTGAAAGAAGAGGTGAAATCTTTGTCAGCAGAATTCCTGCCAGCATACAGAGTGGCATTTATGCCTGCCATAATACCTTGTGCAGCTGCCTCCTCATAGCCTGTTGTGCCATTTACCTGTCCTGCAAAGAACAATCCATTACATTTCTTTGACATCAGGGAATGATAAAGCTGTGTAGGATCAAAGAAATCATATTCTATTGCATAACCTGGGCGATAGATTTTGATATCTCGCAGGGCAGGAATTTTTTTTAGAGCCTCCAGCTGTATTTCCATAGGCAGAGAGGACGAAAAACCATTGAGATACATTTCGTTTGTGTTCGTCCCTTCTGGTTCCAAAAAGAGTGGATGGTGATCTTTATCGGGAAAAGTATGTAGTTTTGTTTCAATAGAAGGACAGTAACGAGGTCCTATGGATTTTATCTGTCCATTGTATAGTGGTGAGTCAGCAAATCCTGATTTAAGTATCTCGTGACATTCTGGGGTTGTATTAAGTAACCAGCATGAAAGTTGCTCCAGATATGGTTGTTTTGGGTTTTCAGATGAATTTTGAAGAAAACTGAAAAGACCTGCGACTTCTTCTCCTGGTTGCTCTGTAGTATCTTCAAAATGGATGGAACGTTTATCAATACGTACAGGTGTGCCTGTTTTCATGCGTGCAGACTTAATACCAAGTGAATTGATATTTTCCGTAAGATGTAATGCAGCAGGTTCTGCACATCGTCCACCTGAAATCATCTTCCTTCCAACATGCATTATACCATTTAAAAATGTTCCTGCTGTGATTACTACACATGGAGCATGAAGTATGTTTCCCCAGATAGTTTTCACCCCAGAAACTGATGGTATATTACCTGAAGAGTTGGTCTCTACAATAAGCTCTTCAACCTGGTCCTGCCAAATATCTAAATTATCGGTGGAATCGAGAATTTCCCGCCATTTCCAGATAAACTTTTCTCTATCGCATTGAGCTCGTGGACTCCACATTGCAGGACCTTTGCTCTTGTTGAGCATACGGAATTGGATAGCTGTTGAATCTGTAACTATTCCCATGCCTCCACCAAGAGCATCAATTTCCCTAACAATTTGTCCTTTTGCAATGCCACCGACAGCAGGGTTACACGACATCTGTGCAATCTTGTTCATGTCCATCGTGATAAGGCATGTATGAGCTCCCATACATGCAGCAGCATGAGCAGCCTCGCATCCAGCATGCCCTCCTCCTACAACGATGACATCATATGAAAAGTTTTCCATTTTGATAAATTTTGGTGCAAAAGTAATCTTTTTTTTTGAATTTCTTGTCTATTTTCTTTGAAAATTCGCTTTTTCTTATTATCTTTGTCCCCGAAATACGTGTAGTTAACGTAAAACTTATCTTAACTTAACAAAAATATCTTAACAACAAAAGCTTATGTGGTTATTTAATTCTTCAATTGGACGTAAGGTAATCATGTCTGTAACAGGCCTCTGCCTTATCTTGTTCCTCACTTTCCACATGTCAATGAATGTTGTAGCTTTATTTTCTGCAGAGGGCTACAACATGATTTGCGAATTCCTTGGTGCTCACTGGTACGCAGTAGTAGCATCATTAGGTCTTGCAGCATTGGCAGTTATTCACATCATTTATGCCTTTATCCTTACTATGCAGAACAAGGCAGCTCGTGGTTCAGAGCGTTATGCTGTAACAGAGAAGCCTTCAAAGGTAGAATGGGCAAGCCAGAACATGTTGGTTCTTGGCCTTATAGTTATCATCGGCTTGGTTCTTCACCTGGTGAATTTCTGGGCAAAGATGATGCTTGTAGATCTTGTTGGTACTGGTGATCTGGCTCATAGTGCAGATGGCGCTTACTGGATTAGAGAAACATTCAGTAACGGTGCATATGTAGTAGTATATCTCATCTGGATTGCTGCTCTGTGGTTCCATCTGTCACATGGTTTCTGGAGTGCTCTTCAGACTATCGGCTGGAATGGTAAGGTGTGGTTTACTCGCTGGAAGGTTATAGGAATTGTATACGTTTCACTACTTTGTGCGGGTTTTGCAATTGTAGTACTGTGGTTCTTCTTTGGAAGCTTGTGCTGTTAAAGGAGGAGTTGATAACGGAATAATTAAAACGTAAGAAAAATGGCAAAGACATTAAATTCAAAAATACCTCAGGGACCAGTATCACAAAAGTGGACAGAGTTTAAAGCCCATCAGCGCTTGGTTAACCCTAAGAATAAACTGAAACTCGACGTTATTGTAGTCGGAACAGGCTTGGCAGGTGCCAGTGCTGCTTCTTCTCTTGCAGAGATGGGTTTCAATGTACTTAACTTCTGCATACAAGATTCTCCACGTCGTGCTCACTCTATTGCAGCACAGGGTGGTATCAATGCAGCAAAGAACTATCAGAATGATGGTGACTCTGTTTATCGTCTTTTCTACGATACAGTAAAGGGTGGCGACTATCGTGCTCGTGAAGCTAACGTTTACCGTCTGGCAGAGGTTTCAAATAACATCATCGACCAGTGTGTTGCTCAGGGAGTTCCTTTTGCTCGTGAATATGGTGGTATGCTTGCAAACCGTTCTTTTGGTGGTGCACAGGTAAGCCGCACATTCTATGCAAAGGGTCAGACAGGTCAGCAGTTGCTGCTTGGTGCTTATTCTTCACTTTCCAAGGAAGTGCAGAAGGGTAAGGTTAAGCTTTATACACGTTACGAAATGGAGGATGTAGTAATCGTCAACGGTCGTGCTCGTGGTATCATTGCTAAGAACCTTGTAACAGGAAAATTGGAGCGCTTCTCTGCAAATGCTGTTGTAATAGCAACAGGTGGTTATGGAAACACATACTTCCTTTCTACCAATGCAATGGGATGTAACTGCTCTGCAGCAATACAGTGTTACCGTAAAGGTGCAATGATGGCAAACCCATCATATGTACAGATCCATCCTACATGTATTCCTGTTCATGGAAACAACCAGTCAAAGCTGACCCTTATGTCAGAGTCTTTGCGTAATGATGGTCGTATCTGGGTTCCAAAGAATATTGAAGATGCGAAAGCACTTCAGGCAGGCACAAAGCAGGGTTGGGAAATTCCTGAGCAGGACAGAGACTATTATCTGGAGCGTCGTTATCCAGCATTTGGTAACCTTGTGCCACGTGACGTTGCTTCTCGTGCAGCAAAGGAGCGTTGTGACAAGGGCTTTGGTGTAAACAACACAGGTCTTGCAGTATTCCTCGATTTCTCCGAGTCAATTCAGCGTCTTGGTATAGACGAAATCCGTCAGCGTTATGGCAATCTGTTCGATATGTATGAGGAGATTACAGACGTTAATCCAGGTGAATTTGTTTATTCTAAAGATGGCTTTGACTATTATAAGCCAATGATGATCTTCCCAGCAATTCACTATACAATGGGTGGTATTTGGGTTGACTATGAATTACAGACAACAATTCCAGGATTGTTCTCTATCGGTGAGTGTAACTTCTCTGATCATGGTGCTAACCGTCTTGGTGCATCTGCGTTGATGCAGGGACTTGCTGATGGATATTTTGTTCTTCCTTACACAATACAGAATTACCTTGCTGATCAGGAGATATGGCCAAAGGTTTCTACAGATTTGCCAGAATTTGCTGAGGCAGAGAAGGCAGTAGATGCAGAAGAGGATCGTCTGTTGAATATTAAGGGTAAGCGTTCTGTTGATTCTATCCATAAGGAACTTGGCCATATCATGTGGGAACATGTTGGTATGGGTCGTACAAAGGAAGGTCTTGAAGAAGGCCTGAAGCTGCTTAAGGAACTTCGTAAGGAGTTCAATGAGAACCTCTTTGTACCTGGTTCAAAGGAAGGTCTTAATGTTGAACTTGACAAGGCTATTCACCTTCGTGACTTTATCCTGATGGGTGAACTCATCGCTTATGACGCTCTTCATCGTGAGGAGTCTTGCGGTGGTCACTTCCGTGAGGAACATCAGACAGAGGAAGGTGAAGCAAAGCGTGATGACAAGAACTTCTTCTATGTTGGTGCATGGGAGTATCAGGGAGATGATGAGAAAGCACCTGAACTCACAAAGGAGCCTCTTGAGTATGAGATAATTAAGGTACAGACACGTAACTACAAAAACTAAAAACATTATGGCTAAAAATATTTCAGTAACTGTAAAGTTTTGGAAACAGAATGGTCCTAAAGAGAAGGGTCATTTTGACGAGGAGGTGATGCAGAACATCCCTGACGATACCTCATTCCTTGAGATGCTTGATATGATGAACGAACAGCTCATCAATCAGGGTAAGGAACCATTCGTCTTTGATCACGATTGCCGTGAGGGTATCTGCGGCATGTGTTCATTGTATATCAATGGTACTCCACATGGTAAGACAGAGCGTGGTGCTACTACTTGTCAGCTTTATATGCGCAAGTTCAATGACGGAGACGTTATAACAGTGGAACCTTGGCGTTCTGCAGGCTTCCCTGTCATTAAGGACTGTATGGTAGATCGTAATGCCTTTGATAAGATTATCCAGGCAGGTGGCTATACATCAGTTCGTGCAGGTCAGGCACAGGATGCAAATGCTATCCTTATTCCTAAGCAGGATGCTGATGAAGCAATGGATTGTGCTACATGTATCGGTTGTGGTGCTTGTGTGGCAGCATGTAAGAATGGTTCTGCAATGCTCTTCGTATCAAGTAAAGTAAGCCAGTTGGCTCTTCTTCCACAGGGAAAACCAGAGGCAGCAAAGCGTGCAAAGGCAATGATAGCAAAGATGGACGAGTTGGGCTTCGGTAACTGTACCAATACACGTGCTTGTGAAGCTGTTTGTCCTAAGAATGAATCAATAGCTAATATAGCAAGACTGAACAGAGAGTTCATTTCAGCAAAATTAGCGGATTAAGCGAAAAAAAGGTATCGACGTCTCAAAAAGATGTCGATACCTTTTAAATAACAACGCATGCACAGATAATATTAATTGTTTAGAAAATAAGAATGGAAAAGATTCCTTATAAGATTTATCTCTCTGAAAAGGAGATGCCAACCCAGTGGTATAATGTGCGTGCTGACATGAAAAAAAAGCCAGCACCATTATTGAATCCAGGAACGAAGAAACCGCTTACTTTTGAAGATATGCAGCCAATTTTCTGCGATGAATTAATCAAGCAGGAGTTGGATGACAATACAAAGTGGTTTGATATTCCTGAAGAAGTGCAGGACTTCTATCGTATGTTCCGTCCATCACCATTGGTGCATGCGGAATTCCTTGAGAAAGCCCTTGATACTCCTGCAAAGATTTTCTATAAGTTTGAGGGAAACAATACTTCTGGTTCACACAAGTTGAATTCTGCTATAGCACAGGCTTATTATGCAAAGAAACAGGGTCTGAAGGGTGTTACTACTGAAACTGGTGCAGGACAGTGGGGAACAGCTCTTTCTATGGCATGTCAGTATTTTGGATTGGACTGTAAGGTATATATGGTAAAATGTTCCTATGAGCAGAAGCCATTCCGACGTGAGGTGATAAACACCTATGGTGCAAGCATCATACCTTCTCCAAGTATGACAACAGAAGTAGGTAAGAAGATTAATGCAGAGTTCCCTGGAACAACAGGTTCTTTAGGCTGTGCTATCTCTGAAGCTGTAGAGGTTGCTACTACTACACCAGGTTATCGCTATGAGCTCGGTTCTGTGTTGAATCAGGTATTGCTGCATCAGACAATAATCGGCTTGGAGGTACAGGCTGCTCTGAAGAAATATGGCATTAAGCCAGATGTTCTCATTGGTTGTACTGGTGGTGGCTCTAACCTTGGTGGTTTTGCTTCACCATTCCTTGGCGAGATGCTGCGTGGAGAAGCAAAATATAAGATAATAGGTGCAGAACCAGCATCATGTCCAAGCTTCACAAGAGGTAAGTATGCATACGACTTCTGTGATACAGGTATGATATGCCCATTGGCAAAGATGTACACAGTAGGTTCTCAGTTTATCCCAAGTGCTAACCATGCTGGTGGTCTTCGTTTTCATGGTATGAGTCCTATCCTCTCTGAGCTGTATGATCAGGGTCTCTTTGAGGCACGTGGTTATGAGCAGACAAGTGTCTTTGAGGCAGCTGTTCTGTTTGCACGTGCAGAAGGTACTCTGCCAGCTCCAGAATCTTCTCATGCTATTCGTGCTGCTATTGATGAGGCATTGGAGTGCAAGAAGACTGGTGAGGCAAAAACTATTGTCTTCAACCTCTCTGGTACCGGATATTTTGACCTCTATGCTTATAAGGCATATAATGAGGGTTCAATGATGGATTACATTCCAACAGATGCCGAGATAGCAAAGGCATTGGAGAAGTTACCTCAGATATAAGTTAACTGGATATCTGAGCAAAAGATATTTAGGAAACAACATATGATAGAAATTAAAACGATACAAACTAAGGCGGAAATCGGTGAATTCATCGATTTCCGTACTGAGTTATATCGTGATGATCCTTGTGCTTGTCCATATCTTTTCTCTGAAGAAATGGCCGATTTATATCAAGGACTAAAGGATGCACAGCCATATTGGGAATACTGTGAGGCAGAATACTATATGGCATATAAAGACGGCAAAGCCGTAGGACGTATTGCTGCTATTATAAATCATCGGGCAAACAAGAAGTGGAATCACAAGAATGTACGTTTCGGATATTTCGATTTCATCGATGATTATGAAGTCTCAGAGACATTGATAAAGAAGGTAGAAGAGTACGGCCTATCCAAAGGAATGGATACTATTATCGGTCCAATGGGATTCATAGACCTTGGCCGAGAAGGAATGCTCATAGAAGGATTTGACTATGAGCAGACCATGCATGCAAACCATAACTTCCCATATTATCGTGAACACATGGAGGCATTAGGGTTCGCAAAAGATAATGACTGGGTACAGAATATGGTGAAGGTTCCAGATGCTGTTCCAGAGAAGTTTGTAAAGATAGCAAATCTAATAAGTACACGTTATGGCCTGCATGCCAAGAAAATGACAAAAAAAGAAGCAATAGAACTTGGACTTGGACATCGTCTTTTTGAGGTTTTGAATAAGTGTTACCAAGACCTGTATGAGTTCTCGGAAATAGATAATGCTCTTATTGAAAGAATGGTAAAGAGCTATGTTTCTTTTGCTGATATGAACCTTGTTACATTGATTTGTGACAAAAACAAAGACGATGAAATGGTCGGATTTGGCGTTACATTCCCATCTTTCACTAAGGCACTTAGGAAGACAGACAGGGGACGTATATGGCCCTTTGGATGGATAGGATTATTAAAGACATTATATACAAAATGGTTTCATTATTCTGAAACCGTAGATTTGCTTATCATTGGTGTTTTACCAGAATATAGGTCAAAGGGAGCCAATGCTCTTCTTTTCAATGACCTCATACCTTGGTATCAGAAGTATCATTTTAAGCAAGCACTTACACTTGCCATGATGGAGACCAATGATGGAGTATTGTCTGCATGGCAGTATTTGGATGCTAAAACAGTAAAGAGATTGCGTAGTTACAAGAAAAAATTATTGTGATGGCAGAGGAATTAGAAACAGTAAATTACAGTGAAGATAATATCCGACATTTGTCGGACGTAGATCATATCCGTACCCGTCCTGGTATGTATATTGGTAGGATGGGAGACGGCTCACATGCTGAGGATGGTATATATGTATTGTTGAAGGAGGCTATCGACAACAGTATCGATGAATTCCGCATGCATGAAGGCAATCGCATAGAGATAGAGATAACAGATAACAGGGCTATCACCTTGCGTGACTATGGCCGTGGTATCCCTCAGGGAAAGATGATAGAGGCTGTCAGCCAGCTTAATACCGGAGGTAAGTATGACTCAAAGGCTTTCAAGAAGTCTGTGGGTATGAATGGTGTTGGTATTAAAGCTGTCAATTTCCTTTCTTCCAAGTTTGAAGTACGCTCTTATCGTGATGGAAATGTACGTACTGCCAAGTTTGAAAAAGGTATTTTGGTTAGCGATGAAACCGAGAAAACATCTGATGAAAGAGGTACTTTTATTTCTTTTGAGCCGGATGATACATTGTTCCTAAACTATTCTTTCCACGATGATATCGTAGAGATGATGCTTAGGAATTATACGTACCTTAATACAGGTCTTGCCATAATGTTTAATGGCAGGCGTATTATCTCCCGTCATGGTTTGTCAGACTTGTTGAAAGACCAGATGACCAGTGAGCCTCTTTATCCTATTGTCCACATGCAGGGAGAGGATATAGAGATAGCTTTTACACATACAAACCAGAATGGTGAGGAATACGATTCTTTTGTCAATGGCCAGCATACCACACAGGGTGGTACACATCAATCTGCTTTCAAGGAGCATATAGCACGCACTATAAAGGAATACTTCGGAAAATACGAATATGGAGACATTCGTAATGGACTTGTTGCTGCTATTGCTGTAAATGTAGAAGAGCCTGTCTTTGAGTCTCAGACGAAGATAAAACTCGGTTCCGATAAGATGTCTCCAGATGGTGTTTCTGTTAATAAATATGTCGGTGATTTCGTAAAAAATGAGGTAGATAACTATCTTCATCGTAATCTTGATATAGCAGAGATAATAGAGGAGAAAGTAAAGTCCTCTGAACGTGAAAGAAAGGCAATGGCAGGCGTTACAAAACTTGCTCGTGAACGTGCCAAGAAGGCTAATCTCCACAACAGGAAACTACGTGACTGCCGAATACATTTCTCAGATGTCAAGAATGATAGAAAAGAAGAGTCAAGTATCTTTATCACTGAGGGTGATTCTGCTTCCGGCTCTATCACTAAGAGTAGGGATGTAAATACACAGGCAGTCTTCTCTCTGCGTGGAAAACCACTCAACTGTTATGGTTTGACAAAGAAGGTAGTATATGAAAATGAGGAATTCAATCTTCTTCAGTCGGCCCTTGATATCGAGGATGGTCTTGACAACCTCAGATATAATAAGGTTATTGTTGCTACCGATGCCGATGTGGATGGTATGCACATTCGTCTGCTTACCATTACATTCTTCCTGCAATTCTTCCCAGAACTGATAAAGAAAGGACATGTATATGTTCTCCAGACCCCATTGTTCAGAGTTCGCAATAAGCGTAACAAGATAAAGAACAAGGCAGTTATAGAGGCAGAAGATGCAAAGTTGAAGGAGCGTGGTGAAAAGCAGAAAGACTATATAACGCGCTATTGCTATAGTGAAGATGAACGTCTTAAGGCTATCGAGGAATTAGGTTCTGATCCAGAGATAACACGCTTCAAGGGATTAGGTGAGATTTCTCCCGATGAGTTCGCTGGTTTTATTGGTCCTGATATACGTCTTGAACAAGTAACACTTCGTCAAAGTGATGAGGTAGAAAAGCTGCTGGAGTATTACATGGGTAAGAATACTATGGAGCGCCAGAATTTCATAATTGATAATCTTGTAATAGAGGAAGACAGACCTGAAGAAGAGATTTACGAATGAAGATAGCCGGTATAGACCTTGGTGAACGCCCTCTTCTGTTGGCACCAATGGAAGATGTTACCGATATAGGTTTTCGGCGTCTTTGTAAGCGTTTTGGCGCTGCGATGGTATATAGCGAATTTGTCGCTGCAGACGCTCTGATACGCAATATAAAGGCAACAACCAGAAAGTTAACAATCAGTGATGATGAACGTCCTGTCGGAATACAGATATATGGCAGGACAACAGACTCTGTTGTTGAGGCTGCTCGCATAGTAGAGGCAGAGGCTGCTCCTGATGTCATAGATTTGAATTTCGGCTGTCCTGTTAAGAAGGTAGCAGGCAAAGGTGCTGGTGCCGGTATGCTGCAGAATATCCCTTTGATGCTTGAGATGACAACAGCTGTTGTGAATGCTGTAAAGACACCTGTCACAGTAAAGACCCGCTTAGGGTGGGACAGTAATAATCTTCTTATGCCAGAGTTGGCTGTACAGTTGTCACAATGTGGCATAAAAGCCCTGACTATTCATGGCAGAACACGTGCCCAGATGTACACAGGCGAAGCTGACTGGACATTGATAGGAGAGGCAAAGAAGAGAATAAATATACCCCTTATAGGCAATGGAGACATCAAGAGCATGGAGGAAGCCGATGCAGCCTTTGATAAATATGGTGTTGATGGAGTGATGATAGGCAGGGCAACCTTCGGACAACCTTGGATATTTTCTAAGCAGGCTGACTCTCTCACGAATCTTGAAAAAATAGATATCCTTCTTGAATTATTGCAGATAAACCTCGATTTTATCGGCGATGAATATAAGGCTATCCTGCATACTCGCAGACATCTGGCAGCAACACCTGTCTTTAAGGGAATCCCGGATTTTCGTCCTACCCGCATCAAAATGCTTCGAGCAAATACAGTAAAGGAATTGAAAGAAGTAATAAACGAAATAAAAGAAAAATGGATAAACTAACAATCGTAAAAGTTGGTGGTGCTGTTGTTGAAGACCCAAAACAGCTTGAGACACTATTGAATAATTTTTCTTCCATACCAGGTAAGAAACTCTTGGTTCATGGTGGTGGCAGAAGGGCTACTAAGGTAGCAGGCAGCTTAGGTATCGAGAGCAAGATGGTTGGAGGTCGCAGAATTACAGATGCTGCCATGCTGGAGGTTGTTACGATGGTCTATGGAGGTCTTGTCAACAAGTCTCTTGTGGCACAGCTGCAAGCCAAGGGTATTAATGCCTTGGGTGTTACAGGTGCCGATATGGACATTATCCGCTCTCATAAGCGTCCGCCAGTAGAGGTGAAGGATGATGAAACAGGAGAGAAGAAAGTTGTTGATTTCGGCTTTGTCGGCGATGTAGATAAGGCTGATGGAGAGCGTTTGGCGTCTCTTATCAATAGTGGTATAACGCCTGTTGTTGCCCCTCTTACACACGATGGAATGGGAAATATCCTCAATACCAATGCAGACACTATGGCCTCAACAGTTGCGAAGGCTTTGGCAGATAAGTTTGAGGTTACTCTGATATTCTCTTTCGAGAAAAAAGGTGTTCTCAGCAATCCTGATAACGATGACAGTGTCATACCTCTTATCACTCGTGAGATATTCAAGATGTATGAGGAAAGCGGTGTCATCTCTGGTGGTATGAAGCCAAAGGTAGAGAATGCCCTCAGTGCTATAGAATCTGGTGTCAGCCGTGTAGTGATAACTCTGGCAGACAATATAGGCAAAGCCAATGAAGGTACGATAATTCAGTAGTTTATTGTGATAGACATCCAGCGTGACATATTGCCCCTGAAGAATATTCTTTATCGTCTGGCTTTGAGAATAACTCTCAACAGTCAGGAGGCGGAGGATGTGGTGCAGGATGTCATCATAAAGATGTGGAAGATGGGGGAGAGATTGAATGACGTTGAGAACCTTGAGTCGTATGCTCTTCGCCTGACACGCAATCTTTCAATCGACAGGCAGCGTATGAAGGTCAATCAGGTAGAGTCTTTCGATGAATTGGAAGATTTTCATGGTGGTATCTCAAATTCCATAGAGTCACGATTAGAGCAGCAGGAGCGCATAGATTCTATCCGAGATATCATGATGCAGATGCCAGAAAAACAACGTTCAGTGATGCAGTTAAGAGACTTCGAAGGCAAAAGCTATAAGGAGATAGCTCTTGCCCTCGAAATATCAGAAGACCAGGTGAAAGTAAATATTTTCCGTGCCCGGCAGTTTGTGAAATCACGTATTGCTAAAGCAGGAGATGCTATTTAGCAAGTTCTAAGAAATACCGGTGAAATCGCATATCATTGTCTAATTCCGGGTGAAAGGCAGTTGCAATTATCCGCCCTTGTTTTGCAGCAACGATATGCTCATCAACAGTTGCAAGGGGTAAGCAGTCATCAGACAGGATTTTCTCGATGTAAGGAGCCCGAATGAAGGTCATAGGCACATCATTTCCTATCCCTTCGACAGAGCCTGTAGTATGAAAGCTACCTAATTGTCGTCCATAGGCATTACGTCGTACTTTGATATCCATTGTGCCAAGATGGTCCTTTGAGAGAAGTATCATTCCAGCACATGTTCCGAAGGTAGGCAATCCTTCCTGTATAGCCTCTCGGATAGGATTGAACAGCTGCAACTCTTTCAGCAGACGCATCTGTACTGTGCTTTCTCCTCCAGGCAGTATGAGTCCGTCCTTTGGCTGTTGCCAGTCCTTCAGTTGTCTTATCTCGAAAGTCTCTACGCCCAACTGCTGCAACATGTGTTTGTGTTCAATAAATGCCCCTTGCAAGGCAAGAATAGCAATCCTCATTTTCCTCTTTCAGCCATTAACAGTTCTATTTCGTGCTCATTGATGCCCACCATTGCCTCGCCGAGGTCTTCTGAGATGGCAGCCAAGAGCTTTGCATCCTTGTAGTTTGTTACTGCCTGCACTATGGCGGCAGCACGTTTTGCAGGGTTTCCGCTTTTGAAGATACCACTACCTACGAATACTCCTTCAGCACCCAGTTGCATCATCAGGGCAGCATCAGCAGGTGTTGCTACACCACCGGCGGCAAAGTTCACTACAGGCAGCTTGCCATTCTCATGAACATACTTCACTAAGTCGTATGGAGCCTGCAGCTGTTTTGCTGCCTCAAAGAGTTCGTCCTCTCTCATGCTGACAACTCGTCTTATTTCACTCTGCATCATGCGCATGTGGCTGACTGCCTGCACCACATCTCCTGTACCTGGCTCTCCCTTGGTGCGAATCATGGTGGCACCCTCTGCTATGCGTCTCAATGCCTCGCTGAGGTTCTTTGCTCCACAGACAAAAGGTACCTCAAACTGTGTCTTGTCAATATGATAGATATCATCGGCAGGGGAGAGGACCTCACTTTCGTCGATATAATCGATTTCTATTGCCTGCAGTATCTGTGCCTCAGCAATGTGTCCGATTCTACATTTTGCCATTACAGGAATGCTGACAGCCTCTTGTATGCCACGAATCATCTTTGGATCACTCATTCTCGATACACCTCCTGCTGCACGTATGTCTGCAGGAATTCTTTCCAATGCCATTACTGCGCAAGCGCCTGCTTCTTCTGCTATGCGTGCCTGTTCTGGAGTTGTTACATCCATTATAACACCGCCTTTCAACATCTGAGCCAACTGGCGGTTAAGGGTTTGTCTTTCGTTCATTGTGCTTTGTTTTGTGTTTATGTTTATATTTTGAAATCGACTGCAAAGGAACAACTTCTTCCTGAAACAGACAAATACTGTTCCTATCATGAAAAGAAAAACTGCAAAAAGGACAAGTGTCATAGTTTAAAATATTTTATTGTTAATAATTTGTATTCGCTGGAAATAAATTTTCTATTCGATGAAAAAAATTCAGCTTATGTGAGGGTTATTATTTCTGATTTCCGAGTGCAAAGATAAGAACAATTTTTGAGGTACTTGAACAAAGTCGCGAAAGTTATTTCACTTTCTTATTTTTCGCGACTTTTGTTTCAAAACCATCGGCAAAGGTAAGCATAATTTTTGAGGTAATTGAATATAGTTTCCAAAGTTGTTTCACTTTCTTGTTTTTGGAAACGAAACGCAAATATTAGCAATTTGAAGTAGAAGAACCTTCCCAAACAAAGTGTGAATTTTGTGAATTGTGAATCGGGGGTGGTTTACCCCCAGAGGGTATGAGCCCCTCCTTATATAATGGGAAGGTTCTTCTTTCTTTTGTAATAATTTATTATTATTTTCTTTCTTCTTCTTTTTTTCAAAACAACCATATAATTTGTTCTGCGCAAACTACCCCCAATTCACAATTCACAAAATTCACATTTTTAGATTTTTTCCGATTTCATCGGGGAAAATGATATAACAAGATATTGATTTTGTTGCTTTGGAGCATGAAAATTGTAAAGAAGACTCTTCAATAAGTGATGGTATTAGTGATTTTTTTGCTGAAATTCTGTTGGCGAAACACCTTTGTGCTTCTTAAAGAAGCGGGAAAGCTGTGCCTGGGAAGAGAATCCCAGGTGATGGGCGATATCTTTAAGGGGTTTATGGGTGGAAGTCAGCAAAGAAACAATTTCAGCCATTATACGTTCATCAATGATAGTTTTTGGTGAACGATTGGCAGTACTTCGGGTGACCTGTCCAAGATACCTCGGACTTACGTTGAGTTGCTCGGCATAGAAGGCCACATCGGAGTAATGACTGTGGTAACGTTCCACAGTAGCAAGAAACTGATTGTAGAGTTCCTCACAGCGGCTGTTACCCCCTGCATATTCTGCAGGCAGCTGCTTTAGGTACTCTTGAGCATGAAGCATAGCAATGGTCTCAGATTCCCCCAAACTAAGATAATACGCCAAAGCAGAAGCCAACTGGTTAGCCTGTCCATGTTGTCGAGGGCTGAAAGGAAGGTCTGTGGATGACAGCACAACAGTACACAAAGGAATCAGCAGACGTTCGATGGTTTCGAATACTTTCGGATTTATCAGCCTGTCACCACGGGAAGATGTCTGCACAGGGGCATAGATGATGTGGCGAGGCTTATACTTCTGTAATATCTCCACCAGCATCTCCACCACATCAGAACGTCGAAGAAGACCAATTTTTATTACTTGTGGCTGCAAGTCGTTAATGATAGCCTCAACCTGCTGGCGAACAACATCAAGGGGCAGGTCATGAAACTCCTGAATGCCAAGAGTATTCTGCACTGTTATGGAAGTAATAGCAGACACTGCTCTGCCACCCAAGGCATTGATAAGACGGATATCAGCCTGAATACCAGAGCCTCCTGTGCCGTCACTTCCTGTTATTGTGAGTATTGTTGTATTCATTTTGTTTCCTTATTTATAATCCAGCGACAAAGGAACGAAAAAAAATATATATAGCCAAAAATTGTTCCGATAATGATAAGAAAATATATGGTTTTGACATGTTAACTTCTTTTAACACTATTATGTGTAACATTTGTGTAACTCCATACGTCTTGTTATTGATAAAGTCAAAATAAATGGACTATAAATACATAGAACAGCTTCTGGACAGTTACTTTGAAGCAAAGACGAACTTGGAAGAAGAAAACATTCTCCGTGCATTCTTTGCACAAGAGAATATTCCAAGTCATCTACGTAAATATGTAGAGTTATTCCGTGAGCAGTCATTTGGCAAAAATGCTGAGACCCTCGGTTCTGATTTTGATGCTCGCATCATGCAGGAGATAGGAATGACAAACATGAAGACATCGGCAGAGACACGTAAGTTCTCATTCAAGCCACTTTGGCGCGCTGCAGCATGTGTAGCAATAGTACTTGCCCTCGGACAAGCAGCTCAGATGCCTTATTCTGATACAGAGCAGCAGCAACAGGAGCAGATGGCTCGCACATTTGAAATGTTGCAAAAAGTGCAGAAAGATCAGAATTCAGTAGCAAAGGGAGACAGTATTGTTGACCAGACAAAGACAGTAAATTAATTTTCTATGCTTTAAGATATAAACTAACCAAACAATCTCTTTAAAACAACTAAAAGCCCCCTAAGCTGTGAAGCTCAGGGGCTTTTTCATTTATAGAGGTGAAAGGTAAGAGTTAAGAATTAAGAAATTATTCATTATGAATTATGCATTATGAATTAATTTTTGTACCTTTGCAGTCGTGAAAAGATATCTGTCACTTTTATTTGTTTTTTCTTTTCTTGCCTTGCTTTCAGCATCGGCACAAAAGAAGAAGGTGAATCCAGAAGATCGTGAGGTCGATATGGACAGCCCTACTTTTGTTCCTATGGTGAGGGTAGGAAAGATACTTGAGGGCACAGACAGCATCAAATATGTTGAGATGAATAATGTCTATGTCTATGGTCCTATGGTATTCAAGAACGAAAAGCAGAGACAGGCATACAACAGATTGGTGGCAAATGTGAAGAAAGTGCTTCCTATAGCCAAAGAGGTAAACAGGGC
>CADCAX010000004.1 GCA_902799455.1 uncultured Prevotellaceae bacterium
TCAGCAACAGCTGCTGCTACACGTGCCCAGATAGCTATCTTCTCCTGTGCCTCCTTGCTCTTCCAGTAGCCTACAACTACTTTACGAGGTACGCGCATGCGGGTGCAGATATGTCCGAATTCGATGTCACCATGAGCACTCTGGTTGAGGTTCATGAAGTCCATATCCATGCTGTCCCAAGGAATTTCTGCATTATACTGTGTATGGAAGTGCAGCATAGGCTTGTTGAGGCGCTGCAGACCCTTAATCCACATCTTTGCAGGTGAGAAGGTGTGCATCCATGTGATGACACCAGCACACTGTGGGGCGTTGTTAGCCTCGAGCATAATCTTCTCTACTTCCTGAGAAGAGTTTGCTGTACCTTTATATACTACTTTGATAGGAATTAATCCACCGCTGTTGAGTCCTTCAACCATCTCCTTAGAGTGACCGTCAACAATTTTTACAGTCTCGCCTCCGTAGAGTAACTGCGCTCCGGTAATCCACCAGATTTCCAAATTTTTAAACATAGTTTTAAAATTAATTCATAATTCATAATTCATAATTCATAATTGCCATGCGGATTGCTTGACCATATGTGCCTTGATGAAAAACTTACTATGATTATGATGGGTTATACATTATTTATTAATTTGTATTCTTGTTTATCGTATTGATGATAGAAATCAAGAGTTTATTTAATTCAATACAATCACTTTTCATACTTTCATATTGTGAGGTATCCATATACTCAGCTTGATAGAGTATCTCTAACCAATATAAAGACTCGTTAGCTTCTTTTAATGCGATTTTCAGTTTATGCTTGAAGTCTTCTGAACTTTCTCCGTGTTCAGCTTCTCTAATGTTGGCTCCAATGCTAGTTCCGCATTTTAGGATTTGTGTGAATATAGGATGTTCTGCGTATGTAGAATTCTTAAGGAGATGACGGACCATCTTCACAATGCGTATTCCAAAAGACAGACTCTTTTCTTTTACTGCTTGCGGTTGTAGTGTTTCTCTACGAGCAGAGGATTCATTGTAGTCAGTGGGTTAACAGAGAAACTGATGAATGCCATCTTAGCACACTGCTCCATGACTTTTGCATTATAGACAGCATTGTCAGGTGATGTGCCCCAAGAGAAAGGTCCGTGATTCTTTACCAATACGGCAGGAGTGTGGTCAGGGTTTATCTTGCGGATGTTCAGTATCTCATCCACGATTACATTTCCTGTTTCCAACTCGTACTGGCCTTCTACCTCCTCCTTAGTCATATCGCGCGTGCATGGGATAGCCTTGTAGAAATAGTCAGCATGTGTTGTGCCGATATTAGGGATATCCTGTCCAGCCTGTGCGAATGCTGTAGCATAGGTAGAGTGGGTGTGTACTACTCCCTGAATGTTTGGGAAAGCCTTGTAGAGAACAAGGTGTGTAGGAGTGTCGGATGAGGGGTTGAGGTTGCCCTCAACCACCTTTCCGGTATTTAAATCTACTACAACCATATCTTCTGCCTTCATTTCGTCATATGACACGCCTGAAGGCTTAATTACTACAAGTCCCTTTTCGCGGTCAATGCCAGAGACATTGCCCCAAGTGAATATTACGAGGCCTTGCTTTACAAGGTCGAGATTAGCCTTAAAGACTTTCTGTTTCAGTTCTTCTAACATGATATTACCAAAGTATTCCGTAAAGTATAACAAGAATGATAACTACGCCAGCAGCACCAAGGTTGAATGCTGTGTTGGTCTTGAATATTGCTACGTCAACGCCGATGCTCTTAACATCCTCTACTGTATCCTTAGCATTGTTGTACAGATACAGGTAGATAGAGAACATCATAGCAGCGAGGAAGAAGAATGCTTCAAAGCCGAGGAGCTGGCACTCCTTGATGTAGAATGTAAGACAGCCTAATACGACGCATGTAACAGCAGCACCCAGTGCAACGTGAGACCACTTGAAGAGGGTACGCTTTGTCTTCTCTGGGAGTTCTTCTGCAGGCTTTGTGTTCTTTGAACTCAGTGAGATACCGAAGAACAGTATTACAAGGCAGATGAATACATATCCCATGCGGAGCAGGAATGGTACGTCAGGCAGAGCGAACTTGAAGAAGATAGAGAATGCGAATGTACCGATAGCTGCAACAACTGCGGCAGCACCGCTCGCACGCTTCCAAAGCAGACCCAGACCGAAGATAACTACGATACCTGGATATACGAAGCCAGAATACTCCTGAATAACCTGGAATGCCTGGTCAGCACCACCCATGATAGGATATACTGCGATAAGAGCCATAAGCAGAGCGCAGAGAGATGTGATACGTCCTACGTTAACGAGCTTCTTCTCGGATGCCTTTCTGTCAATGTAGTGCTTGTAGATATCCATTGTGAAGATGGTAGAAGTACTGTTGAACATAGAAGCCAGAGAAGAGATAACAGCTGCAGCGAGAGCAGCGAAGCTGAGACCCTTAACGAATACTGGAGTGAAGTTACGGATGAGGTATGGATATGCATCGTCAGAACGCTCGATGGAACCAAACAATGTGAGCTGGTCGAATACTGGCTGACCGTTGTAGGTACCGTTCATGATATAGAATGCACATACACCTGGGATACAAACGATGAATGGGATGAGAATCTTCAGGAATGCAGCGAATATCATACCCTTCTTTGCTTCGTCGAGAGACTTGGCAGCCAGACCTTTCTGAATGATGTACTGGTTGAAGCCCCAGTAGCCGAGGTTTGTAAGCCACAGAGCTCCTACAACAACAACAATACCAGGAATGTCGAAGTATGGGTCATCATAGATGTTCTCATACATCTCCATGTTTCGTGTTACCACGAGGTGAAAGTGCTTGTCGCCTGGTATGCTTCCAAGATGTGAGTATATCTCAGAGAATGCACCGAATGCACCGCCATCAATATTCAGTTCGCTACCGATTACGCTAAGTGCAGCATAAGCAGTAATGAGACCACCACCTACGAGGAATGTTACCTGCATAACGTCTGTCCATGCTACAGAAGCCAGACCTCCATAGATAGAATACAGACCTGCGATGAGGAACAGGATGAGAATGATTGTCATACGAACAGCATCTACCTGCATACCGCCGAGATTCATATACATATCTGTTGGCAGACCCAGAATCTGCTGGATAGCAAGAGCACCGAGCCATGCTACTGATGTCAGGTTGATGAAGACATACAGGAACAGCCAGAAGATAGAGAAACTCAGACCTACGCCTTCGTTGTAGCGGTCGCGCAGGAACTGTGGAATTGTGAATACCTTCTTCTCTATCATCAGAGGCAGCAGGAACTTACCTACGATAATCAGTGTTGCAGCAGCCATCAACTCATAGGCTGCCATAGCAATACCGCTATTGAAAGCAGAACCTGACATACCGATAAACTGCTCTGCAGAAATGTTTGCAGCAATCAGTGAAGCACCGACAGCCCACCATGTCAGGGTGTTACCTGCAAGGAAGTAGTCGGTAGATGACTTTTCCTCGCCCTTCTTGCCACGGCTCAGGAAGATACCAAGGCTGACGAGGATAATAATGTAAGCAATAAATACGAGGTAATCAATGGTTGCGAATCCATTGTTACTCAAGGCTTGAAGGATTTTGTCCATTTTTCTTTAATTTTATGTTTTTAATTTGTTTGTATTCAAATGTTTAAGCCGAACTTATTTGATAGAGAACTTATAAGCAGCGTGGCTGTAATATTTCTCACCTGGCTTCAGTGTTGGCTGTACCCAATCCTTCTTGTTTGGTGAGTCAGGATATTTCTGGCTCTCCAGACATACGCTTACATATTGTGGGTATTTACCGCCCTTGTGAGCAATGTTTGGCTCCTTACCGATGCCCTGGAAGTTACCTGTATAGCACTGTACACCTGGTTCGTTGGTGTACATCTCCATGAAGATACCTGTCTTTGGAGAGTACAGAGAAGCACATACCTGTGTATCGTCTCCCTTGCCGTCCTTATATGTGTTCAGGCAGAAGTTGTGGTCGATACCACCGTTGGCATTCTTAACCTGGTCAAAGTCAGCACCGATAGCGTCCTTGACAGGGTGAGGAGTAGTAAAGTCGAAAGGAGTGCCCTTAACAGGCTTAATCTCGCCTGTTGGGATATAGTTTGCATCTGAAGGAGTGAAATTATCAGCATTCAGATACAGTTCCATGTCTGTTCCAACCTCATCGAATTTTCCGTTCAGGTTGTAGTAGTTGTGGTTTGTCTGGTTGATGATAGTTTCCTTATCTGTAGTTGCCTCCCAAGTGATGTCGAGAGTGTTGTCCTCTGTTACCTTGTAGGTAGTAACAGCTGTTACATTGCCTGGGAATCCGTTTTCTCCATCCTGTGCTTTGATAGTCAGTTTCAAGGTAGAGCTATCTACCTGTTCTGCATCATACACTTGGTTCATCCATCCTGATGTGCCACCGCCATGCAGACAGTTAGCACCGTCATTCTGCTTCAGCTGGTAGTCTGTGCCGTTGAGGGTGAACTTACCACCATTGATACGGTTTGCATAACGACCTACAGAAGAACCGTAATCACTTGGAGAGTTCAGTGTGTCTGCATATTGTGCAATGTTGTCATAGCCAAGAACAACGTCTGTTGGCTTACCGTCCTTGTCAGGAACTACCAGCGATACTACACGGCCACCATAGTTGGTGATACATACTTCCATACCATTTGCATTGGTAAGGGTGTAAAGCTTTACTTGCTTTCCATTGATGGTTGTGTCGAATGCTGCAGGGTCGAGACCTGACTTTAACTGTGATGTTTGACAACTCTTGTCACAACAAGCTGAGGCTAAAGCTGCAAAGGCAGCGCATGCCATGAATGTTTTAAGATTTTTCATTAGTAGACTATGTTTTTAAGTTAGTAAAGAAACTACCATAATATCGCGTAGCGCGAAATCTTCGCCAAAGGTACAAATTTTAATTTGAAATCTTCCCTCAATATACCAAAGTATATATTGCTTTTATCTTTTTTTAACTTTTGTTTTATTCTTTTGTCCTGTTTTCTCTATCAGGTGAATAGTGAACTTAATCTTTTAAAATGGTGAAAGATGTAAGAATTATTTGTGTGTTTGAAAAAAAAATGTTAACTTTGCAGCCCGAAATAATAATAAAGATTGACAAACTATGGATATCAATAATACCCAATCTAGTGACTTCGCAAGTATTAGAAACATTGCTATCATTGCCCATGTGGACCATGGCAAGACGACTCTCGTTGATAAAATGATGCTTGCAGGCAAGTTGTTCCGTGATGGACAAAATAATTCAGACCAGGTGTTGGACGCCAACGACCTTGAGCGCGAACGCGGAATAACGATTCTGTCGAAAAATGTGTCTATTAATTGGAAGGGCACGAAGATTAACATCATTGATACCCCGGGACACTCTGATTTCGGAGGTGAGGTAGAGCGTGTGCTGAATATGGCAGACGGCTGCATACTGCTTGTCGATGCCTTTGAGGGCCCTATGCCACAGACTCGTTTCGTGCTGCAGAAGGCTCTGGAGATAGGACTGAAGCCTATCGTGGTTGTTAACAAGGTGGATAAACCAAACTGTCGCCCAGAGGAAGTGTATGAAATGGTTTTCGATCTGATGTTTGCCCTGAATGCAACAGAAGACCAACTTGACTTCCCTGTTGTCTATGGCTCTGCCAAGCAAGGGTGGATGGCAGAGGATTACAATAAACCTACAGATAACATAGACTATCTGCTTGACAAGATAGTAGAGGTTATACCTGCACCACAAAAGTTGGAAGGTACGCCACAGATGCTGATAACATCGCTGGATTATTCTACATATACAGGTCGTATTGCAGTGGGACGTGTGCACAGAGGAACCCTGAAGACTGGCATGCAGATAACTATTTCTCATCGCGACGGTACGACAGAGAGAACGAAGATAAAGGAACTGCACACCTTTGACGGCATGGGACATCACGCTACAGAGGAGGTGTCATCTGGTGATATCTGTGCTGTGATTGGCCTGTCAAACTTTGAAATCGGTGATACGCTATGTGATGCAGAGAATCCAGAGGCCTTGCCGACAATATCTGTTGATGAGCCTACGATGTCTATGCTGTTTACCATCAACGACTCACCATTCTTTGGTAAGGAAGGCAAATTTGTGACATCACGCCACATCAATGACCGCCTTCAGAAGGAGATAGAGAAGAATCTCGCCCTCCGTGTGGAGCCATTTGCTGACAGTACAGATAAATGGGTAGTAAGCGGACGCGGAGTACTTCATCTCTCTGTGCTCATCGAGACAATGAGACGTGAAGGCTATGAACTGCAGGTAGGACAGCCTCAGGTGATATATAAGGATATAGATGGCGCTCGTTGCGAACCTATAGAGGAGTTGAATATTAATGTTCCCGAGGAATTTGCAAGTAAGATGATTGATATGGTGACTCGCAGAAAGGGTGAGATGACATCAATGGAGACTCAAGGGGATAGGGTGAATATAGATTTCGACATTCCTTCTCGAGGCACCATAGGACTTAGAACGAACATTCTTACAGCTTCGCAAGGCGAGGCGATAATGTCGCATCGTTTCAAAGAGTATCAGCCATATAAGGGCGACATCGAGAGACGTCAGAATGGTTCTATGATTGCTATGGAAACAGGTAATGCCTTCGCTTATTCGATAGACAAACTGCAGGATAGAGGAAAATTCTTCATAGATCCAGGTGAGGATGTGTATGGAGGTCAGGTAGTAGGTGAGCATGTGCATGAGAACGACCTTGTTATTAACGTGACAAAGGCTAAGCAGCTTACCAACGTACGTGCATCTGGATCTGATGAAAAGGCTCGCATCATCCCAAAAGTGGTGATGTCCCTCGAAGAATGTCTGGAGTATATCAAAGAGGATGAGTTGGTTGAATGTACGCCAAAGAGCATCAGAATGAGAAAAGTGATACTTGACCATCTTGAGAGAAAACGCTCAAACAGAGAGGCTTAGGAAATGATTACGTCTCCACAGAATGAACGCATAAAGCATTTGGTGCAGTTGCAGCAAAAGTCTTCGCTCAGACGACAGGAGGAACTCTTTGTCGTGGAAGGACGAAGAGAGTTGCTCCATTGTATAAATGCGGGTTATGAGGTGAAGACCATCTTTGTAGATAATCAGAAGGACGATGCTCTTTTGGGTGTTGACAGCAAGAATGCGGAAATTCTTGAGGTTTCATCAAGAGTGTATGAAAAGATTGCTTATAGGGAATCAACAGAGGGTATTGTGGCTGTTGTGAAGGTTCGCAAGAATACCCTGTATGATTTTGCTGAAAAGGAAAATCCTCTTTATGTTGTTGTAGAGGCTGTAGAAAAACCTGGCAATCTGGGGGCAATACTAAGGTCGGCTGATGCTGCTGGTATTGATGGAGTGATAGTGTGTGACCCGCTTACTGACCTGTACAACCCCAATCTCATACGTGCGTCGATAGGAGCTGTTTTTATAGTACCTACTGTGGCGTGTACCAGTGAGGAATGCATAGCGTGGCTTAAGGAGAACAATATACAGATTCTTACTGCCCAGTTGCAGGATTCCAGTTTGTATTATGATGTTGACATGAAGAAGGCTACCGCTATAGTAATGGGGACAGAGGCGACAGGGCTCACAGCCCAATGGCGCGAGGCTGCAGACAGGCATATCCGTATTCCGATGTGTGGAAAACTTGATAGCCTTAATGTGTCTGTTTCTTCTGCTATTTTGATGTTCGAAGCTGTCAGGCAAAGGCAAGAAAAGAAGGAATAGGTAGAAAAACTGTTAAAAAAGCATAAAAGTTACATCTTCCTCGCATATACGCACGTTGTATGTGAGGATTTTTTTATACCTTTGCAACCCGAAACTGCGTCGACCTAGACTACCGGCGCATGTTTTGTGGTTCGAGAGAACCGTTGGGGTACACTTAGAGCCCCACCCGTTGGAGAAGGTGTTAATAGTACGGCGTTTGGCCGCGCCTACGGTTAGTGAATCCGACTCCGAAGAATGTATATTAATAAAGTAATTTTAAAAGAAACTTAAGAATGAACACTTTAAGTTACAAGACAATTTCCATCAACAAGGAAACAGCGAAGAAGGAGTGGGTCGTTGTTGATGCTACTGATCAGGTAGTTGGACGTTTCGCTTCGAAAGTGGCAAAGCTGCTTCGTGGTAAGTACAAGCCAACCTTTACTCCGCATGTTGATTGTGGTGACAATGTTATTATAATTAACGCAGAAAAGGTAGTCTTCACAGGTAAGAAAGAAACCGATAAGGTTTACACACGCTACACAGGTTATCCTGGTGGTCAGCGTTTCAATACTCCTGCAGAACTGCGTAAGAAGAATGGTGGCGTTGAGAAGATGCTCCGTCACGCTGTTAAGGGTATGCTACCAAAGGGCATACTTGGACGTTCTCTGATGAATAACCTCTACATATACGAGGGCGCTGAGCACAAGCAAGAGGCTCAGAAGCCTAAGGCAATCGATATCAATCAGTATAAATAAACACAAAGTAAGATACAATGGAAGTAATAAACGCAATCGGTCGCCGCAAGAGTGCTGTTGCACGTGTGTATATGTCAGAGGGCACCGGTAAGATAACTATCAATAAGGTAGATATAACAGAATATTTCCCATCTGCTATCCTGCAGTACGTTGTAAAGCAGCCATTGGAGCTGCTTGAGGCAACTGGAAAGTATGACATCAAGGCAAACCTTGATGGTGGTGGCTTTACAGGTCAGTCTCAAGCTCTCAGACTCGCTATTGCACGCGCACTGGTAAAGGTTGATGCTGAAGATAAGAAGAAACTGAAGGATCAGGGCTTCCTGACACGTGATGCACGTGAGGTAGAACGTAAGAAGCCAGGTCGTCCAAAGGCACGTCGCCGCTTCCAGTTCTCTAAGCGTTAATAGCAGATTTAGTTTAGCATCTAAACATCTGGGACTCTACATACGCCTTTATGCGTATATATTATTAAGGTGTAGGCTACCCAGTGTGTTGGTTGCTTAAAATAGCAATTAAAAAGAAAGTAAACAATTTTAAAAAGAACATTATGTCAAGAACAAATTTTGAACAGTTACTTCAGGCAGGTTGTCATTTCGGACACCTCAAGCGTAAATGGAATCCAGCAATGGCTCCATACATCTTCATGGAACGCAATGGCATTCATATCATTGACCTTAACAAGACAGTTGTAAAGATTGATGAGGCTGCAGAAGCACTGAAGAATATAGCTAAACAGGGTAAGAAGATTCTCTTTGTTGCTACAAAGAAGCAGGCAAAGGACGTTGTTGCTGAGAAGGCACAGAGCGTACAGATGCCATACGTTAACGAGCGTTGGGCTGGTGGTATGCTTACCAACTTCCAGACAATCCGTAAGGCTATAAAGAAGATGGCAAACATCGATAAGATGACTTCTGACGGTACTTTCGCTAACCTTTCAAAGCGTGAGTTGCTCCAGATTTCTCGTCAGCGTGCAAAGTTGGAGAAGAACCTTGGTTCTATCGTTGACCTGACTCGTCTGCCATCAGCACTCTTCATTGTTGATATTGAGAAGGAGCATATTGCTGTTAAGGAGGCTCATCGTCTTAATATCCCTGTATTTGCAATCACAGATACCAATACAAATCCTAACGATGTTGACTATGCTATCCCAGCAAATGACGATGCGAAGGATTCTGTTGAGGTAATCCTTAATGCTATGTGTGAAGCTATCAACGAAGGTCTCGCTGAGCGTAAGGCTGAGAAGGCTGACGAAAAGGCTGCTGCTGAGCAGGAGGATAAGCCACGCATCAAGAAGGTAGAGAAGGTTGCAGAGGCTGCTATAGAAGAGGAAGAGGAGCCAGCTGAAAAGCCTGCAAAGAAGACTGCTACCAGAAAGTCTGCAAAGAAGGCTGCAGAAGAGGCTGAAGAAGCTGAAGTAGCAGAAGAAAAGGCGGAAGAGGCTGAGTAATCTTTTTTTCTTCATTTATTTATTTTACTTTAAAAATCAGTTATTACAATGGCTATAACAATGGAAAGCATCAAGACTCTGCGTGCTATGACAGGCGCCGGTCTTGCTGACGTGAAGAAGGCTCTGACAGAGGCTGACGGTGATATGGATCGTGCTAAGGAGATCCTCCGTGAGCGTGGTCAGGCAATCGCTGCGAAGCGTGGTGATCGTGAGACATCTAATGGTTGTGTACTCGTTAAGAGCGCAAACGGATTTAGTGCAATTATTGCCCTGAAGTGTGAAACCGATTTCGTCGCTAACGGTGCTGACTACATAAAGCTGACACAGGAAATCCTTGACGCTGCTGTTGCTGCAAAGGCTAAGAGCCTCGATGAGGTTAGCAACCTGACACTTGCTAACGGTCAGACTGTTGCTGCAGCTGTTACAGAGAGATCTGGTGTAACAGGTGAGAAGATGGAATTGGATGGATACCTCTACCTTGAGGGTGAGAATGTATCTTGCTACAACCATATGAACAAGAACACTCTCTGCACAATGGTACAGACCAACAAGCCAGCAGAAGAGCAGGCACACGCTGTTGCTATGCAGGTAGCAGCTATGAAGCCAGTTGCTCTCAGCGAGGCTGACGTTGATCCAAAGATCATTGAGGAGGAGAAGACTGTAGCTCGTGAGAAGACAAAGCAGGAGCAGGTACAGAAGGCTGTTGACAACGCCCTGAAGAAGGCTGGTATCAACCCTGCACACGTTGACTCTGAGGATCACATGGAGTCTAACATGGCTAAGGGATGGATTACGGCTGAGGACGTTGCTAAGGCAAAGGAAATCATTGCTACCGTTTCTGCTGAGAAGGCTGCCAGCATTCCTGCACAGATGCTTGAGGGTATCGTTAACGGACGTATCAACAAGTTCTACAAGGAGGCTTGTCTGCTCAATCAGGAGTTCATTCAGGACTCAAAGATGACTGTTACAGATTACCTGAAGTCTGCTGACAAGGACCTGACAGTTATCGCATTCAAGAGATTCTCTCTGCAGGCAGATTAAGAAAAAAGATTATTACGATAATAGATGCGTCAGTGCCTTGGGGCGCTGACGCATTTTTTCTTTAATAAAATTAAAATGAAAATATTCGCTGTGGGCATGAACTATGCTCAGCACAATAAAGAGCTAAAAACTGCGTTATTACAAAAGGGAGTTGGCTCTTCAGACAATGATGCGGAACGCAATCCTGTCATTTTCACGAAAGCCGATTCTTCATTGCTGAAAGACGGAAAACCGTTCTTCGTGCCAGATTTCATGGGGCGCATAGACTACGAAACGGAAGTGGTGGTGCGCATTTGTCGCCTTGGGAAAAGTATTCCTGAACAGTTTGCACATCGTTACTATGATGCCTTCACTGTTGGAATAGATTTCACAGCGCGTGATATGCAGAAGACTCTGCGAGAAGAGGGGCAACCATGGGAGATAGCGAAGGGCTTCGATGGGGCCGCCGTGATAGGAGAGTGGATTCCAAAGGAGAGTGTGCTGAACGAACAGCAGATGAAGGGTAAGGAACGCCCTGCGGTGGATTTCTCAATGTTGTTGAACGGAGAGTTGAAACAGAAAGGAAATACTGTGGATATGTTATGCCCCATAGATCGTCTGATAAGCTACATATCGCAATATTTTACTCTCAAAACGGGAGACATGATATATACCGGAACCCCCGTGGGTGTTGGCCCTGTAAAGCCTAATGACCATATCGAGGGATTTATTAATGAAAAGAAGATTTTAGATTTTTGGTGCAGATAGTTCGTATTATATTTCTTTTGTTGCTGATGCCTGTTATGGTGTCGGCACAGGATTTGTACAGACTGACTGGTAAGGAGGTTGATGAACCCAAGAATGAGTTTCTTCCTTTGTCAGGAAACTATAAGGATTCCACATACATCATGCGAATCCTCTATCCTGACTATATCCCTTTGAAACGTAAGGCTGCACGTAAATATCGCAAAAAGATAAAGAGAGAGAATATTATTCTTCCTGAAACGCCGACCATCGGCTACGATATTTTTGTAGATAGGAAGGAGACTGTTCTTCGTGCTTCCTTCAATCCTATTGTGGAGCGCGACGGAAAATTGTTTGAGGTTACCGATTACGTACCGCAGTGGAGTGTGTCATCACGCAATTCGGGAGTTTCCCAGAATGCAGCCAGGTCTGCAACCCGTGCATCCTCACTGACAACGACAGCTTCGTCTTATTCGTCATCGTCAGTGTTGGCTTCCGGAGCGTGGGCAAAGATTCGTGTCAGCGAAAGTGGAATCTGCCGTTTGACGTCAGACGTTGTTTCTCAGGCAGGATTCTCCGATATCTCCAAGGTTAGAATCTATGGTTTCGGTGGTGCTTTGGTGCCGGAACAACTGACACAGGAGTGGATTGCGGGTCATGATGATTTGCCGGAAGTTGCTGTGTGTCCGAAAGACGGACAGCTATATTTCTACGCTTATGGTCCGGTGTCGTATACTGGCAATACCGTAACGACACGCACCAGAAATCCATATTCCGACTATGGATACTATTTTATAACCCAGGCTGACGGTCCGCGAAAAGAGTGTTCAGAGGCAGAGCTATTAAGTATTGCTGCTGCCGATGGTGTTGCCTATCACGATTTGTATGAGAGAGATGGTTTTGCTTGGCATGAGATGGGTCGTGAACTGGTTGATGCAGAAACACTTTCGGCAGGTAGGTCAAAGACAATAGAGTTCTCAATACCGGACAATCCGGGTGAGATAACCATTACAGCCGTTCTTACTGCAAGTACCGTAACCGGTTATACAATCTCTGCTAATGGTGCAAGCAAAAGCGGCAGTATAAAGACTAGTTCCGACGAACAGGTGGCAATGTTTGAGACTGCTACGTTCAAGTGTAGCGGCTCCGGCACTCTGCCTGTCACAGTATCATGCAACAGCGGCGGTCCGATAAGAATTGATTACATACTGGCAACATTCAGCAATCCAAAGTCATACGCTCTTAGCAACGGCTTGACTGCAGCGGAGTTCGTAGAAAATGTATCAAACCAGAACCACCACGCTGATGGGGTAGTGGATTACGTCATCATCATTCCAAAATCAAAGAAACTGTATGCCCAGGCAAAGCGTCTTGGTGAACTGCATGCCTCACATGACGGCATGTCATACCGCATTGTTCCGGCAAACGAACTGTATAATGAGTTCTCAAGCGGTACTCCCGATGTGTCTGCTTATCGTCGTTACCTGAAGATGTTCTATGACAGGAGCAGTGACGGGGGGGTGAAGAATGTTCTTCTGCTGGGTGACTGCATGTGGGATAACAGAATGAAGACAATGGCTGATAAGTATTCTGTTGATGACTATCTCCTTGTCTATGAGACGTATAATTCCTACGACAAGACAAGAGCTGTACCTATTGATGACTTCATTGCCATATTGCAGGACGGTATGACGGTACATGCCGACGGCATTGTGCAGACCAATATGCAGATGGATTGTGGAGTAGGGCGCATTCCTGTTACTACAGATACGGAAGCCAAGTATGTGGTAGATAAGATAGTTGACTACGTTGAGAAATCTCCTGCTGGCAGCTGGCAGAATGGTATCACATTCATCGGTGATGACGGTGATGAGAACAGCCATATGAAGTTTATCAACGATCTGGCAGACGAGATGATAGCGCGTGGCGGCTATAATGTCAAGAAAATCATGACCGATTCGTATGTCATGAAGAAAACCTCTACCGGCAACAGATATCCTGTTGTGGAGACGCTTATCAAGCAGCTGCAGAATGACGGTCAGCTTATCATTAATTACGGAGGCCACGGTTCCTGGACGCAGTTGAGCCACGAAAGGATATTGTCACTCGATGATGTCAAGAACTTCAAGGGTGAGAACTATTCGCTGTGGATTATGGCAGCGTGTGAGACAATGCCTTATGACTACAGCCACAGTACCCTCGGCGAGCAGTTGCTGCTGAACAAGGATGGCGGTGCTATTGCCTCCTACGGTGCAGCCCGTGCGGTATATGAGACATACAACTCCAAGATAGACAAATATATGATGGATAATCTGTTTGCCTACGATGGCAACGGAAAGCCATATACCCTCGGTGAGGTGCAGCGTCAGGCAAAGAATCTGATGATAAAGAAAGGTGCCGACATGACTGTCAACAAGCACCACTACGCTCTCTTGGGAGACCCTGCCGTGTCACTTGCCATCCCCACATATAATATAAAGGTAGATAAGATAAACGGCGTTGCAGCCGGTAATCCGATACAGACGAAAGCCCTCAGCACTGTTACCGTAGAAGGACATGTCGAGACTCTTGACGGCCAGACGGCAACAGGCTTTAGCGGAAAGCTCAACAGTGTAGTGAAGGATGCTAAGCAGACCATTGTATGTCGCGGACAGGCTTCCGATTCCGATACACGTTTCCAGTACGAGGACTACGACTCCAATATCTTCACCGGTTCTACGACAGTTGCTGGCGGACAGTTCAGTTTCACCTTCCGTGTTCCGAAAGATATCTATGACGAGGAAACCAACGGCCTGATGGTGCTCTATGCCCTGGATGAGAATAACAAGGTGTCGGCAAACGGTCATGACACATCGATATATCCTTACGGTCAAGAGGCGGCAGTAAATGATTCTATCGGCCCTGCCATCCACAGCTACCTGAATACTCCGTTGTTTGTCAATGGCGGCAATGTGGGTCGCACGCCGTTCTTCGTGGCAGAGATAAACGATGCCGACGGCATCAATGTTGCCGAGTCATCGCTGGGACACTATATGGAACTCATTGTTGACGGCAGTGCCGAGATGACCTATAACCTCAACGACAACTTCACCTTCGATGCCGACAGCTATACCTCCGGCTCTACATGGTACGTGTTGCCAAACCTCTCTCTTGGCAAACACTCCCTCACCTTCCGTGCGTGGGATGTGCTTAACAATACCAGCCAGGTGTCTCTCGACTTCAATGTCGTGAAAGGTTTCGAGCCTACCATCGCAGATGTCTTTGTAGCGCCTAATCCGGCAAAGATGGGCGAGAACGTCACATTCTACGTTACCCACGACCTGCAGGGCTCTGAGGCAGAGGTGAATATAGAAATCATCGATATGACGGGACGCATCGTCGGTCAGCTGCAGTGGAACGATGTCTTCTCTGCCACCAAGCCTACGACCTCCTACAAGTGGACGGCATCGGGCCTTTCACAAGGCATGTACCTCTATCGCGTAAGACTCTCATGCGACAAGTCAAAATACGTCTCAAAGACAAAGAAACTCCTGATAGGATATTAATGACGAACTACAAAATAAATCTGAAATAAATGACAAACAAGATTAAAATCCCCTTCCTCTTGTCAGTCCTTATGCTGACGACGGCAGCCAATGCCCAGGACAAGCAGACTCTCTTCAATCCTGTCCACACCGCTATGGTGAGTCAGGCCATTGCTCCTGATGCCCGTGCCGGCGGTATGGGTGACGTGGGTGTCGCTACTGATGCTGATGTGTCGTCACAATACTGGAACCCTGCAAAGTATCCGTTTGCTATTTCCAAGGCTGGCGTGCAGCTCAACTACACCCCGTGGTTGCGCAAGCTTGTCAACGATATGAACATAGCATACCTGTCAGGATACTACAGAATCGGTGACTACAGTGCCGTTTCTGCCTCTCTGCACTATTTCTCTCTCGGTGAGGTCTATACTTCGTCAGGCGGTACCAGCGACAACTACGACATGACCATCAAGCCTTACGAGATGAGTATCGATGCGGGCTACTCTATGATGCTGTCAGAGAAATTCTCTCTCGGTGCTGCCGTCAGGTATATGTTCTCCGATATGTCATACAGCTCTACGGAAGAGAAGAAGACCTCCGGTGCCTTCGCTGCCGACATTGCCGGATACTACCAGAACTACATCAACATCGGCAAGCGTGAGTGTCAGCTCGGACTCGGTTTCAATATCAGCAACATCGGTTCAAAGATGAACCTTACGGGTACAGACCGTTCGGAGTTCATTCCTACCAACCTGCGTCTGGGTGCATCCCTCAAGGTGCCTATCGACGAATACAATGCCATCACAGTCGCTGCTGATGTCAACAAGCTGCTGGTGCCTACCTATCCTACGACGGAGCAGTATGAGAAGGCTGTGGCAGAGGGTAAGACAACTGCTGTGAACCTTGAGCAGTATGCCGACGAGGTGTATTACAATGTCGGTTCTATTGCCGGTATCTTCAAAAGTTTCGGTGATGCCCCCGGCGGTTTCAAAGAGGAGATGAAGGAGATACAGCTCAGCGTCGGTGCCGAGTATTGCTATAACGACCGTTTCTCTGTCCGCGCCGGTTATCACGACGAGGCCGAGACAAAGGGTAACCGTAAGTACTTCACCATCGGTGCAGGTTTCAAGATGAGTGCCTTCTCGCTGGATGCCGCATACGTCATCTCCACAGCGTCGAGCAATCCTCTTGACCAGACCCTCCGCTTCTCCCTCGCCTTCGACATCGACGGCATCAAAGACCTCTTCGGAAGAAAATAACATACCTATATACAGCAATCCCTGGCAGGAGTTAAATCCTGCCAGGGATTGCTTTCGCTCACCTCTCACCTCTCACCTATAATCTCTTCCACCAGCTGGGCTTTTTCCTGTCGATGTGGGTTTCGAGGATGCGTGTGTCGAGGCTGATGGGGGTGATGTCGTAGTCGGCGCAGCAGGCGGGGATGAGGCAACTCTCGCCGGCAGAGAGTATCACGGATCGTGGGAAGTCCGGGTCGGGGGCCGGCTGCTCTGCATTGTCGCGCAGGGTTATGAGACACCTGCCGCTGATGCACATGGAGATGACGAAGGAGTGGTATTTCTTCATCTTGCGGTGGAAGCCACGGAGTTTGCCGGAGATGGTCAGTTTCTGACCGTTGGCGAGGGAGCGTTTGTCGAGGTCCATCACGCGAACGTCGAAGAATGGCGTGTCAATGACCTTTGCTGCACGTCCGATGGTATTGCCGTAGTAGGTGCGGTAGTCTTCCTCCACACGGAAATCGATGGCATCGGCAGCCAGTTCCGTATGCAACTGACGCGGTTTGCCGTCAAGGCCCGGGCGGTTGTAGTCGTAGAGGCGGTAGGTGATGTCGCTGCTCTGTTGCACCTCTGCCAGATATACTCCGCCGCAGATGGCATGGACCCTTCCGGCAGGGATGTAGAAGACGTCACCCGGGTGTACCTCATGGCGTGCCAGGGTATCGACGATGGTGCCGTCGGCAACGCGACGCTTATACTCCTCGGGAGACAGGGACTCCTTGAAGCCTGCAAGGATGGAGGCACCGGGTTCGGCAGCAATGATATACCACATTTCTGTCTTGCCGAAGCACTGATGGCGCTCCATGGCGAGGGCGTCGTCGGGATGTACCTGTATGGAGAGGTCTTTCTTGGCGTCGATGAACTTCACGAGCAGGGGCAACTTGCCGCCGAATTCCTCATAGACACTGTCGCCGAGGATGTCGGGACCGAATTCGTCGATGACGCTGATGATGTCGCGGCCTTTCAGCGGACCGTTGGCAACGGTGCAGGGGCTGGAGGGCACGGCAGACACTTCCCACGATTCGGTTCCCCACACGAGGGTATGGAGATTCTTTTCGAAAAGAAGAGGGTAGGAGCAGAGCATAGGGCTTACAGAACCTCCTTTATTTTCTCAATCATCTCCTGATACTCCTGGTCGGAGAGGTAAACCTCCTGCGGATTCATGCGGAAGAGGCCCGGATAGTCAGGGCCGCCGACATACTTCGGTACGAGATGGAAGTGCAGGTGGCACAGTGTGTCGGAGAATGCACCGTAGTTTATCTTCTCAGGATTGAACACCTTCTGCATGGCACGTGTGGTCTGCGCCACGTCGGCCATGAAATTGTTGCGCTCCTCGTCAGAGAGTTCGTTGAGGTCGTTGACATGCTTGTCGTATGCCACGAGGCAACGGCCATGGTAGGTCTGCTCCTTGAACAGGAATACGCGTGATACACGGAGATGACAGATTTCTATCATCAATGATTTCTGGGTCTCGTTGTTGGTACAGTAGAGACAGTCTTTAGGATCGCTGTACATTTTTATAAAGTTTATAGTTTATAGTTTAGAGTCAGTTTAAAAGTTTAGAGCTCAGACAATCTTGTCGAGGGCTGCTTTTATCTGGAGCAGCTCTTCCTTTATGGATGTCAGTTTGTCTATCATATCGGCGGTGCGGTCGACGCCTGACGGATTGGCCAGCAGCATCTTCCTTGCGGCAGCGAGCTTGAAGCCCCTTACCTTTACGAGGTTGTATATCTTCCTGATGTCCTCAAGGTCCTTTGCCGAATACATACGCACCCTGCTTGACTTCACCATGCGCGGCTTCAGGTTGGGAAACTCCGTCTCCCAATACCTGAGGGTGGACTCTGAGACGCCGAACATCTCAGAAACCTCCCTGACGGAGTAGTATGTCTTCAGATTTTTTTCCTCGTTGAGCATAGCTTATATGTCTTCCGCAAGCCGTTTTATATCATCCTCTTCGCCAACGACCCATATGATGTCGGCTGGTTGGAAGAGATAGAACGGTGTGATGTTGATGAGTTTGTCTTCGTCTTCTTCCAGTCCGACGAACATACAGTTGTACTTCTCGCGGAGCTGGCTCGTGATGAGCGACTTTCCTACAAACGGGCTGTCGGGCGAAATGCCGAAGCGCTTCAGCTGCATATCCTTTCCATCGAGGTCCAGCATCTCCGGCTCTATCTCCTGTTGCAAGGCAGTATTGAGATTGGCCAGTTGTTCGTCGGTACCGATGACGTTGAGTTGGTCGAGCGGGAATACTATGTCGCTGCCGGAGGGGATGTTTATCTTCTTGTATCCACGCATGATGCTGCTGACATGTACGCCAAAACGGCTTCCAAGAGTCAGTTCCTTCAGCATCTTGCCACCCCAGAGAGAATTATGCGGAACATCAACGGTGGCGATGTGTATGTTGCGGTCGAGCAGGCGTCCCTCAAACAGCGGCCTCCTGGCACCGCTGGCACGCAGGGCATAGTCCTTGGAACGCAGGTTCTGGATGAAGAGGCGTTCCATCCTTATGGAGCCGGCCTTGAGCCAACGTGACATTATCATGAGGATTACCAGACCCAGCGCTACGCAAATCAGAATGGCATAGTTGAACTCCGTCACCATGTTGCAGACATAGAATACGAATGCCATGGCAATGATGATGCGCACAATGATGGTGAATATCAGCGGAGCCCTGTTGCCTCGCGACGTCCATAGGGCGTGGAATTCCTCACTCTTGTTTTTCTTCATCACCATAGCCCTCAGGAAAGGTGCCATAAGAAGCACCGTGACGGCTCCTACGATGATGTCAGCCCACTCTTTGAAATGCGGCGGCATGATGCGTTGCGCTATGGGCAGCGAGAATGTACTCATGAAGGCGATGATGGCTATCGACAGGCATGAGTAGATGAGGGTATTAACACTCATTTGCCTGAGGAGCGGCTTCCAGTAGCCCTCTGTGCTGTTGCGTCCTGACGGTGCAATGTCGGAAATGCGGTTGATGTGCTCTATCCAGCTTGACGGTATATGTTTTTCGATAGTCTCGTAGGCAGGCACCGCAAAGCGTATCATATAAGGAGTCAGGAACGTCGTTACTACAGATACCGTCACCACGATAGGATACATGACGTCGCTCAACACGTGCAGCGACAATCCCAGAGAAGCGATGATGAAGGCAAATTCACCTATCTGCGCCATTGAGAAACCGCATCGCATCGCCGTCCTCAGCGGTTGGCCGGAAAGCATGAAACCGAAGGTGCCGAAGATGCTCTGGCCCAACAGTATCGCTATCGTAATGACTACTATTGCCAGCCACTGGTCAACGATGATATGAGCATCCACCAGCATTCCTACAGATACGAAGAATATGGCTCCGAAGAGGTCTTTCACGGAAGCCACCACCTTCTCAATCTTCTTTGCCTCCACCGTTTCGGCAAGTATGCTACCCATCACGAAGGCTCCGAAAGCAGAACTGAATCCCATCTTCGTTGACAGCACTGCCATGAAGCAACACATGCCGAGAGCCACGATAAGCAGCACCTCGTCATTCATGAGCGGCCTCACGCGGCGCAGGAACGTAGGGATGAGGAACAGTCCCACCACAAACCATATAATGATGATGAAACCGATATAGAGTATCGTATGTACCATCACTTCGCCATCAGGTGCCCCGCCGCCGGCAAAGGCTCCCAGCATCACCATCATGACGATGGCCAGGATGTCCTCCAATATCAGCACGCTCATCACGAGGCCTGCAAACTGCTGCTGCTTCAGACCCATGTCATCGAACGCCTTATATATAATGGTGGTGGAAGACATGGCGAGCATGCCGGCAAGGAACATACCGTTCATCTGGGACCAGCCGAAGAGGCGCGACACGAGAATACCTATCATCATCATCGAGAAGACAATGGTGAGGGCTGCTATAATCGGTGCCATTCCCATCTTCAGGATTTTCTTGAAAGAGAAGTCCAATCCCAAGGTGAAGAGAAGGAACATAACACCGATGTTGCCCCATATCTCGATATTCTCGTGATCTACGACGGATACCGTGAGAGGAAAGTTCGGAGAGACAATGAATCCTGCCATGATATATCCGAGCACAAGCGGCTGCTTGAGCTTCTTGAATATCAACGTCACAACTCCTGCTGTGACGAGAATCAAGGCAAGATCCTGTACTAGAGAAGGGATGTTTTCCACTTAAGCCTGATAGTCTGTCAGATTCTCAACACTCAGTGACATGATGAAGTTATAGTGCTTCTCTATTTCTGCAGCGGCATAGCGGTTGTAAACCTTTGCAGACTTAGCGAAGAGCTCAGGATTCTTCGTAGCATCCCCGATGAGCAGCAGTGACATGATGATGTCGGCAGCCATTTCGTAGAGGTGACGCAGAACAAGATTCTTGAATTCGTCGTCTTTCTGGTCGTTGGTATATGCCACGGCCTCGTTATATTTCTCGGCTGCCTTCACCATGCGCTCCTTGAGAGCAGCAAATTCTGCACCGCACCAGTTAGCGTCGCACTCAGCAGCTTCTGCAAGAGATGACATAGCCATTCCTGCTTCGCCCTTCTCGAGTATGTCTGCTATAATCTGTCCGTATGTGCCGTTGGTGATGTAACGTCCGGCAGCAACACACTGCAACTGTGTAGTACCTTCATATATAGAAAGGATACGTGCATCACGGTAGAGACGCTGACAGGTATATTCGAGCATGAAGCCTGAACCGCCATGAACCTGGATGCCGTCATAAGCATTCTGGTTGGCATATTCTGATGTCATACCCTTTGCAACAGGTGTAAAGGCATCAGCCAGACGTGCAAAAGTCTTATATTCCGTACGCTCTGCTGGCTCCAACTTACCACCTTCTGCCTTGCGGTCGCGCTCAATGTCTTCCCATATCTTGTAGATATCTACGTAACGTGCTGTAGCATAGTAAAGGGCACGTCCTGCATCAAGCTTTGCCTTCATAATGGCTAGCATGTCATAAACGGCAGGGAATTCAATGATAGCCTTGCCGAACTGCTTACGGTCCTTAGCATATGCTAGAGCCTCGTTGTAAGCCATCTGTGACAAACCGGTGGACTGTCCGGCGATACCCAGACGCGCACCGTTCATCAGTGCCATAACGTACTTGATGAGTCCCAGCTTGCGGTCACCGCACAGCTCTGCCTTGGCATTCTTATATACCAACTCACATGTTGGAGAACCGTGTATGCCAAGTTTGTTCTCGATGCGACGTACGTCAACACCACCGTTGCGCTTGTCGTAGATGAACATAGACAGTCCGCGACCGTCGCGAGTGCCCTCTTCTGAACGAGCCAGTACGAGGTGGATGTCAGAGTCACCGTTGGTAATGAAACGCTTACAGCCGTTCAGACGCCAGCAGTCTTCCTTCTCGTCGTATGTAGCCTTCAGCATAACACTCTGCAGGTCAGAACCGGCATCAGGCTCGGTGAGGTCCATAGACATAGAAGCACCTTCACAAACGAGAGGGATATACTTCTTGCGCTGCTCCTCGTTACCGAACTCGTAGAGGGTAGAGATACAGTCCTGCAAAGACCAGATATTCTCGAAACCGGTATCTGCCGTTGCCATCATTTCGTTGATAGGAGCATATATGAACTGTGGGAAGTTCAGACCACCGTAGCGGCGTGGCATCAGGACACCATGCAGACCAGCCTGACGGCAAGCCTTCAGGTTGTCGTATGTCTTGCTGGCATATATCATGCGGTTGTTCTCAACGTGAGGACCTTCAGCATCCACTGCTTCAGCATTGGGGGCTATGACATTAGCGCAGATGTCGCCAGCAAGGGCTATGACACGCTCATAAGAGTCCATAGCATCCTCAAAATTCTCTGGTGCGTAATCATACTTGCCGAAGTCGGCATAATTTCTTTCTTTCAGCTCAACGATATGCTTGAGCAATGGGTGACTGAGATGGAACTTCATCTCAGGATTATCTAAATAGAAATTCATTACTTATTATTCTGCTTGTAATACTTTATCATTTTGGGAACCACCTCTTCTACTGTGCCATTGATGACATAGTCGGCTATGGTGTTAATAGGAGCATCAGGATCATTGTTGATGGAAATAATAATACCGGAATCCTGCATGCCAGCGATGTGCTGTATCTGTCCGGAGATACCGCATGCGATGTACACCTTAGGGCGTACTGTGACACCTGTCTGACCAATCTGACGGTCGTTGTCAATCCATCCGGCATCCACAGCGGCACGCGAAGCACCTACTTCTGCGTGGAGTTCCTTGGCCAGTTCAAAGAGCATGTCAAAGCCTTCTTTGCTACCAACTCCGTAACCACCGGAAACGATGATTGGAGAACCCTTGAGGTTATGCTTTGCCTGCTGAACGTGACGGTCGAGAACTTTTACTACATATTCTGTTTCAGGAACATATTTCGCAACATCGTGGCGTATTACCTCGCCTTTATAGTTCTCGTCAAGAACCTCTTTCTTCATCACACCCTCACGAACAGTTGCCATCTGTGGGCGATGCTCTGGGTTAACGATAGTAGCAACGATATTACCACCAAAGGCAGGACGAATCTGCATGAGCTGATTCTCATAGTGCTTGTCAACCAGTTCTCCGGCCTCGTTCTTCACCTTCATATCAAAGTCGTCAATCTCCAACTGCGTACAGTCTGCAGTCAGTCCGCTGAAGAGGGCAGAAGAAACACGTGGACCAAGGTCACGACCTATCACGGTAGCTCCCATGAGGCATATCTGTGGTTTTTCTTCCTTAAAGAGGTTAACTACGAGAGCAGTATGAGGATTAGAGGTGTATGGGAACAGACCTTCTGCATCGAAGATATGTACTTTGTCAACACCATATTTTATAACTTGTTTCTCAACACCGTCGAGGCCAGAACCAGCGATGATACATTCCAGCTGTACACCGAGGGTATTGGCAAGCTTACGTCCCTTGGTAAGGAGCTCAAGGGCTACGTCCTTAATTTTCGTGCCCTCTATTTCACAATATACAAAAACGCTATTCATATATGCTATATTTTATTTTCTGTTTTATCCGATAATCTTGTCATTTATCAGTTCTGCCATGAGGCTGTTGATGTCTTCATCAGAGCCTGTCATAGAGCGGCTTTCCTTTGCCTTGAAGACAATGTTCTCAACCTTTTTAACGTTGGTTGGTGAACCGGTCTTACCTACTTGCTTCATGTCGCAGTTGATATCGGTAGCATTCCACTCTGGAATTACGGCTTTCTTGTATGTCATGATGCGCTTTGCATTAGCTGGGCGGCATTCTGTGGCTGTACCGTTGACGGTAACTACGAGGGGCAGGGGAGCCTCTACTGTTTCTACACCACCGTCGATATGACGCTTGATGACAATCTTCTTTGCCTCTGGGTCAAGAGATAGAATCTCCTCGGCATATGTCACCTGTGTCAGACCGAGCTTTTCTGCTATCTGTGGTCCTACCTGTGCTGTATCACCGTCAATAGCCTGTCGTCCACCGAGGATGATATCATAGTCACCAATCTTCTTTATGGCTTGTGACAGAGTGTATGAGGTAGCTAGAGTATCTGCACCACCAAGGCAACGGTCTGTTACCACATATCCGGCATCAGCTCCACGATAGAGTGACTCACGGATGATGTCTGCCGACTTTGGCAAACCCATGGTGACAACAGTGATGGTACTTCCCGGGAATTTCTCTTTCAGCTGGAGAGCCTGCTCCAGGGCATTGAGGTCGTCGGGGTTGAAGATAGCTGGCAACGCACTACGGTTGATGGTGCCTTCGGCTGTCATAGCGTCAGGACCTACATTGTGCGTGTCGGGCACCTGCTTTGCAAGTACAACGATTTTCAAACTCATGATTGTAATTTTTTTGTGTATTTAAATAATGTTTTCAAAATTTTGCTTGCAAAGATACAAAAAATGAACAAAAAAATCAAAATATAATAACGAAATGCAAAAGAAATAAGAATTCTTAACTCTAATTTTTTATTTCTTAATTCTTAATTCTCAACTTTTATATAACTTTGCAGCCATTATGTACAAAATACTCTTTAAATTCAGCCAGTGGCTGTCCACTTATACCTCGTGGTTCATTATCGCAGTAGCGGTGCTGACATACTTCATTCCTGACCTGTTCACGTGGGTTCATGGTACTACCCAGTCATGCATACTCGGTTTCATAATGCTTACCATGGGCCTGACGCTCACTATGCAGGATATGCGTACCCTTGCTTCGCGTCCTTTGGATATCCTAATCGGTACATGTGCGCAGTACGGCCTTATGCCTTTGATAGCGTGGTGCCTTACCATCGGTGTCAGTACGTTGTGTGAGACAGTCTTCCATTTCTCGCTATTCGGCTCTGCTTTCCAACCCATTGTTGTGGGACTGATACTCGTGGGCTGCTGTCCTGGCGGCGTATCAAGCAATATTATGTCTTACCTCTGTCGGGGTGATGTGGCATATTCCGTAGGCATGACTACCGTCTCAACGCTTCTTGCCCCTATTGTAACGCCATTGCTCGTATTGTGGCTGGCGGGGGAGCAGGTAGAAGTGGATGCTCTTGGAATGTTCCTCAATATCCTTATTGTGACGCTTATTCCGGTAAGTATAGGATTCTTTGCCAATCTCTTCTATGGTCATAACGAAGGTTTCAAGAAGGCACAGGCTGTGATGCCGGCATTCTCCGTTTTGGGGCTTGCCTGCATCGTAGGTGGTGTCATTGCTGCCGTAAGGGATAAGCTGATGATGGAAGGAATTTCATTCTTCCTCATTGTCTTTGCTGTTGTGCTGTGTCACAACAGCTTGGGATATCTTACTGGATATTCCGTCGGAAAGGCTGCAGGCTTCTCGAAAGCCAAGAACCGCACTATATCCATCGAAGTGGGAATGCAGAATGCAGGTCTTGCCACTGTCCTTGCCTCAACATTCTTTGCTGTCAGCTGCCCGCTTGCCGTCATACCAGCTGCTGTCAGCTGTGCGTGGCACTCTATCTCAGGAACGATTCTTGCTACCTGGTTCCGCAGCAGGGATAAGGAATAGAACTTCTTTTTCAAACATGGGCGTGAGGATGTTCTTGCCTATGGCGGCGCGTATGTCGCTGAGAGGCCAGAACTTGCCTCCCTGTGTCTCCGTAGGTGAAGGAAAAAGTTCTCCGTCATATTCCGTCGTGAAGACATACACCAGTTCGCGTTCAATGTTGTTCTCGTAGATGTATGTCTTGACAAGTTTCGGAATATAGCAGTCTGAAGCAAGTCCAATCTCTTCATATACTTCACGCGCCAGAGCCGTCATCACGTCCTCTCCCAAATCTACATGACCGCCCGTTGCCGTGTCCCATTTGTCAGGCTGCACGCTCTTCCACTTGGCACGATGCTGCAAGTAGAGCTCGCCCTCAGAGTTAAACACATGCAGATGTACCACAGGATGAAGACGCTTCGTGCCGTCGTGAGCCTCAGCACGGCTCATCTGACCAACGACGTTACCAGCCTCGTCAACTTCAGGAAATAATTCAGTTCCTTTGTCGGAAGTAACAAGATTACGACTGTTCATTTATTATCAATACGTTTTTTGCGGCTGCAAAAGTAATAAAAGTTAAGAAATAAGAATTAAGAAATAAGAAATTAGAGTTAAGAATTATTATTTCTTTGGTAATTCCTTATTTTTTTTATAACTTTGCGCCCGAAATTTAATATTATAATAGTAAATGGGCTTTTTCGGTTTATTCAATAAAGAAAAAAAAGAAACACTGGATAAGGGACTTGAAAAGACAAAGCAGAGTTTCTTAGAAAAGGTGGTTCGTGTTGTAGCAGCAAAGGATACCGTTGATGATGATGTGCTTGACGATTTGGAAGAGATGCTTATCACCAGCGATGTTGGTGTTGATACTACCTTGAAGATTATAGAGAGGATACAGGAGCGTGTGGCTCGCGATAAGTATGTGTCCACCAGTGAACTCAACAATATATTGCGTGAAGAGATAGCCACCCTGATGGCAGAAAACAATGCTCAGGGTGATGGCTCCTGGACTATTCCTGCGGACCATAAGCCGTATGTGATATTGGTGGTCGGCGTCAACGGAGTTGGTAAGACAACTACTATCGGTAAGTTGGCCCATCTGTTTAAGTCAGAAGGGTTGAAGGTGGTTTTGGGAGCTGCAGATACTTTCAGGGCCGCTGCAGTAGAGCAGTTATGCATCTGGGGCGAGAGAGTAGGAGTGACTGTAGTGAAACAGCAAATGGGTGCTGACCCTGCCAGCGTAGCATTCGATACCTTGCAATCGGCAAAGGCGAGTGGCGCTGATGTGGTGCTGATAGATACAGCAGGACGCTTGCACAACAAGGTGAACCTCATGAATGAACTCAAGAAAATCAAGGAAGTGATGAAAAAGGTAATGCCTGAGGCTCCTGACGAGGTAATGCTCGTACTTGACGGTTCAACGGGGCAGAATGCCTTTGAACAGGCAAAGCAGTTCTCTGCTGTCACGCAGATAACATCTCTTGCAATCACAAAGATAGACGGCACAGCAAAGGGTGGAGTAGTGATAGGAATCTCCGACCAGCTGAAGGTGCCTGTGAAGTATATAGGGTTGGGAGAAGGAATGGAGGATCTGCAGTTGTTTAACAGACAGGAATTCGTAAATTCGCTTTTCGATAAATGATAGATATTATTTCTCTCGGTTGCTCGAAAAATCTCGTTGATAGCGAGACATTGCAAAGGCTGTTCCAAAAAAATGGTCTTTGCTGTGCTATTGATGCACCAAAGGTAACTGGAGATACTGTCATCATAAATACATGCGGATTCATAGAAGATGCAAAGCAGGAAAGCATAGACACCATATTGCAGTTCGCTGACGCTAAGACAAAAGGTAAGATACGTCATCTGTATGTTATGGGATGCCTCTCGCAACGCTATATGGAAGAGTTGCAGCAGGAGATTCCTGAGGTAGATAAGTATTACGGAAAGTTTGACTGGAAAGGTCTTGCGGAGGAATGCAGCAAAGAGGCAGTTTCATCCAAGAAACCTTCATCAAAAACCAGCAAGTCTTCATCTGTCACAAAATATTCCTGTTACATAAAGATATCGGAAGGTTGCGACAGACATTGTGCATATTGCGCCATTCCTCTCATTACTGGAAGACATCAAAGTCGTGATATTGAAGATATCCTAGACGAGGTTAGGGAGCGTGTAAAGGAGGGCGTTAAGGAATTTAATGTCATAGCACAAGAGTTGACCTATTATGGTGTTGATAAAGACGGCAAACGCCATATAGCAGAACTGATAGAAAAGATGGCAGATATTCCTGGAGTACATTGGATAAGACTCCACTATGCATATCCGACACAGTTTCCTACGGAACTGTTGAGGGTGATGCGTGAGAAAGATAATGTCTGCAAATATCTCGACATAGCGTTGCAACACATTTCAACGAAGGTGTTAAGCAATATGCGGCGCAATACTACCAAGGAGGAGACAATAGAACTGATAAAACGAATACGCGAAGAAGTACCGGGGATATGTCTCAGAACGACAATGATGGTAGGCTATCCGGGAGAAACAGATGAGGACTTTAATGAATTGGTTGAATTTGTTAAGTGGGCACGATTTGAGCGATTAGGGGCTTTTGCTTATTCGGAGGAAGAAGGAACATATAGCGCAGAGCATTTTAAGGACAATGTGCCAGAAGATGTGAAGCAGTCGCGTCTCAGCAAACTGATGAGGGTGCAACAGCGCATTTCGCACGAGATAATGGACGAGAACATCGGGAAAACCCTTGAAGTTGTCATCGACAGGAGAGAGAATAACTATTACATAGCCCGCAGTCAATACTCTTCACCCGAGGTGGATCCGGAAATACTGATAAGTGCTGACGATGCACAACTGACGGTAGGAGAGTTCTATAATGTAGAGATAACTGATTCGGAAGATTTCGACTTATATGCAAAAATAAAATAATATGAACAACAAAGATTTAATAACGGCCTTGTCACAGAAAACAGGCGGTAAGACAACAGACACTCAGAGTATGGTGCTGACGACTGTCAAAGCCATAATAGAAAAGATGTGTGATGCGGAACCTGTTAATATCAGCGGGTTGGGCACCTTTGACGTGAGAAAACGAAATGAGCGAATCATTGTCAATCCGGGGACCGGAAAGAAAAATCTGGTGCCACCAAAACTCGTCGCAACATTTAAACCAAGAAAAAAATAGGTGGAAGATTATGGTAACAATAAAAGATATAGCCAAGATAATAGCTTCTCAGCACAATATCAAGATTGCAGAAGCTGAGGAGTTTGTACAGAAGTTGGTAGATACTATCAACGAAGGTCTGGAAACCGACAGATTGGTAAAAATCAAAGGCTTCGGTACTTTCAAGATGCAGGCAATGAAATCTCGTGCCAGCGTTAATGTTAATACTGGCGAAAGAGTAATCATTGGCGAACACGACAGGATTAATTTCTTGCCTGATGCTTCGATGAAGAATGCCATCAACAAGCCTTTTGCTCATTTTGAAACCGTTGAGATAGATGATGATAGTCCTCTGCTCAATGAAATGGCTCCCGTAGAAGACTCTGAGGAATCTCAGGATGATGAGCAGGAAGAAATCTTGGAGGAGGAAAAGACTGAGGTAAAGGCTGAGGCAAAGGCTGAAGTAGAAGAAGTACCAGCAAAGGTAGAAGAAAAAGTTGAGGTGAAAGTCGTTGAGCAGAAGGTTGAGGAGATGGTTGAACAGAAGGTTGAGGAGAAGAAACCGGAGTTCAAACCAGAACCTAAGCCTGAACCCAAGAAAGTGGAATCGGTAAAGCCTGTTGCTTTGTCGATAGATGAAGATGGCCAGGAGTCAATCTCCGAGCGTATGCAGGGAAATAGCAATGTCTTCATCGGCATAGCAGCCGGAATACTCATTGTGATTGCCGCAATATATGGGTTCGGCAGATACAACAACGCATCGACCTCTACACCAGCGGTACAACCACAACCAGTAGTGGTTGACACAGTGAGCCGTGATACAGTAAATGTTGACACGACAATCGTGAAAAATGACGCATCGGCTACTGTTGAGAACGATGATACAACATCTGTTTCAAACAAGAAGTCTAGACGTCACGGACGTAAATACAGAAGACATCGCAGAAGAAGATAATAATGGAAGATATATTTTCAAAATTTAATTTAGACAATTTCGATAAGGACGATTCTGAGGGTTTCGTGCGCATAACGGAATTTGAAGGAGACTTTACGGAGATGTTGAAGGGACAGAAGGAAGGCGACATGCCTGTCCTCGTAACCAGAAATATGGTTAACTTCCCTCTTATCCTTGCCTCCATAACGATAGCGCGCAGCACGACACGTCAGCTTATCAAATACCTCGAGAAACATAAGAGGGATAAGTTCGCCATGTTCTGTCAGAAGGATCCTTCAATAGAATATCCTACCTCGGAGGACCTTTGTGAATATGGCGTCATTACGCAATTTATAAAAGTATTCGAGGTACCGGGTCAGGAGAATAGGATAGCTTTCCTGGCACATCCCCTTGCACGTTGCCGCATTGGTGAGGTGTTGCAGGAGGAACCTTACATAAAGGCACACATAATTCCTGCTCCGGAAGAAGAGCCTGACGCTAACGATATGGAGTATCAGACAATGCTCGGAGACCTCAATTCAAAGGTGCGTGAATACATCCAGAAAACGGATTCCTTCACCTTTGAAATGCAGATGGTGTTGAAGGACCTGGCAAATCCTGTGCAGCTCCTGAATACTGTATCATACTTCATGCCGTTTAAGTTGACGGAGAAGATGCATCTGTTGGCACATGGCGATTTGAAGATGCGTTGCTTCGAACTCCTGCAGTTGATGAATCGTGAGATTCAATATGCAGATATGCGTATCGATATCCATAATCGTACCCAGCATGCCATTGATGTTGAGCAGAAGGAGTATTTCCTGCGCCAGCAGCTGAAGAGTATCAACCAGCAGTTGGGACGTGAGGACGGGTCACCGGAAAAAACGAAGTTGCGTGAAAAGGCTGCAACGAAAAAGTGGAACAAGGAAACCAGCGAGTTTTTTGAAAAGGAAATGGAGCGCCTTGACCAGCTTCACGTGCAGAGTTCCGACTATAATACCCAGCTCACATATCTCCAGAAATTGGTAGACCTTCCTTGGAACGAATATACAGAAGATAATCTGGACCTCCATCATGCTGAGCGCGTTCTCAATCGCGACCACTATGGAATGGAGAAGGTAAAGGAGCGTATCTTGGAGTATGTTTCCGTGCTCCTTATGCGTGGTGACCTGAAGTCTCCAATATTATGCCTGTATGGCCCTCCTGGCGTGGGTAAGACATCACTCGGTAAGAGTATTGCAGATGCTCTGGGCAGAAAGTATGTCCGTATGTCCTTGGGCGGCTTGCACGATGAGGCTGAGATAAGGGGACATCGCCGCACTTATGTTGGTGCTATGCCGGGTCGTATCATAAAGTGTATCGAAAAGGCAGGCTCATCAAATCCTATCCTCATTCTTGACGAGATAGATAAGGTAACACAGAATACCATTAACGGAGATCCTGCTTCTGCTTTGCTTGAGGTGTTAGACCCAGAGCAGAATACTGCTTTCCATGATAACTATCTCGACCTTGACTATGACCTGTCAAAGGTTCTCTTCATCGCAACGGCAAATGATTTGTCAACAATACCGTCTCCTCTGCGTGACCGTATGGAGATAATAGAACTCTCCGGATATACGACAGAAGAAAAGACGGAGATAGCGAAACGTCATCTGGTACCGCGTGAGAAGGACAAGACCGGATTGGCGCCGTTCAAGAATATCAAGTTCCCAAAGAAGACACTCGAATATATCGTGGAGCGATATACCCGTGAAAGTGGTGTGCGACAGCTTGAGAAGCAGATTAATAAGGCATTGCGTAAGATAGCATACAAAATTGCGAAAGAGGGTTCTATGGACTCGTCAATTGAATTGCTCGAGTCACCTCTGAAGCCTGAAAGTGTTACGGAACTGTTGGGTAATCCACCTTTCTATCGCGACATCTATCAGGGCAATGACTATGCTGGTGTCGTGACTGGCTTGGCATGGACAAGTGTCGGTGGCGAGATACTTTTCATTGAGACATCGCTCTCAAAAGGTAAGGAAGGCAAGCTGACCCTCACAGGTAATCTGGGAGACGTGATGAAGGAGAGTGCGGTTATCGCCCTCGAATATGTCAAGGCGCATGCAGAATATCTCAATATAGACTCTCGCATATTCCAGTCGTGGAATATACACATCCATGTGCCGGAAGGTGCAACTCCAAAGGACGGCCCTTCTGCCGGCATCACGATAGCAACCTCTATCGCATCTGCCATTACCCAGAGGAAGGTGCGTAAGAATGTTGCCATGACAGGCGAGATAACACTCCGTGGAAAGGTATTGCCGGTTGGTGGTATAAAGGAGAAACTCCTTGCTGCCAAGCGTGCCGGAATAACCGACATCGTGATGTGCTCCGCCAATAAGAAGGATGTTGAGGAGATACCTGAGAAGTATTTAAAAGGTGTGAAATTCCATTTTGTGGAGAATGTCCGTGATGTGTGGGATTTTGCATTAACAAATGAATTAGTAGATAATCCGCTGAATTTTGAAATTCCAGATACAAAATAACGACCCCTACAGCAGCGCCCGTGCCGGTGTCCTCACGACAGACCATGGTGAGATACGTACTCCCATCTTCATGCCAGTGGGAACTGTCGGCTCTGTAAAGGCTGTCCACTTCGAAGAATTGCGCCGTCAGGTGAAAGCGCAGATAATACTTGGTAATACCTACCATCTGTATCTGCGTCCGGGAATGGATATCCTGCGAAAGGCTGGCGGCTTGCATCAGTTCATAGGGTGGGAGAGACCCATCCTGACGGACTCTGGCGGTTTCCAGGTCTTTTCGCTTACCGGTATCCGTAAGTTGACGGAGGAGGGATGTGAATTCCGCAGCCATATAGACGGCTCAAAGCATATCTTCACTCCTGAGAATGTTATGGATACCGAGCGTACCATCGGTGCTGACATCATTATGGCTCTCGACGAGTGTGCTCCGGGACAGAGTGACTGGCAGTATGCCCGTAAGTCGTTAGACCTGACCCATCGGTGGCTGGACCGTTGCATAAAGCGCTTCAATGAGACAGAACCGCTTTACGGCTACAAGCAGTCCCTGTTCCCGATTGTGCAGGGATGTGCATATAAGGATTTGCGTCAGGAGTCAGCAAAATATATTGCCGACAAGGGATGTGACGGTAATGCCATAGGCGGTTTGGCGGTTGGAGAACCTACGGAGGTGATGTATGAAATGGTGGAGGTTGTCAACGAGATTCTGCCAAAGGATAAGCCACGTTATCTCATGGGAGTGGGTACTCCATGGAATATTCTTGAGAACATAGAACGCGGTGTGGATATGTTCGACTGTGTTATGCCTACAAGAAACGGGCGTAATGCGATGCTGTTCACATACGAAGGTACTATGAATATGAAGAACAAGAAGTGGGAAGACGACTTCACTCCGATAGATCCGGAGGGCTGCGATATCGACAGGGTTACTACGAAAGCATATCTGCACCATCTCTTCAAATCGCAGGAGTATCTTGCTCTGCAGATAGCCTCCATACATAATCTGGCATTCTATTTACGACTCGTGGGTGATGCCCGTGAACACATAATAAATGGTGATTTCACACAATGGAAGAAAAGCATTATAGACAATATGCAACGAAGGCGATAAGGGTCATCCGTACCACGACGGAGAGAAGGAACAGACGCATCAGGAACAAATACTTCTCTCAGTTCTATCGCATCTGCCCACGTCTGGACAGATATATTATCGGTAAGTTCATTGGCACTTATTTCTTTGCCATTGCGCTTATCATATCCCTTGCCATTGTCTTCGACTTCAATGAGAATCTTTCAAAGTTCACTCAGTACAATGCTCCATGGAAGGCCATAGTATTTGACTATTACCTTAACTTCATACCGTATTTCGCAAATCTCTTCTCTCCTCTGTTTGTCTTTATTGCCGTCATATTCTTTACGTCGAAGATGGCGGGTAATTCGGAGATTATCTCTATCCTTGCGGCAGGAGTGAGTTTCAAGCGCCTTATGGTGCCGTATATGGTATCGTGTGTCTTCATATCCATATTGTCATACACCCTTGCTGCATACGTCATTCCTCACGGTACTGTGATACGTCAGAATTTTGAGTCGATGTACAAGAACAACAAGAAGAATACTTCGGCTGAGAATGTGCAGCTGCAGGTGGACAGGGGCGTTATTGCCTACATGCAGCATTACGATAATGTCTTCAAAAAGGGTTATGGCTTCTGTCTCGATAAGTTCGAGAATAAGAAACTTGTCTCCCACATGACGGCATCAGAGATACAGTATGACACGATAGCCGACTCAAAGTATCATTGGAAGGCAACCAATTGGAAGATACGTGAGATGGCCGGAATGCGTGAGCATATCACGTCCGGCTTGACGTTGGACACTTTGATACAGATGGAGCCGGTTGACCTGGTGTTCTCGAAGGGTCAGCAGGAGACATTCACGTCACCGCAGCTTTCCGATTACATCAGCAAGCAGATAGATCGCGGCTCACAGAATGTCGTACAGTATCAGGTGGAATATCATAAGCGCATAGCAAGTTCTTTCGCTTCCTTCATCCTCACCATCATCGGAGCATCGCTGTCTTCGAGAAAGAGGAAGGGCGGCATGGGAATGTATCTCGGTTTGGGACTTGCCCTGAGCTTCCTATATATAATGTTGCAGACCATATCAGCAACGTTTGCCATAAATGCCGGCACACCGCCGATTCTCGCGGCATGGGTGCCTAACATACTCTTTGGCGTTGTGGCATACTTCTGCTATAGACATGCACCGAATTAAGACTGATTCATTGATAATCGTAATATATAAACAAAATACAAGAAAATGAAAAAGTTTCGTCTTGTAGATAATATACTCGGCTGGGTGGCATTCTTTGTTGCCTCCTTCGTATATTGTTCTACTATTGAACCAACGGCATCCTTCTGGGATTGTCCAGAGTTTATTACCACGGGTTATCTTTTGGAAGTTGGTCACCCACCTGGCGCACCATTCTTCATGCTGACGGCAAATCTGTTCTCACAGTTTGCTTCTGATGCGACACAGGTGGCCCGCATGGTAAATACGATGTCTGCTCTGCTGTCTGCAGCATGTATCCTCTTCCTGTTCTGGAGTATCACGCACCTGGTGCGCCGTCTGCTCATTGATAAGTGGGAAGAGCTGACCGTTGCCAAGATGATAGCTATCGAGGCCTCTGGTATGGTCGGTGCGCTCATCTATACCTTCTCCGATACCTTCTGGTTCTCGGCTGTAGAGGGTGAGGTATATGCCTATTCCTCTTGTTTCACGGCAATAGTGTTCTGGCTGATATTAAAGTGGGAAGACCATGCTGACGAGCCAGGCTCTGACCGTTGGCTCATCCTCATAACATATATGACTGGATTGTCAATTGGTGTCCACCTGCTCAACCTGCTGTGTATCCCGGCCATCGTACTGGTATATTATTATAAAAGGTATCCTGATGCCGACCTCAAGGGTTCGCTGATAGCTCTCTTTATCTCTGTCGTCATCGTTGCAGCGGTGCTCTACGGCGTCGTTCCGGGCATTATTACCGTTGGCGGATGGTTTGAGCTGTTCTTTGTGAATATTCTCGGCACACCGTTTAATACGGGCGTTATTATATACCTTATCATATTGGTGGCTTCAGTATTGTGGGCTATCTGGGAGACATACGCTGACAAGTCTGTCATGCGCGGCAATGTTTCCTTCCTGCTGGCAGTGGCAATGCTGGGCATACCGTTCTACGGTTACGGATGGAGCGCTGCCGTCATAGGTGCTGTGGTGCTCGTGGTGCTCTATTTCTGCCTGAACTTCAAGAAGAAGGGTGTTGCTGTCGTAACCAACCGCATCAAGAATACGGCACTCTGCTGTATGCTGATGCTTATGATAGGCTATTCTACATACGCCCTGATTGTTGTCCGTTCGGCAAGCAATCCTCCTATGGACCAGAACTCTCCGGAGGATATCTTCACCCTCGGCAACTATCTGTCCCGTGACCAGTATGGTGACAGACCTCTCTTCTACGGTCAGGCATACACCTCACAGGTGGCTCTCGACATCGAGGGCAATATGTGTATTCCACGTATGAAGACGGGCTCTCCTATATATCAGAAGGTGGAGAAGCATTCTCCTGATGAGCCTGACAAGTATTTCATCGTCCGCACCAAGGATTCCTACGAATATGCTCAGAATATGCTGTTCCCACGTATGTATGATTCCGGTCATACACAGGCTTATGAAGACTGGATGGGTGGCGTAGAAGGCAGTGTTGTCAGCTATGACCGCTGCGGCCAGATGGTAGATGTGAAGATGCCTACGTTCATTGAGAATATCCGCTTCTTCCTGTCCTATCAGTGTAACTTCATGTACTGGCGTTACTTCATGTGGAACTTTGCCGGTCGCCAGAATGACATACAGGGTAATGGCGAACTGGAGCACGGCAACTGGATTACGGGCTTCACGTTCATTGACGAGATGATGCTCGGCAATCAGGACCTCCTTCCTGACGAGCTGAAGGAGAACAAGGGCCATAATGTCTTCTATTGCATGCCGCTGCTGCTGGGTCTGCTGGGACTCTTCTGGCAGGCTTACAAGGGTAAGAAGGGCATCCAGCAGTTCTGGGTGGTATTCTTCCTTTTCTTCATGACGGGTCTTGCCATTGTCATATACCTCAACCAGACACCTATGCAGCCACGTGAGCGTGACTACGCTTACGCAGGTTCGTTCTATGCCTATGCTATATGGTGCGGTATGGGTGTTGCTGCCATCATCGACCTCATCACTCGAAAGCTTCTTAAGAATAAGGAGAATGTTGCTTTGGCAGCTGTCATCGGTGTGGCAGCATTGCTGGTGCCTGTTCAGATGGCTTCGCAGACATGGGACGACCACGACCGCTCAGGACGTTACACCTGCCGCGACTTCGGACAGAACTATCTCAACTCCCTGCAGGAGACAGGCTATCCTATCATCTTCACCAACGGTGATAACGATACCTTCCCACTGTGGTATAATCAGGATGTGGAGCAGGTACGTACCGATGCCCGCGTATGTAACCTGTCATATATCCAGACCGACTGGTATATTGACCAGATGATTCGTCCGGCATGGAATTCTCCTTCTCTGCCTATCACATGGCCTCGTATCGACTACTGCTCAGGCAGAAACGAGTATGTCACCGTGAATCCGGAGCTGAAGAACCAGATTAACGACTACTTCAAGCAGGATCCTGTTGCTGCTGCCAAGCAGTTCGGTGAAGATCCGTTCGAGGTTAAGAATGTCCTTGCTCGCTGGGTACGCGGTCATGAGGATAAGGACGAACTGCACTGTATCCCTACCGACACCCTCTATCTCAACATCGACAAGGAGGCAGTCCTCAAGAGCGGTATGATGCTGCCGAAGGATTCTGCCGGAAATGTTGTCATCCCTGAGCGTATGGCTATCTCCCTTGCCGGCAAGCGTGCCCTCTACAAGGGTGACCTGATGCTGCTCGAGATGGTGGCAAACAGCAACTGGACACGTCCGCTCTATGTGGCACTGACAGTGGGTCAGGAGAACTATATGAACCTTGGTGAGAACTTCGTACAGGAGGGCCTCGTCAACCGTATCACTCCGTTCCATACCAACGAGAGCAACAACTTCGATACCGAGAAGGTTTATACCAACCTCATGAAGAAGTATAAGTTCGGCGGTCTTGAGAAGCCGGGCCTCTATCTCGACGAGACAGTAACCCGTATGTGTGCTACTCACCGCCGCCTCTTCGGTTCGCTGCTGTCTCACCTCATCCGTGAGAATAAGCTCGACAAGGCCAAGGAGGTGATACTCTATGCCGAGAAGGTCATTCCTACATATAACGTTCCGATGACATACATGAACGGCGGTGCCGACTTTGCCGATGCATACTACAGGCTGGGCATGACAAAGAAGGGCGAGGAGACAATTGACGCCATGTGGAAAAACTCCGTACAGTACGTCAGGTATTACCTCTCTCTGAATCAGTCTCGCTTCATGTCGTCACAGCGCGATTGCGTGTACCACCTGTACATCATGCAGCGTTTCTGCGAGATAGAGTCTCAGTACAACAAGCCTCGTGCAGACAAGATGACAGAAAATCTTAACCAACTCATCGCTGCCTACCAAGGTCGCGGTGGAAACATAGGAGGTGAATGATAAATAAACAAAAACCATAAAAACCAAGATTACTGTCAGACGTCTTAAACATTTTTTTCTGTATGAAACATGAAAATTGTTTTTTAGCGAAGCGATGTTTTTGCCTGGCAAGGGCATAAACCTGACGAAGGCAGGTGCAGAAATTCAAGGAATATAGACTTGAAAGCTTGCTTACAAAGGATATAGAACTTGAAGTACTGCAATAGTCTGTAAGACTTATGCCGTTGACAGGGGTTTTCTAGGTTTTTGTTAAAATTAAAAACAACCGAAAGAAAGCATAATGCTAAAAGTATAGTCGTATGTTCATTGAACAACCTTCCAAATGGATGAAATGGTTATATCCGAAAGCTCTGTGGCGCATGGACGCTGCAGAGCATTCGGTGTACCTGACATTCGATGACGGACCGATACCCGAATCGACGCCCTTCATTCTCGATACCCTCAAGGAACATGGCGTGAAGGCCACCTTCTTCGTTGTCGGTGAGAATGTGAAGCGTTATCCCGACCTGTTCCGCCGCATCATCAGCGAGGGACACAGCATCGGCAACCATACCTACAACCACATGGGTTCGCTGAAGCACTACGTCAGGACCTATCTCTCCAACATCGAGACGGCCAATGCCGTAATGGAGACAGCTGCGAATGTCGGGGGCTCAGAAAACTCTTCACTCTTCACTCTTCACTCTTCACTTGAAAAGCCGCTGTTCCGTCCACCTCACGGCTGGATGTGGCTCAGCGCATACCATCTGCTCATGAAGAAGGGTTACACCATCGTGATGTGGGACCTCGTGACGCGCGACTACTCCCGCAACCTCAATGCCTTCGACATCTTCAGGAATGTGGTGTACTACAGCCGCAACGGCTCCATCATCACCTTCCACGATTCTCTGAAGAGCATCCAGAAGCTCAAGTACGCCCTCCCCGCATCCATCCGCTACCTCAAGGAGCAAGGCTACGAGCTCAAGACGCTGTAGTTAATAAAGTTTCGGGAGTTATAATAGGAAGTAATAAAAGGGAGTTATGCGAGCAGCTCGCAGGAAGTTAAGCAAAAAT
>CADCAX010000005.1 GCA_902799455.1 uncultured Prevotellaceae bacterium
TGTATATGTTCCCACTGGCGTACCAGAAAGGATACCGACCGTACCGCTATGGATATCAACCTGTGTATTGTTAAATACATGGCCGTTCTCACCGCTGCCATAGACAGAACCATTGATCTGTGGACCATCACTTGAGTTCAGAGTACCAATCGTGACGAATGCGTTATAGACCCAAGCCAACTTATCATTGGGATCAACACCATCAACTGGCGTTGCCACATCACCTCGCGATGAACCGAAGACCATACCATTCTCCTTACCTGTGGTACCGATATCACCACCATTAACAGTCACTGTGCATTTACCAGTGTTTTCAGTCCAGTTAACAGGCATACCAGCAGAAAGGTCGAATGTTCCAACAGAACCGTATGCACCACCACCATATATATTATGGTAAATCTTGGGCGATTCATTTGTTCCATTAATAGTAACAATCGTATTACCCTTGACCACACCTGCAAGAGTTTCCGTAGTAAGGCCCTTACCACCGCCATACACATTTCCGAACTCTGCTGCACCCTTGTTAAGCGTACCAATAGTACCGCCAGAGACTGTAACGTTTGTATTCTCTGTGATGGTACCCATCTCACCGCCACCGAAGACGCTGCGTTTAATGACGCCATTCGTCACATTGACAGTCGTCTGTTTGGCAGTAGCTAGCAATTGCCAGTGATTTGGATCTGAAAAAGGATTACCGTCAAGTTTGGTAAGTCGTCCCATGCTGCCACCAAATACATGTCCACCATACTCAGCGTTATCAACATCATTACCGATGGTACCGCCACTGACGGTCACAAAGATCTTACCACGGCCCTTATTATAGAAGGCAGAAGCATCTTCTGTGCTCGGGTTAGTATATGAACCATCGTACTCGTTATCTTCACGCATCTCGCCATAACCATTCTCATCAGTCAGATACAGGCCATAACCTACAGATGCCAGTCGTCCGCCTCCGTAGACGTTTCCGAGGATTGAACCGCCCAAAATATCCAATGTTACAGCACCGCCCACATTACCGGCTGTCAGTGCCTCGCCACCGAATCCACGTCCACCACCGAACACATGACCATCATAGTATGAGGTGCCTCGAGTTCCGATCGTCGGACCTGTGTTACCTGTCTTACCAATCGTCATCGTTACATTACCCAGCACGTGACCATCTTCACCACCGCCATAGACGGAACCATAGACTCTACCGCCCTCAACCTTTACGATTGAATGATTAACATTGGTTTCTTTATTGAAGAAGATACGCTGGTCACCCTTACCGCCGCCGAAGATATAGCCGGTGAGAGGATGAGCGATAATCTGTGGGTCGGTACGTTCCACACCAACTGTACCGTCTGTCATGGTGACGTTTGCTGTTCCTAACACATTGGTAGCCTCGCAACCGCCATAGACATTGGTCAGGATATGGCCACCACTGATGGTCACATACGTATTACGTTTGACCATTCCCGCAGTACTTATATACTTACTGACGCCTTTAATGGTGTTGAAGTAAGGTATGCTACCTGAACCGCCACCGAATACGTTACCATAGTAGGAGTGTCCATCCGTAGCAATCTTGGCACCACCAGCAGCATCTTTAGTATATTCTTCATCATAATAATACTTGCCGTCTCCACCTTCTCCGTTATTCAAATATTTAGCATACGGGTCATAAGGTGCATACGGTGCCTTAAATTCCCAGTGTGCACAATCGGGATCGCCCTCCCCTGCTGCAACACCAATCTGACAGTTCCCATCTATCGTTACATTCGTATCGAACTGCACAAGACCATTCTCGCTACCGCCATAGACGGAGCCTTTGACCTTAGCATTTCCGGCAATGGTAGCCTCAGTTTGGGTGACCAGACCCAGCGTCTGAATAAACGTGAAATACTTAGCCTCTGTATTAAAGTATTCCCAAATATTTAAGTTCGTGTCCTTATGATCTGGGTCAACATATTCCCAAGTAACATTTTCTGCTTCGGCTTTATATTTCTCCGAATCATAGAGTGCCATGCGTTTGGGATAGTTTTCTCTTGTAGCCGCTGAGAATTCAGTAAAATTATAAGTATCAGGCAAGACGCCTTTACCGGCTGCAAAGACGTGACCCCAATCATCAGGATTATCTTCTAGGGCATCTATTCCCTCATGATACATCTTCATACCGTCTGTTCCGATCTCGGCATGGCCATTAACTGTAACGTAACAATAGCCACTGTTGGGGTTTTCCAATAAATATGGCTCTCCTTTTTCAACTCCATATGGTTCTCCTTCTGCGTCCGACTGGGCAACTTTATATCTGGCCACTGAAGCAATTTCTCCACCGCCATAGACGCTTTTCTTCACCCAGGCATCACCCGCAATGGTCACGTGAGTGTTGCCACGTACCAGCGCGGAATAGCCATGCGTCTTTACGCCTGCACCAGCGCCGAATACGTTGCCTTCAATAACGGGTGACTTCGTTCCTGCTCCACCATCTCCGTATCCTATCTCAACTAACGTATTCATTTCCACTCTACCTACCTGTCCACCACCATAGACGGAACCATTCACCGTGCCATGACCGATTCTGACATTCGTATTGCCATTAGGATAGTCTGGGTTGTCAGCTCCAAGGCCATTCTCACCAATCATAGCTTTCTCACAAGTAAAGGTGTCATCAATACCCTTACCGCCTCCGAACACAGTACCGCCGATGATTACTTTGGAATCACCTTCTGGAACAGCCACATACTTTTCTGTTTCTTCATCATACTTCGAACAGATATTGACGAAGGTATTACCCATCACATCAGCCTGATTACCACCGCCAAAGACGTTGCCGGTGATATTGGCACCTAGAACAGGCTGAGGATTACTCATCTCATACTGACGAGTTTCTTTGTTATAACTCATGTGAAGTTGAACCGACGTTTCCGTACCGATATTGACTGTGGGGTTACCATAGACAGCAGCCTCATTACCACCGCCAAAGACGCCACCATCTACTTTTACTGGCTCTGATGTTTCCTCATCTGTATAGGTATATCCGATACCAACATCACCAAGCGATGTAGCATTCTTACCATTAATCATATTGATGTTCACCGTCGGATCCGCATACATGGCAGCGCCTTCTCCGAGTCCACCACCAAACACACGACCGATACTGGTACACGAGATCACGTTCAGCACAGGCTCTTCATATACAGGATATGGATCTGTTGTCTCAGGATTATCCGTCGCTCCTGTATAAACTGTCCATGACTTTGCAGCCATATCATAAGTCTTCACTGGCTTGTGAGGATCGTCCGCTGATTTTCTCGGCAGGAATATAAGTTTATTATCGGCATTCAGAACTGCAGTCTCATTTTCAGGATCACCTACACCAGTAGCATTATCACCTTCTGATGTTGTGGTTTTGACATAATAGCCATATCTTGAGTATGCAGCCTGATTACCGCCGAGATAGAGGTCGTCAATCCTGATAGGCTCACAATCACTCGTCTCCTCGATGTTCAGATAGATATGACCCCTGATGACACCACCCAGGTTATTACCACCGAACACCTGTCCGAAGTGACCGCTGGTGATAGTCAACTCCACGTTACCATTCACATTGGCATTGTCGGCACCACCATACACGATAGGTATCCTTGCGGCATCCTTACAACCCATGACCATAATCAGGTCACCGTTGACATCCGCATTCTTACCGGCACCTACAATCTTTTCCACCTTCAAAGGACAGCCTGCCAGACCACCTGTGCCGGTATCAATCGAAATATTACCGGAAATGGTTCCCTTCTCGTTACTACCGCCATAAGCCTCATGGATAAGACCACCCTTCATCAGCGTGTTGGCATCTCCATTGACATCGGCACCAAGATTCTCATGCCAACTGCCATTGAGGTAATACTTATCCTTACCATTACCACCGCCAAACACCTGTTCAATCTCATAAGCACCGTTCACAAGTACATCCGTTGAAGGCACAGCGGCAGCATTACCGCCACCATAGACCTGATAAATACTGACGTCACAACTGTTGATGATGACATGCAGAGCATTCCCTTCTTTCGGTGTATAGGCGGCCAGGTTACCGCCACCATAGACTGCAGCCACTTCATAGGTATGAGGCGTGTCTACACTTGTAACTTCTTGAGTTGTTGAGTTACGCTCAATATCGGTTCTTTCCAAATCATTTCCTGCGGCATCTTTACCCGTCACCGTCTTGTAGACATTCACCGTCACGTTGCCCTTCGGCGATCCGTTCAGGTTGTTACAGCCGAATATACGACCGCTATTCACCACCTGTAACGACTGACCTTCAACGCTGTCGTCTGTCAGGTAAGAAGTGGTATAGGCAGTAGCCGGGGCTGTATCGTCATTAGAAGCAGAACCCTGATTCACAACGACATCACCATAAACAATAGCAGCAACAGGATTAGAACCCAGTTGTCCCAGACCGCCACCGTATGCATCACCCTTGATCATACCACCTAAAAGGTTGACCGTAGTTGTTGGATTTACGGTAGTTGTTACATATTCTCCATTCTCCTTCTTCCAGACTCCATTTTCTTTTACGCCAACCTTGTCGGTAGTATTCGTATTCGCCAAAGCACCACCGCCATACACATCTTTCACGATTGTGCCGCCATTGATGGTTACAATGACACTACCTTTTGTAAGCCCCAACTCACCGCCACCAAATACAGAACCATTTACGGTAGCATGTCCTCCGATGGTCACTTCGGGATGTGTGGCTAAGGCCAGAGTTTCAAGATAGGTTGCATAATCTTCCTCTGCTATAGTTTCATAAACACTATTATTGTCACTGTCGAGCGTCATACGTTGGGGCTTGTTAGTATTATCATATGGAGTATCAACTCCCTTGCCCGCACCAAAGACGTTTCCTTCATCATCTGTTGCGTCCGTAGGTCCGACAACGGCATAACCTTGGACAGTTACTATACACTTTCCACCGTCTAATAGTATATTCGGCATCTTCTCAGCATTAAGGCCATATCTTCCCACCGATGCGATCTCACCGCCACCATAGACACTTTTGCCCACTTTGGCATTGCCCTCTACGGTGACTTCCGTGTTACCACGTACCAGAGCTGAATAACCATGTGTAGCTAATCCCTTGCCGGCACCAAACACACTACCTTTAATGTCGGGAGCACTTGTTGGCTCACCTTCTGCAACACCGTCTCCAGAACCGACCTTCACCTTCGTATTATTTTCCACACGGCCTACCTCACCACCACCATAGACATTACCATCTACTGTACCGGCACTAATGGTGACTTCGGTATTATACACCATGGCCTTCTCGCACTGGAATGTAACACCAGAACCCTTACCGGCTCCGAATAGATTTTGATTCACCGTACCACCAGTAACAAAAACCGTGCATTTGCCTGTATCATTGGTAGTATCCTCATCATCATAGCCTGACCATGTATAATTATTGATATCGGTCTTATCTATGGTACCCACATCACCAAGATTACCGCCGCCATAGACATTACCATTAATCTGACCACCACCGATGTTCACCTCGGTATTGGTCTTCACATCGGCAGCATTACCGCCACCAAAGACAGAACCGTGGACTTGGACGCCCTGAGCCATGGCATTTCCAGCCGCCAGCAATGCCGGTATCATCAAACCAAGTATCAGCTTATATCTTTTCATCATAATGCTGTATATCTTATATTCGTTTTTTTATATTTTGATAGCAATTAATTTACTAACTACGGTTCCACATACCCCACCTCGCAAAGTGTCAGACGCTTTGTAAACCTTCATCTTACGGCTCTGGTGTAGGCTCAGGCATCATAATATTGACCTCCGTGCTGCCTTCGACAATACCTTCATCGCCACCACCGAAAACATTACCCAACACCTCTGTTTCGCCTTGCAGTTTGACGGTGACTTTATGGCTTGCACCTGTAACGTAACTTGCTTCGCCACCACCAAAGACATTGCCTTTAGTTCCCGAAGTATCGCCGACAGTACCAATCTTGCTCTTGCCCTTAATGGTGAGATTGACATTACCATCTACAGAACCGAGGTTGCTTTTATTTAGGTTTTCGGTAGTTATAACCTGTGTACCATCAAATCCTGCGCCACCATTACTTGGATAACTGTCCACATGTTTCCAAATAAAAGGTGTCGTTCCTGAGGGTGTTGCAGGCTCAAACATACCAGAACTTTTATTGAACTTCGGAGGAGTTGAGAATCCTCCATCTCTCACTGGTACAGGATCAATCGTTGCAGAAAAACCGGCACCAAACACGTTACCTTTTACAGTGCATCCATCAAGAACAGACGTCACCGTTCCTTCTACTTTTCCTAGTTTTCCACCACCATAAAAGTTTTCATTAATGATACAGTTTTTAAGGTTGGATTCAACTTCCTTACAAGTCGCTAACGAAAAAGATGCGAACTTAACAAAGAATCGACCACCCGTTTTTCCACTACTCCAAACAAAATACTCATAATCAAAATCGGTAGCTACGCCAATACCTTTAAAACCATATTTATTACTTTGGCCTAGTCCATTTGTTTTACCATCAAAATACTTGCCGCGGTCTGTTGTATAGTTGCTTTGTTGCGTAGTCCAATTCACAGGGTCATCATCTTTGTCGTAATATTTCTTTCTAGAATAAGCTGTTCCTCCATAGCCTGCACCGAAGAACCTTCCAAAGACACAACCCTCGGCATTAGTGGTAACCTTCTTATCTGATTCCATATTACCGAACTTTGGGCCACCACAAAATGTAGTCACATGACTATTGAAGATATCAACAGTAACATTGCCTTTAATGTTTTTACCCGTAGCGCCATTAGTACCTCCTCCATAGAAGTTATCCATATAGGCATTGTAAATTTGCCAACGAACATTGCCGTTAATTGCTTCCTGACCTGTTCCTGCTGCTTCTATAAAATGACCACCACTGATATAACACTCGGCATTGTCTGTCCTCACTTTAGCATCCTGATTATAGGTACCAGTAAGGTAGAAACCTTCATACTCACCTCCAGTTACTGATACAGGTGGATGGGGCGTCGAATTACTACCATCACTATGAGTGCCCATATTGAATTCCTTAAGCCACACATTGCTACCAAGATGCATATATATAGTTTTTCCATTCACTACAGAATTGTTTGTTGACACGAATTGGTCAAGAACACCTCCTTGGAGGATAAGCGGACCTTCTGTCCTATTTGCATTATCAACCAGATCCTCGTATTCTAACTGGCTGAAGTAAATAGAAGATGTATTGGTTATCTCAAACCATGCACTGGGGTGTATAATTGCCATATTACAAATAAGAGATGCGCCATTAGGTTTCTGAGCCTGAGCGGTACCTGGGATATTGAGGAAATCAAATCTTATTGGACATACCCTCTTCTTTCCGGTATGATGATAAATGAGACTATAGTCAGGTTCATGATCGTTGTCAACATCAACAGACATCAGAGTGAAAGGATTGGTATCCTGAGAAGGAACAGCGTACTGGTGAAAATTGCCAACCAAAACAACCGCATTGTCATATACTTTAGGGCCATACCCTCCGAGAGAGTTTTTAATATAGGTAAGTGCATCGGCAATAGAAGTCTCTACCTTTTGGCCAGCGGTTCCCAACTGGGCTGTTGTTCCAAATTTCTCCCCATCAAACATCGTGGTACCCACAGTTACCTGTGTACCTGTCTGAGTTACATTTTGTTTATTCGAATAATCTGATTTGTAAACTGCATCATAATTAGGATCAGAAATGTATGCTGCCTTAGCCCAATAGGGTTCTATGGTAATGGAGGTTACTCCGTACGGCACATCAAAATAAGCTCCCTGTGAGAATACCCGACCGCTCACGGAGTACTTATCCTTATTTGAACTTTTGCGGTCGGCAAAATTATAGTTCGGATAGTCGAAATAGTTATCAGAATAAGTCTTGGTATAATCATAGTTTGCCGATGTATATGGGTCATCGTCTATAGATGTAATGTTTGTGATAATCCAACCAGTCACCACACGATTTCCTGTATAGTTACCCGTTCCACAATCATTATAATAAGGTAATTGGACTTTGTCGTAATTGAAGTTAAAGCGGTCTTCGTCCATATCGGTACAGTCAAGAGTAAGGCTGCCATTTGTGATAGCAGCTCCTGAGGGCCACGTCTGCCCAGCTGTGGGATTATTCTTATTTACTGGCTCGCTGATGGTTACAGTCAATTTTTTTACAGAATTATTCCTTTTTAACTTTCCTCCTTTTCTTGGTCCCACTGCGGTACTATCAGGAGCATTTGTGAAGTCCGGATTAATAATAGAAAAATAACGCCCTTGTGCTTTAAGCACGGGGTATGGGCTTGGATTTGTAATTTGCCTATCAGCGGTCTCTAATACCCACTTTGCCATTTGGTTCGCATTGTCAGCAGAACCCGTAGCATAAAAAGCTGCCAGTTTCTTGTTACTGTTGAGCAAAAGACGATAGAACTCAAAGCGGTTTAGGTACTTCTCTTCCACAGCTAATGCACAATTGTATTTATCATTAGTAATTGACTTTGTTTTTAATTGACTGTAGGCATAGTAATTAAAGGTATTCAAACCACCCTGCAAATTGTTGATGTTATTACCGCCATAGACCGGTGAGACCGTTGTCCCCCCTGTTATATCACCATAGAACATACAGTTCATCACCATGGTACGAATATCGGATGCCGTTGAGGCATAGTTGTTATACCCGACAATACCACCTACGTCTGTTCCAGCAGTAATAGTGGCATAACTGAAACAATTGATGACTCGAGCACTACCATCAAGCAAGCCCACCAAACCGCCTGTCTTTTCTTTTCCTCCTACTGAGCCTCCGAGAATGCCCACATTGTATATGCGGCTTCCGCCATTGGCTGTCGCTGCGATTGCGCCAGCATTACCTGTAGCTTGACTGATAGCCACATCCTCTAAATTCAGATTGCAAACAGTACCATTTGTCAAGGTTGTAAAGAGCGGTGCGTCAAGCCCCTTGATAGTATGGTTGTTACAATCAAGAATACCGCTGAAGGAAGAAACTTCTGGACGGTCAGTAGATGCATCTGCAATATCTTCAGTTAATCGATATGCACCATTACTATTTGAAATATCTGATAGAGTGGTGATCTCTGTGAAGGAAATAGTACCATTGCCCATTATGGTAAATGCCATTGTCTTTTTAATTGTCCACTTTTTGGGGTTGGTTTCTGCGTCCTGGCCATTTACTTTGTCGTTTTCTCCGCCTCTTAGTTGTAACTGAACCACACCTGAGGCAGAGGATACTGGCAAAGACGTAACCGTGAACTTCTGCTTCTTGTTGTTCACATTTGTAACACCAAAGCCCCCATCACGCTCAGTCCATCCTTCATGGTTGACATAATCGTCAAGTCCTATGATAGTCCAGATGTAGTTTATTTTGTCGGTATTATAAGTTCCACTTATCACCAAGCCTCTCTGGGCATTGCCTTCTTTTGGCGACTCAGTTATATACTTTCCATACCATCCATCTGAAGAAGTAAATTCATATTCTCCTGTCGCACTTGCTGTCGTTGGACCACTAAAGGTAAAATCTGCCCTTACGCGATATTCTGCTTCGTACTTATAAATACACCACTGAGAATTGCCATTGGCATTATATAGACTGATGACTTTTGTCTCTTTGGACTTATAATCGTTATTATTAAGTGCAACCATTGCCCCTGATGCAACACCATCGCTCTTAAATACGGCAAACTGCTTAGAATAAGGGATTATCTGATAGCACGTTCCATAGTCTGTATTTGATGTCTTATAAAGACGGAACCTATACTTGTTGGCTTCAGCGCCAGTTGGTAGCGTGGTTGCTCCTACTTTAACCGCACCATAATCGCTGGAAGCATGCGGCGTATCATCAAAATAGATGTAGGCACTCGTATTTACATTTTGAAAATTATAGAATCCTTCATCATCCACAGTTACCTTCCAACTGATCTTCGAATTACCCCCGGAAGCAGGATCGGTTAATACTGAACTGCTGAAAGTTCCGCCTTTACCATCGGGCTTGATTATTCCTCCTTCACTTATACCGTCATCATACGGATAGCGAAAATCGTCGCCCGCTTTGATGCTATAAAGAATATAGTTCTTCGATGCATTTGGTGTGATTGGTTGGGGCTGAATGGTCAATTCTACGTCTTTGTCTACAGCAGAATGGGCACTTAAAGCTATGGGATCTAAGGATGTCAACGTGTAAGTAGCCTTCACCTTTTGATTGGATGTAGTCTTGTTGTATATGACGCCATCGGAGGTTATATCCCAATTTGTCCCTTTATTGGAACCACCAGACTTGTATGTCAACATCTGATAGCAGCGGCTATCTTTCTTGTCCACAACCTTTTTGTTAGTTTCCTCATTGTCGTTCTTGTCCACTACCACCGTGATATTGCGTATATAGTAAGTGCGCAAATAGGTCACCAGTTGGGGCGACTGTACTGTAAAAGATACGTCTTTCGGTCCATCCCATTTGGACTCGGGAGTGATGGTAAGGGTGCAGGCATTATAGTAGTTGGAAGGGCTTTCCTTTAATTGTGGCCCATTGTCGGCACACAGGTATTTGCTGCTACCGTCTGGTTTGAGGCGGTTCTTGCCATCAACAGTCTCTATCACCCAATGAGTAACTTTCTCGGGAGAGAGATAGAGTGTCTGGCCGTTGGCAACATTTAGATAATACATCTCCTGCTGCAAATAGCCGTCGGATGACATTACCCAAATAGAGGAACCATTGTCACTATGTGCATCTTCGTGACGGAAAGTAGCGTCATTAGCCACCGCACCCTTGGCTTGTTTCAAGTAACCCTTATCCTTATTATGGATAGCATAATAGGTATTAACACCTCGATTACCTTTAGACTCGCTTACAAATTCAGCCTTCTTTACCCACGCACCGAATCCTGAGGGAACGATAAAGGTGTAGTTGCGCTTGGCGGATAAGTCCTTAATATCTTCTTTTTCAGATCCGTTATAGTAAAGCGTGAGGTTATTGGCGATTTCCGGGGTACGGGTATTGGAATTGCCTGAAGGGGGATAGGTGGAGACAACGGTAATAGCGCTCTTCTTGATGGTATAGCCACCATTTGGAGTGACTGTAATGGTTACTTCCACACCGTCGGTCAAGTCTTTCTGGTTCGTCACCTCGATGGTTCCGCCAGTGAACTTACCATCATTAGCAATCTGCACATCTATCTTAGCCTCTGCACCTATACTGACCATCATCAGCATTAGCACAGCCATCATCATGCGCTGTAGATTCATCCTATTTATCTTCAACTGTTGCATCTTCTTATTATTCCTCTTCATACATGATGTTCACCTTTGCAGTGCCGCCTACTTCGGCCTTGTTTCCACCACCGAAGACATCACCATAGACAACGGCATTACCTTTAAGAGTGACTGTGGTATCACTAAGTGACTTACTCTCATTACCACCACCATAGACATTGCCACCCGCAGGAATGGCTTCCGACGTAGCGGTGGCAGCCGTGGCAGGAGTCATACCAACGGAAGTACCACCCACATAACCGCCATCAATAGTAATCGATATTGCTCCTGTCACATTGCCGAGATCTGTCATAATGAGATCCTTACTCGTATATAGTTTCTTACCGTTTTCGTCTTTTGTATTCTGTGTGGTTGCATCACCTTGTTCCCAAGTATAGGTTTCTGGGGCGACAGTACCAAAATCACCAAAGACACCCGTTTCCTTAGTATAAATTGCATAAGTTGGCTGAGTGGTTGTATATACTTCCACATTATTTGATGTTGCCTTATATCCTCCTCCATACGCACTTCTTTCAAGGGTACAACCTGTTAGCGTAGTGGTCACAGTACCGTTAACCTTTCCCTGACATCCTGCTCCATAAAAGTCACCAGAGGTCTCTTTAACAGTAGGCGAGTTGGTGCCTGGTAATTTCTTAATGATACAATTATTGAGGATATTGATTACACTACCTGTTGTAGCCAATGAGAACTGGGCATAGCCCGTGTAAAAACGAGCAACAGCCTGCTTGCCATTAGAATTGAACAGGTAATCAAAGCTATAACAAGTACCAAAGCCAAATCCTGTTGTATAGTCCATATGATTAGTGTAATTTGTAAAGCCTAGGGGATATTCTACTGTTGCAGCAGATATAACCACATCATGCTTTTGAGCTTCACGGTTATAGGTAATGGACGTGCCACCGAAACCTGCGCCATAATATTCCCCAAAGGTTGTGCCTGTTGCCTCTGTTCTCACTTTTTTTCCATCATACATATCACCAAATTCTGGACCGCCACAATAAAAGTCCACCATACTATTGTTGATTGTTATATTAATATCGCCCTTTATACGTGCAGCAGCAGAGGTACCACCACCAAAGAAGCGGCCTATATTAGCGTGGTCAATCTTAGCAGTCAAACCTGCAGAAACAGGATTTTCCATGTATGCGCCGAGGAACTTCTTAATCTTACCACCAGCGCACCAAAAATATATCATATTCCCCGTCAAGGTTCCTTGGGTATTATTGTTAGCTCCTTTAGCAGTGTTTCCTGTCATAAAGCATTCATCTACTTGACCACCCATAACAAGAATTGGAACTGCAGTACTGGCACGACCATTGTCAGTATGGCTACCAGGGTACAAAGACTTCACATAAGCATTTCCACCAATTTGTATGTAACTTAATTTTGTGCAATTACCATCTCTGGCACGGGTAATTTGGTCAAAACAGCCACTGTTTGCTATCCATCGATTATTACCACTGCCATTATCGGAATTAGAGAAATTGTCTGAGTTAATTTCGCATTGTACCATATTGCTCACACAAGTTTCTGTCAGTTCAAACCAACCACGGGTATGCCAAAGTCCAATACCTGGATAATAAGTACTGCCTGTGACGCGGGATGCCATACCAATTTCGATGTTTGGCAAGAAATCAAAACGCAAAGGTGGTACTTCTAGTCGACCATAACTATTGGCAGAATACCAACCATAATCAGGTTCCTGATTACGATCCTCATCAACGCTCATAATGGTGACAGCTTTATCTGTGGCAAGATATACCTGATTGGCATTTCCAACCACATAATGGAAATTACCAACCAAGACAATGGCCTGATCATGGGGATTTGTTGATTTAGAGAGTTTTCCAACCACCGTCGAAAGAGAGGTGTCAACCGTCTTATCATGATAGGTCGCAGATACAGCACCACCTAAATTGGTTGGAGTAGTAGAAGTAGCATCATAGGCCCTTTCATACTGTGGGTCACTCAGATAGAATGCATTAGCAAAGTTTGCTTCGATGGTGATGGAACTAACACCATAAGGCACAATGTAGTTACCACCTTGGGCGAATATGTAAGGATTGTTTGTTGCATTATAGACGTCTTTATTGGGGTTATTTCGGTCAGCGAAATTGTATGGTTCATTCTGTGGTATGGAGAAACTTTCCTGAGTACCAACCTTTGTAATCTTCCAACCCGTGCATATCTTACTATAGTCAGGTGTCCAAACTTCATTATTTGAGTTTCTAAACTCATTGGCAAAGGGCAATACCACTTTGCCATAAGTGTAATCATGCTTAGCGACATCCATATCTGTGATTGGCAAATTAACAGTTGTCTCTATGGCCGAGCTACCCGATGCCATTCCCTCTGTACCAATTTTCACAGTTACACTTAGATAACCACTAGTACCCATATTTGTCAACAACTTGCCTGCATTGGCCTCGGTTGTATTTGGCAAACTTGCTGCAATATCAACAGTTGTCCTCTTTGTATTGGTTGCCCATTCCTCTATCACAGGATAAGCAGGAGCGTTCTCACCTTTCTTCAATACCCAATGCCCTACCTCAGCTACATGTGAAGCACTATAATCACCAAATATGAAGTAGGCCGCCAACTCACGGTGAGTGTTAAGAATATGACGGTAGAAAGGCCAACGGGTCAAATAGTCATCATTAACGATAGCCAACTGATCGTTATAAACGGAATATGTCAGATTGGCTTTGCTTCGCCAGTAATTATACTCACTGAAATTTTGATTGTTTGAAATGTGGTTTCCAGCATAGACAGGAGATGTTCCGCCAGACATATTTCCGTACATCATGCACATTGCTATACGGACATCACCTACCGTTCCTTGATTGTTGCCCACGATACCAGCCATGCTAGATCCACCACTGACGGTAGCATAATTGTAGCAGTTTACAACTCTGACCTTAGAACCGCTCTTGATAAGGCCCACCAAACCTCCGACATTGCTAGAACCGCTGACAGAACCTGAAATGACGCCGCAATTATATATCTTTGTGTCACCATCGGCTTCATTGCAGATGGCACCCACATTGGTGCCTGAGGAAATATTGACACTGCTCACAATCACGTTCTTAATGGTTGCGCCATTAGCATAGGCTACTAACGGATGCCCTTGTAAAGAAATTGGATTATACTGACCATCAATGGTTCCAACAAATGGATTTGATTCTGAACCAAGAGTTGCTTTCACTTTGAAATCATCAGCAAGGAGAAAGCTGCCAATCATATTCATTTCATCCGTAGAATGAACAGTTACCTGCTGAGTATAATAAGCTGGATAAGAATCAACATATCCTTGTTTTCTTGCAATAACTTTGAAAACTGAATTATTCCCTATGTCAAATGGAGAAGTGCAAGATGTTTCAGGAGTCGCATCCGGATCATTTGTCCAAAAAAAAGAAACATCAGGGGTTGAACAAGTCAAAGTTGCAGTAGTACCACTAACCGATATTACAGGTCTTTCGCATCTGGGAAGGTTATAGGTCCTTGCGATAGTTGGAAAAGCGTCATCCGCTGCCTTTGCAATAGCCTTAATGACGGACATGTCTGCCGTTTGCGAAACTGTGACCGAAGTAGTTCCAAAAGTAGTTGTCGAGATGGTAGGCTCTGTTCCATCGGTGGTGTAGTAAATGGTGGCTCCCGTGGCGGCAGCAATGGTAAAGGTACCATTAAAATTGTTGGTGATAGTAGGTCGGCTAATAGAAAGGGCTGGTTCGAGATAGAAACAGGCGTTGCCATCGTCAGGATGTGTGTACAAACCTATAATACCTCCACAGTTCTTAAAGCCAGTAGGACCGTTTTTCTTGGCATCTGTTCCGTAAAGATAATTATAGTTATTGGTGTTAACAGTCAGGTATATATTATCACCATCTCTGCCATAAGTTGAGTGAGGCAAAATGTCATAATGATCAGGGTAAGTAGCGTTAGTATTGTCATAGGTGATTTCAAACAACGCCCAATCGCCCAGTGTAGCAAGAGCGTCAGCATTGGCTACTGTTTCCAAGTGTACACGTGCTCGGGTATTACCAGCACCTGTGAGTACTCCGTTAGACACCATATATCTGCCTGTTAAGGCTTGCTTTATGTAATAACAACCAGAGCTTGGGTCCTTCTCGACATTCCACACTGCCTTTTTTACATCATCGTAACTATTTGTTTTACACATATAAGTTGTAAGGAATGGCTGACCATTGTCATCAGCCTGAACTTTATTAGTTGCCACATAGAAGGCCCATCCTACCGTAGGACACAGGTAAAAGTTGTTGCTTGTATTATTACTGTCATAAACCCTCTTGCTGGCAATGTAATACGTTCCCGAATAGTCTGTTGTTCTCGTTGGTTCATTTCCATCCTTCTTTCCTGAAGACTGGAATGTTGCCTCTTTCACCCAGGCGCCGAAGCCGGTGGGGACCTTGAAAGTGTAGTCGCGCTTGGCGGTGGTGTCGTCGACGTCTTTCTCGGCTGAACCATTATAGTAGAGGGTGAGATTATTGGCGATTTCCGGGGTACGGGTACTGGAATTGCCTGAAGGGGGATAGGTGGAGACAACGGTAATAGCGCTCTTCTTGATGGTATAGCCATCTTTGGGAGTGACGGTAATGGTTACTTCCACACCGTCGGTCAAGTCTTTCTGGTTCGTCACCTCAATGGTTCCGCCATCAAACTTACCATCATTAGCAATCTGTACGTCTATCTTAGCCTCTGCGCCTATGCTGAACATCATCAGCATAGCGAGAGCGAATAACCTCATCGTTGTCTTCTTCATGTCTTCTATAGAAAACCTATACTACGATAATAACAATTATTTAATGATCATCTTGTTTCCATCCTTGATATAGATGCCCTTACGGGTGGGTTTGGTGTCGAGGCGACGGCCATCGAGGGTGTACCAACCCTGGGGGGCGGTAGTGGCTACACTACCATCTGCACGCAAACTCACGATGGCGGTCTTTTCACCTTGAGGGGCGATGGGATAATAGGAACGGGCCTTTTCCAACGGTTTCTCCTCTGGCTTGGCCAGATAGATGCCATTCTGAGGGATGGTACCGGCCTGCGTGTAGTAGAACACGTCATGGTAGAGCAGCCAGACATCGCCGAGTTTCACATCTTTGCCTTTCTCGTCCGTCACCACCTTCAACAGGTTATGGGCATCAGGCTTGTTTTCACTTTCCGTGCGAACCGTATAGAAATCGGTAATCTCCTGATGCTCGGTAAAAAGCAAGACGACCTCTCCGGCAGGAATCTCCGTGACTGGCGTAAGTACTAAGCCCTTCTCATTGATACCCGTGATGGTATAGGCCTTCAGCACAGAAGGCACCTGCACAGCCTCCTTGGAGAAGAAGGCATCGTACTCATTGTCCTTGCTGAACGAGAAACCTTCGATCTGAGTGGCATTTGCGCTGACGACCTTATAATACTCCCACCCTTCCGTGATCAGATACTCATTATAGAGATTGCCCTGCACGTCGATCTGCAGACCTTCGTTTGAAGGAATAGCCCCCTCGCCCAATGCCACCACCTGCTTGGTATTGTCGATAGTGATACTCGTCAGGTTGGTGCAACCGGCAAAGATGCCAGCACCCAAACTGGTCACGTCCTTTGAGATGATGACACTGGTGACATCCGAATCGTTCCAGGGAGTAGCATCCGAGTCAAAGGCCTTCGTACCGCCAGTGCCCGAAATCGTCAGAGTACCCTCTTTCAAGGTCCATTCAACCTGCGAATCAGCATCGCTGATGTCGTTGGCATTCTCGGCCTGATGGAATGTGGCTTCCATCACCCACGCACCAAAGCCTGACGGGACTGTAAAGCTATAGTCTCGCTCCGCGCCGAGGTCCTTAGGATCATCGCCATCGAGCTGCAGAGCCTCTGCAATACTTGGATTTTCATCACGTGTCTGAGAAGTGGACCTTGTCAGCACGACGACGATATCCTCCTTGGCGATGGTATAGCCTTTGTCAGGCGTCACGGTGATCGTCACCACGACACTGCCGTCGTCCGCGGGCTTACTCTGGTCCTTCTCAACAATAGTTCCGCCTGTATAGGAATCGTTAAAGTCGACCCTCACCTGCCCTACTGCTCCCGAGGATATCAGGACCAGCAAAGCCACTGTCAGGATTCTTTTCATTACCTTTTTCATAACGCACTATTATTTAATTATTACTTTTTTCCTCTTATAATCAGTTTCTTACTGTACTGACCATCATCAGTACATACGATATAGACACCGTCTCTGGTGATCGGTGTTTCAACGGTCTCACCGGCCTTCACGACGAAGCCGTTCAGCTTGATGCCGACAGGCGTGTAGATGCTCACGTCGACAGTATAACGAAGCGATGACTTGACGACGACCAGACCCTTCTTGCCATAGATATCCAGCGTGCCATCCAGACGGTCGGTAATCTCATCGTGCAGGAAGTTGGTATCAACATCCATACCAAAGACCACCTGTTCCACATTCGGAGTCTCCTTGCCTCGAGCAGGAGAAGCGACACTCTTCACAATGTATGGGCGGAAGGCACTGACAATGCCGTCGGCCTCATTCTTCACATAGCTGGCACCATCGTCGGCCAGTACGTAACACTCACCTTCGTTGGTGAACTTCTTACTTATATAATTAGGTATATACTCATAACCGTCCTTCACCGTCTTACCCAAACTGAGCTCGGTGTCACTAATGGCAATCGTCACTGCCGGATCGGAAGCGAAGGTGATGGTCTGCTTGTCGAGCTTGGCGGGAGCAGGCGTTGCAGTGTTGGAGGCCGTCCATTCACCACTCAAGTCGAACTCATAATAGGATTTGCCCGGGAAGCCGATCAGATAAGGTTTGCCTGCCTGCTCCAGCGGATAGCTGGTATAGGTGTGGCCGGAGCTATAATACTCCTTGTAATCCTCACCGTTCTTATCGTCACGATTATTCTGGGAATAATAGTAATCCCACAGGAACTTATTCGTGTATGACTTATTCGCACCATCTGGTGCCAGCAGGTTGAAGTCTGCGGCATATACTCCCGAAGTGCTCGTCTGACGGAAGTTACCTGCGAACTGACGGAGCCAGTACTCATGGCCCATGGTGTCGTCCTCTCCTGTTTCTTCGTCCTTGTAGTTGTAGAAGTGGGTAATCTCACCCTTCTGCTGAGTGGCGACTTTGCTGACCTTGAACGGTAGGCTGATATTGTCCCAGCCCTGAGTATTACCCGAGACGATGTTGACAAACTTGTCCGGCGTGCGCTGATACCACATCCGATAACCGTCACCCAGATCATATGAAATCGGGCAGTTGAAGTCCTGCTTGTCGACAAGCAGATGGTCGGTAGTAGTCTTGAGGTTGCTCTGGACGAGGTGACCGAATACGGTTGAAGGAGCGATACCCACACTGCCATAGCCGTCGTTGATAGCATAAGAGCTATACTTGGGCTCATCGAAGTAGGCAGTAAGCACGTCGTAAGTCTTCTTGTTGGCACTCTCAGCCGGAGCATAGACCAACAGGTTTTGGGTCTCGCTGACATTCTCAATGCTGTACAAGCCATCATCGTCGAGCAGCGGCTGGTAGAAGAATTTGCCATTCCATCCCAGGTTATAGCTCGTATCATTATGGCCATTAAAGTCGATGGCCGTCATGCCGGGATAAGCTTCCTTCACGTTGGTACTCGTCTCTGTGGGAGGCTTCGAGTAAGCTGCCAGCGTGACTACCGGGTTGAAGTGAGCCACTCTCATGGTCTTCGAGCCGAAGTAGGCCGGTGCACGATGTACGTGGTTACTGCCGGTACCATCGACCAGGAATCCGTCTCTCTTATTGACAGCCGTCGGGTATTCCTGATGTGCGCCAGTATAGTCGTAGGTCAGCGACTGTCCGAAGAATACATAGTCGTGAGGCCAGATGGGTGCATACTTATCGACGTCATTGTTGCTCTCATCCTTGACTGTATAGTGACGCTTATCCTCTGTCGTGGGAATCTCACCATCGGCAAAGCGGAAGTCACCGTCTTTGTAACGGTTCTCAACATAACCCGAAGAGCACAGTTGGGCGGTGGTGTTGTCATAGGTACCATAGAACTTCGTCTGCTTCTCAAGCGTACCATCTGTCTTCATATAGAAGCAGTCATAAGCATTTCCTGAGGATACCTTCTTATCGCAGTAGCGCTTATAGAGGTAGAAGCCGTTCAGGTTGTATGCCACCTCACCATTATAGAACGACCTGTCGGCCATCTGGACGGGCTTGCCGTGAGTCTCTCCAGCAGGAACGGTGTAGTTGTTGCTCGTCGGATAATAGCTGTTGACCACCTGTATCAGATTATCACTACCTGTACGTGATGGGTTACCGAATACGGCATAATGGCCGACACCCGTGTCAGGTGTGCCCGTAGTCTTGATCCAGCAGTTCTCCACATAGCCATCGCCCGTCTCTGCCACACCGGCACCTGTGAACGATCCCGTGACACCGAGGTTATAGACATTGCCACAGAGATGGCCGAAGAGTGAATTGTCGAGTCCGCCGATTGTGTGGCCCTCACCATGGAAATTACCCTCGAAGCATTCACCTGAGTTGTTGGCCACAGGTGTCCACTCATTGGCAGCTCCTGTGTCAGGATGAGTTATATCCGTATCCAAGAAGAATTCCAGATACTTACCGCCCTTCATGGGTTTGGCTGTATGGTTCTCCAAGGGCACATGACCTGCCAGACTACCACTGCTGACAGGAACTGGATTACCGTTTGCATCATAGGTCTTGGGCACATAACTCAGGTCGATGAGATCCTTGAACATATCAAGGCCGTTCTGACCGTTAGCACTATAATCGTTGATATAGATCTTCGGCTGACGGTCCACGTCCTTATGGTCGATATAGTAGTGGTGGTCCTTATCGTCCATCACCTTCTTCAGGTCGTGGTAGTTGGCCACGTTCAGCTTCACCGACTTCGAGTAGGTCTTACCAAGGCTCGTCTGAGCATAATATGCAATCCAGTAGTTGTTCTGGTACCAATAGAGCGGTGTCTCGTTGTTATAGAACGGGGTTCCGTTATAGTGGGTAGCAGCATCGTCATCGTTTGAGAATATCTCCCAACCAGATTCCGTGATGCGGTAAGCACCCTGGGTAACCGACGGGATGTTCATACCAATGGTAGTACCCGGGAGTACGATGCCAGGCTTGGTGATGTCACCAATCTCTGGTACACCACTCTTGAAGTTGATGTGGATGTTCACGATGTGACGCTCACTCACCGGTGTCACATTAAGACCTGACTCGTCGCTCTCATCATATTCATAGAGGTAGATGACGGTGATGATCTTCTCAGCCGAGAGGTCGTTGATATCCGACTCGTTTGAGACATAGAGCGTGCTGATCTCCGTAGGTGACGTACCGTGGATGGTAAAGCCCATCTGGTAGTTGCACAGACCATCGTAAGTGGTTTCACTGATGACTTCACCCAGCTGAACTTCAGTATTCACACTATGCGTCGTACTGGAGACGGAAGTACCGTTCTTCGTGACTGCCGTGGTGGTTACTGGCTTACCCTCACCTTTCTCGTTAATGGTATAATTGCCACGACAATAGTAATAGGTCTTGGGCTCATAGACCGTTTTACCTTCTACAGTTGTAGGCGAATTCGTCTGTCCATCTGTGAAGTGAATTTTATCGATGTTCGCCTGTCTTATTTCGCCCAGATTATCATAGGTATCCTTATCAATCTGCTGACCTGTGGTATATGGAACCTCACCATTCATGAATGTCTCGCGTACCATATAATAGTCACCAGGTGCCGTGATGGTGATGGGCGAATAGTGACGCTTCTCATTGGGGATAGACTCATAGGCTTCGCGCGTCAGCCAATCTTCCTGACTGGTACTCTTATTAATCGTATGCGATGTCTCGTTTTTGTCTTTATAGGTTATCGACGTCACATCGTGGGATTCTTTATCCACATAGCCCACAAACTCTGCCTGATAGTCGATAGGCTGCGTACTTGAGTACACCTTAACAGGATTATCTCCATCATATTGTGTCTTGCTGCCGTACGCGCCACCGAAGCTAGGATCAATGAGCAGGTCGAGCGCATCGTAGTTGTAGGTGAAGTTCTCACGCTCTGCAGCAGTCATGCTACACCATGTGTCGATGGCACGATAAGCCTTTCCACTTTCAAAGTAGATTCCGCCATATTTACCTGCCTTTTTGCAATAATAGGCATCGTCGAGATAGCTGTTCAGATAAGAATTCACCTGATCACCAGTCCATGTCGGGTTCTTTGTCGCTATCTTAGTCTTCAGTTCTGTGATATCTGCTGACGAGAGCACCTTGCCGGCCCAGACATAGTCGGTAGAAGAGAATTCCAGCAGGCTGGTACATACCTTGGCCAGTTCCACTGCATGTGCAGCCGTCATCGACGACCATTGATCATCTGTATATTTAGATTTATAAATAGGTGTACCAACCGCCAGACTCTGAATCTCCTCATTTGATTCATTCTTCACAGAGTATTCCTTGGTCACCACATAAGCCTGTTCCACCTCGGCCTGAGTAGCTTTGGCTTCGTTTGAAAGATGACCATAGACGGTGTTGTCATAAGTGGTCTTGGCACTACCATAGATAATGCTACCCAGTGTGTAATCCTGCTGACCAAAGACCGCATTGGTGACACCAGACTTCAGCGTGTAGGTAGGACCTTCGGTATAGAGGTTCTTGTTATCAGCGGCTTCATACTGCTTGGTATTCAGTGCATTGGCCTGTCCGGGACTTGCCGTCTTGGTGTAGTAGTTATTCCACACCATGGGGTTGTTCACATCGTAAGTGAGCACATAACCCGTATTATGACCCAGATTGTTCGACATGCGGAAGAAGTAGTCGAAATTGCCGTCAGATTTCTCCTCATCACCTTCCATGTATTTGATTGTCGGATGAGAATCCTTCAATGCTGTATATTCACTCTCCAGCATCACACTACCCTTCTTGTACTCTGTATAACCGATCTTACAATCCTCAACCACCACATAAGTCATGTCCACGAACTTAACCTTGTCGCCCTCGCTCAGCAGATTGTAATCCCAGTTGCTGATGGCCTGGTTCAGCTTGTAAGACACGTTGTTCACAACAAAAACGGAATCGGCATTTTCAGATCCCAACTTGTTACCACCCTTATCATAGTAAGCATAGTAGTTGGGCTGCACGTCGCGCAGCGTCATTCTACCATTGGAAGCCGCTGTGATGGTCAACGGGATCTCCTGCTTCTCTGCCGTTGCATTGGCAGAACCCGTGTATGCCGAGATATGCTGTTCATACACATAGATGCTACCCCTGATAAACCAATAGTGGGCAGGTGAAGCAACATAATGATCGTTATAGATACCACCATTGGGATAACAGTCGTCCACAATCTGCTTGGTGTTATGCACAAAGTTACCCGACGTCTCAATGGGTTCGAGTGCCGACGTAGCATCACTATATTCATATTGGCGATAGGTGCGGGCACTCTCGTTATAACTGAGGAGAGATACCTTATTGTCATCAACTACAGATCGGGTGCCATGCTCGTTCTTGGCATAGACATAGCCGCCACCCATACCTGGCATCACGTTGATCAGGTCGAGTTCGATAATACCTGTAATATATCCCCACCTGTCCTCGCCAGCACTTTCTGTCTCCTCTTTCTTCAGCTCCAGATACACACCCGATGCCAGAGCCACCTTGTTATGGCTGATACCGTTATTGCGGTATTTACTTTGTGGCTTGGCATATTTCCAGTCATAATAAGTTGTAGTACCATCTGCTTGAATCGAGGTGTTCTTGGTGTCGGTCTTACGCACGTCAGTAAACTTCACATCGCTGGTCAGATTACCCAGGAACTTCACGGAGTTATAGATACCGAAATAGTTACCATGCTCCTTGTCCTTGTCTGATGTGTCACCGGCATCAGAGGTACGCTTGTTCAGCGACACCTCTTCCACACGGTTGATGGTATAGCTGTTATAGTCCACGCCTCCGTTCACCTGCGGTGCACGGTCAACGGCTCCCTTCATCACCATTCGACTACCGAACACGCCACAGAAGTCGGCACGCTGGATGGTGTTCATCGGACGACCGGCGTAAATACTGGTCACACCCAAGAGCGTCCAGTTGGCTTTCTCACCAGTCTTCTGACTTGGAACATCAGAGTCTACGCCATCCATCAAACTGTATTCGCCCTCCTCAATTTGCTCGTCTTTCTTGTAAGTTCTGCTGCCTTGAGTCCAATAAGTTGCTTTTTCCGTCTCAGAGAAACTGTTATATATGTCATCTGTAGAAGAAGTTCTCGGTATTTTCTGACCTTTTCTATATGACACATTATTATATGTATGAAGCTGCTTACACTCCCAATAATTATAGGTATGATCTAGGTTTGCTCCATATTTCAGTTTATAATAGGCTTGCTGTCTGGGGGTGAGAGCATTATACTCCTCCAACAGCATCGTTTCCTTCAGACTGTAATAGTCAGTACCATAGTTATCGATATGTAACTCACGGAAACCATCGACCAGTGTCAGGTTACCATCACCGTAAAGGCCACCCATCTCCTCAGTACCAAGGGAGATGAGGTCGAAGTTATAGACATCGCGCAACGAGGCTGCCGCATTACCATAGACGGTAACAGTATTGGCAAAGATCTTGTCACTACCCTCGGTGATGTTTCCACCAGCAAAGAGTGCGTTATGTATCACAATACCACGGGTATCCAGTTTCGCCCATTCACTGGCGACATGATCCCTGCTCTTCAACTTGTTCAGGGCCTCCAAAGGCACATAGTCACCCTTCGCATACGTTGTACTGCCGATCTTGATACCACTGGCATTGATGACCTTACACTGAGGTTCGACAGCAATCTTACAATCTTCCGACAACTTCGAACTGGTGTCTCTATAATAGCCGTCGCCACTCTTCGTTCCCGTGGCACTATAGACGAATCCCTCGTTTCCGCCGCCGAAGACATTGCCGTAGCCCCTCAGCACATTGCTCTCCGTACCAATCTCACCACCATAGATATGTACGTCGGTACTACCGAAGACATAACCCTTGGAACTCTTGTCCATAGTCTCCTTCTCTTCGTCGGTCATATAGCCTTCGCCACCCCAGTTGTCATAACCTCGACCACCACCAAAGACATCGCGCATCACATGTCCATCCCAGAGTTCAACATGGGTCTCACCGCCCTTGTAAATGGCAACACCGTTCTTAACAGAACCCGGGTACTTAGCAATGCTATCCGGGTGGGCAGTACCACGACCAATAGGTCCAATCTCACCACCGCCATAAAGGCTACCACGGACGATACCGCCACGCATGGTGACGTGAGAACGGTCCACATAGCTATTAGCCACATAGCCGCCACCGAAGATATTACCACCCTGCTCCAACTTGTTATCGCCTACTATCTCATCATCCAGTTCCTCCACATAATGTTCATCGAAATCGGTTGTCTGAGCATTGTCTGCTACACTGGAGTTATAGCGATAGCCTATATATCCCTTGTTCAGCTTGACATAGGCATCACCATAGATGACGCCACCCTCACCACCGCCATAGACATTACGGGTGATGGAAGGAATGCCACTGGTATGGGTGGTGCCTTCAAGATCACCGACGACTACGTGCACCTCACCATCGATATCTAAGTTGTTTTTGGCCACATTAGCGATTGCACCACTGTGATAGCCCACACTACCACGCCAGCCTCCACCATAGACATTACGCACTGTGCCACCCTTGATATAAGCATTAGCACTGGCAGTGAAGTTATCGGCTCCAAAAAGATTATAGACGGATCCCGACGTACCGGCTGCATAGATATCCTTTCCGACTGTACCACCGAGCAGGGCGATGTAAGTCGTACCATAGACATCACCGCTTCCTTTGAAGGCATCATTTACATTACCAAGTCCACCACCGTAAGCATAGTTACCGACATTTGCACCTTCATAGATAATGACGTTGGTATTGTATTTCTTAAATATTTTAGCCTTTTGGGCTTCAGTGAGCTCACGATCATCAATCTCGGCTTCCCTTGCCAATGGGTTAGTCAGATTGGTTTTAATATTAGCTGCATAGTCTGCAAACGACTCAGGGTCATAACCTGAGCCTAAAGTCCAAGCGGCTTCAAAGTTTTCGATCTCATCAGGATTTGATCCAATATACTTCTGCACGCTCTCCGCACTCATCACACCGCCGGCCTGTCCTCCACCATAAACCTCCCAGACATTGGCGCCGGAATTCAGGTTGACCTCAGTGTACTCATTCCAGGTCAGAGAACCACAGCCTGCACCATAGACGGTAGCTGTGGTCATTCCATAGGAAGGATGTTTCTGTCTGACACGGGAAGAAATATTGATTTTGCCATAGAGGGTACGACGCGCATAGTTGTTTCCTCCGTAGATGGCACCCTTCATCAACTCGTCAGTACCAGTTGGGTCACAGATCAGATAAGCGTCTTCACTCTGGGTCAGATAGTTCACGTTGGCCTCGTAAACATCACAAGGCTTATAAGCACCACTACCATATGCACCACCAAAGATGCTGCCGATCTTGATAGTAGAGCCAAGTGGCACATTCACAACTGTGCGACGAGTGATACCCTCCTCATAACTACCGCCATAGGCTGCACCTATCCTTCCGCGCATCAGGTCGATGATAGCGGAGGCTTCGTTGAGATCAAAGTTGTCTGCAAATGTTTCCGCTGCAGGATAGCGCATACCCAAACCGTTATAGGCACCTGCACCGAAGACCTCGGTATTGGCGAATTTCTCCACATTGTCGGGAATGTCAATCAGCACGTAGCTGTGGTCCTGTCCCTTGTCGCCGTCACGGTCACCCGAGAATCCCTCTCCGGCACCGAAGATCTTCTCTACCGCATTATTGGCATTTATATTGGGTCTAAAGTTGACGAAGGCATTGTGCAGATATGGTTTGTTGGCAACTTTATAGTCTTCATCATCAGCATTTTCCTTGACAGAAAAATCATCAAGTGAATAATCATAGTCACCGAAGCAACCGCCGAGGATGCTTCTCACCCTACCCTGCGTGTACTCCATATAAGTCGTGGCCTTCTTGACTTGTGCCTGATAGGTATCTGCCACCAGGGCTTTGACCTCATCACGGATGCGACCACTGAAATCGGCCTCACCCAGAATACTGCCACCCAGGTCGTTTCCGCCATAGATGTGGTCACGGATCCAGGGGAACCCACCACCATCCTCGTAGGAGCCGTCAGCCTTCTTCTTACGACCTACATAGGTCTCTGTATGTCCGAGGATGTCAGCATTACAACTACCTGCGAAGGAGTTGAAGATACGACCATTACCGAGGTTGATATGGGTATTGCCGGCTATCATACCTTCGAAAGCACCGCCATAGATGAACTCACACTCTGCCATGTTTGGACTGTCGCCTACAGCTCCTCTCGCCACACCGGGAAGGCTGGCATCACCGTTCAGATTGATGTAGGTGCTGTACTTCTCATCCGGGCCATAAGTATTATTTTCTTTCTTTATGCCATACTTCCCATCTGCGTCTTTCTTACCGATAGCACCAGCCTCGCCACCACCGAAGATCTGGAAGCAGTAGCCTTTGTTCAGGTTAATAGTGGTACTACCCCAGATTTCCGAGGCGGCACCATAGCCACCGCCAAAGATGTTCAGGGCAGAACCGAGTACATCCATACCTTGTTGAGAGAGAATGACACCCGTATTACGCTTCGTTATTTGATAGGTTCCTCTCTCTACGTTCTCATACAAAGTCTCTCCCTCATCTGAAGCAACATCAAAGACTTTGTCGCGCTCAACCAATGTCTCATCGACATTGATGACCACATTACCATTCACATGGCCGCTGTTATAACAACCACCATAGATATTACCACCCTTCAGACGACGGTCAAGATCGGTAGTGGCATTGAATGCTACAGCATTATCAGTAACTGGGGCGACATCATCGCCTGTCTTGGCACTGACGGTGTTCCACTCCAGAGCCGTATCGTCAGCGTTCCAACGCTTAGGCTGAATCTTCAGACCACTCAGGTTTAGAGTCAGTTTGTTGCCGTCATCATCAGGATTCCCCAAAACACCGCCTTCGTAAGCAGCATTGAAGTCTGTGTCCGCATCCACATTGGCATTGTTACAGCCACCGACCAACTTATTATATATAATGACCTGATGGTTAAAGTCGATGGTGGTATTACCCGAAAATTTCATACTACCCACATTACCGCCACAATAGAACGAGCCGATGTAAGAGGAATATGGTATATAAGTTGCAGGGTCGCCATTGGATGTATTGTCAAACACCACGCGAGGCATCAGGGTCATGGCGCAGCCGTCCATGTACTTGTCAAATTCTGAAGTGTTCTCAAGATCTAATGAGCTAAAAAAGTTCTTACTCGTATATTCTTTTGTCGTTAATCCTGCATTTTTTAAATCTTTTAATTGCCGCTGATAAGTTCTTAATACTCCTTCATTGAGATGAGTTGCATCCTTTTCATGCGTCTGAATCATGTTTGCGCCATTGTTGCCGAGGAACACATTATCAATGATGGCATGCGAACCTATCTTCAGCTCAACAATAGGATTCTCCTTTGTAGTCGAGAGTGTGGCACTGTTACCACCCAGGAAGATGGAGCCATGAACGATGGCTGGCTGAGAGGTACTTGTTCCCGCAACACGGATGGACACCTGTTCGGCATTGGGGCGGAAGGCATTGAGGGCATCTATGGATGACGAGAATCCTGTATAATCATAATATAAGTCTCCAAAAGTTGGATCATCTTTCAAGTCTCCATTATCAGTATAGGGATATGAACCGTTACCACCGCCGTAGACATCGCCTCGGGTTGAGGCATAGATACCAACGGCGTTACCGCCATAGACCTTACCGGAGATATCGTTACCGCCGTATACATTATTAATATCGCCACCACGTACCAGCACACGGGCCGAGAATCCATCCGGGAAATGGTAGTTTTCCAAGTTATGTACCTGTGCCGGAGAAGCTTTATCGCCTCCAGGGATCACGTCGGCCTTACGGCAGCCACCATAAAGGTTGTCGACCTTCAGGGTTGAGCCGACAGGAATCTCCAAAAGCAAGCCTTCTGTACTGGTCATATCACCCTCATTACCACCGGAATAGAGGTTACGGATTTTGCCGGCTTTCAGGTTCCACGTCGGACGGATAGCCATTGGTGCCACGTTATTACCACCGAAGAAACTACCAATCTGGAAGGCATCACTGGTAGGATAAGTATAACCGGGGTTATAACCCATCTGCTCAATACGTTCCGGCGACAACAATTCATTACCATCAACGACTATGCTGCTGACCACCTTACTCGGGTTCTCAACATGAATCACCGTCTTTTCCGTGACCGTCGCATTGTTACCACCGCCGAAGGCATAGACGATAGAACCACCGAGGATCTCGAGATAGGCTTTCTTCAGATCGGGTGCTCCCTTACCTTCCAAATCTCCGGTATACTCATAGGCACCATTACCACCCGCAAAGAGCTGACCGATATAGATATCCTGGGAATTCTTCGTCACAGCACTCTCGCCCTCACCCGTCGTCACAAGCTTGTTCGATATGCGGACATAGGAATCCCACTGATCGGTAATACCATTCTCCTCAGCCTTCGTGAGTTCTACAGGCTTCTTGGCTACCGGCGCGTTCGTATCCGTCTTTTTGCCGATGATACCCGATACATCGTTACCTCCATAGACATAGTTGATGAGCATATACCCGGTGGCATGCTCACCATCGAGATGTACAAACGAACGACCATCGATATTGGCCATACGGGAGCCGCCGAAGACCTTGTTCAGGTCGCCGGCATAAAGGGTCACAGAGGTATTGCCTCCGACATCGCCCTCATTGCCACCGCCATAGACATTACCGCCAATCTTGATCTGTGCGCTGGTCTCCAGACCAAAGAGCACTAGAAGCAGCAGGAGCAGCAGTCGTATGCTGTTCGGTACCAATGGATGATATGTTCGTCTCTTAATCATTTGCTTCACATCTAATTAATGACCACCGTCGTTCCCGGATTGTCCAGATCCCCGTCGGACAGGACATAGAGGTAGGTGGGCTGCACGGTGATGATGACCGTCTTCTTCTGTCCCGGATTGATGGCCGAGGCCGTGATCCTGAGTTTGTTCGTTGATGTCCTCTCGCCCAGATTCTTGTTCTTGGTCCTGTCATACACATCATAGGTGGTGGTGATGGAGAGGTTTGCTCCCTCAGCCGCAAAGATGGAGGGGAAGCAATAGGCCAACTTGCTGAGTTTCAGCGGTGTATTGGTATGACGGTCGTCAAGTACTGTCTCTGCACTCTCTGCACTCAGCATGGTAATGGGAGCGCTTGCGCTGCTGCCAGAGACTTTTGTAAAGACCGCCTGTTCAATGCCCTTACCGCTACGAAGCTGTACGGTGGCATCAACTTTACCATAGTCGGTGGACAGCGTAACTGTCTTCAGGTGGATCGATCGTACGCTGGCATAATCCGCATCAATCTTGAAATTCAGTTCCAGTCCGGCATAGATATGTCCCATCAGCAAGTTGACGTAGTTCTTACCCCAGATACCCGAGAGATAGCTGAAGGAGCCTTCCGTGACTATGGGCGTTTCAGTACTGACACCATCGACCCGCTGAACACCGACGACGACACTGATATCCTGTTCGGTAATGGCTGGCAGACCCGGGAACGACAGGTTGATACCGTCGGAATATTTACCACCTGGGGCTGCATACGTGACGGTGGTACCCTCTATATCTTCCGGCATATAACCATAGAGGTAGTATTGCCGTTCCTCCTTGACCGAGAGATCGGATGTCCAGCCGGAACCTACAGTATACCTGAAGTATCCTGCCTGTAACAGTTCTGTCTCAGAGGTCAAATACACCTTAATATTTGGACAGTCGGCACTACCTATCTGAGTGGCGCCACTGGTACGGGTCACAGCCCGCAGCTCCAGCGGACTGCCCTGCTCCTGTACAGGCTCCTCAAACGACTCCTTATTGTCGTCGGCACAGCCCGTCAGTAGCAGGCCGCCTGCTATCAGGCAGCTCCACAACCAGCGATATGTCATTCTGTCCTTTATCATTCTCATTACCAATTATATACAATCTGAGTGGCATTCTCACTGTTGGTCATGTCCTTGACCTCCACCATGCCTATGATCAGGTCTCCACTACTGACGAAGTAAGCATACACGATCCACGTGTGGTTACGGGAGAAATCACCATCGGCAACCATGGCGTAATTCGGTATTTCCGGATTATTATGAATGGTTGTTACATCGTTATTCTTCTCCGTATGCTCAATCGTATAGTTGATCGTTCCCTTCAGGGCTTTGTCGGACTCACGAAGGTAGAAGGTGCCCAGGTCGGACAGTTCACCAGCATCGATACCATTCTGAATCTTGGTTTCGTATTGCTGTCCCGACATTGAACCATCCCAACTGTAGGAGGCGGGACTATTGTTTGTAGCCACTTCGGTCACATTAGATACCAGCGTCTTCTGGACCACATAGGAGGTGCCGACTCTCCATTTCGGTGTCGCCGCGAGGTCATAGGCATTCGTCAGGAACAAATACTCTTCCTTCGGGAGCACATCACCGTTTAAGACAATGCTATTGACGGTCACGACATCAGGGTTCGTGGAAGATTTTGAGGCAACAAACCGTATCTTCGACACAGCACGTACCAGTCGCACATTGGCCAGCTTACCCGACGTCTCACCATCTTGCACCCGATAGACCTTGTTGTTACCCATCACCGGCTTATTTTTCAGCACTCCCGACATGGGCAGACCATCGCCAGGCACCGTCGAAATCAGGTTGGTGACACCAAAATAGCCCTCTTTGATCAGCGCACCATCCAGTTGGGTGTTGGTCGTTTTGGCATCGAACGAAAGTCCACAATTCGAACTCGTGACATTCGCTGCCACATAGACATCGACATTGGGCTTTGACTCTTTATTGGCATAAGTATCATCAAGTTCCATCGTCACCTCCTTGCCGGCCTCTGTGATATCAACGTTGTTCAGACTGATATGGCCAATCAGATTATCCGTACCCGTCTCATACACCCAGACATGGATGTTGTTGATCTTGTTTTCTGCCTCAGAGGCATCCACCTCGCCATTGTCGCCACGAGTTACGATAGGACGGTCAGGTGAGAAGACATAGATCTTCAGCACGGGCTTACCTGGCTGCGGCTCGTCGTTCTCATTACTCTCAGACGACTTCGAACAGCCCGTCAGCAGGAGGAGCAACATCAGTATGCCGCTCAGCCATCGGAAGTTATATCGTCTGTCGTCTCTCATTATCTCTTTCTCCTTTTTTTTATTCCATAATCACAGCTTCCTGAGGTGTGGCCGCCTTCCACTTCGGGGTGGTCATCACGCCGATCTCCAGATTCTTAGCTATGATGTTGGGAAGCACATTGTAAGCCTTCTCCAGCGATTTGACCGTCATCTCAATGGTGGTCGTATAGTCTTGGGTGAAAATACGTCCCTGACTCGTCGCATCTCCTGTTCCCGGCTTGAAGTCGGTTGCTTTCAGCTCACCCACCAGATAGAAGCGGGTACCTGGATAAACGTAACCATCGAGACACTTGAACTCTTTATAGTCCGCTGTTGCAGGGGTATATTCAAACTCGAGAATGACGTTTACATCCTCGTTATCGCACGTCTGAAGCACCAGCGTATTGACCGGATCGACCGTACCACCAGTATATTCCGACTTCTTTTTCAGATAATAAGTATCTCCCACCTGACTATCGTACACGAACCTCTCATCGTCCTCGGACAGGGCTATCGGCTTGAAATCATAACCTACTTTCCTCTGGCCGCCAACTATGACGCCCGTCAGACGGAATTGATAATCATTTCCAACTTTATACGGGATCGTGTTTGTCCCATTATACGTCAGTTCGGCCACATCATCCTTCACTTCCACTGTCAGTTGAAGCCGTGCCACTGCATATTGCAGGGGATCAGCTATGGCTACGGTCTTCGTGCTGCCTGTAATTGTACCACCTGCCTTGAATAGCGTCTGAACTGCATCAGCATCAGTGTCACTATCGCCTTTCCATTTGCTTTTGCCTTTGTACTGATCAAACGTTACCTTGGAATTAGAAGTCCAGATATCACTATTCACGAAATAGTAGAGCGCAGCGGGATAGACGAAATATGAGATGGAGTTGATATCATCGAGCGTTGTCGTGCGCAACTGAGGCACAAACTTCTTCACTTTGGTACCACCCTCTCCTTCTACTTCCGACCATCGCAAAACGGCTGAACCATCGGGCAGATTGATGTCCTGTGGATAAGTCAGGCCAGCAATGTTTCTTTCTTTTTCCGGATTCAGGTAATCACTCGCTTTGGAAATAATCTCCAGTCGTACCAGTTCCTCAACCTGTCCGTCACCCAGGCTACCCAGATCCTCTGCAGCCTTCTTCACGGCCCCAATCCATGCCCTGACACAGGCCGCAGAACCTGCCAGGTCATAGCCATAGTTCGTAAAATGAGCCAGCAACGGCTTCAGGTTATTATCATTCATCGTGCTCCAGTTCTCGATATTCGCAATGTCCGTCAAGGCATTGGCCAAGGTCCAGGCATCTTCAGGAATACCATCATCTCCCACCGCCGCGTCACTGATGATGGATACAGGCTCGAAGTAAATCTGGTCAGTTTTATAAACATAATCTGACAAGTAAGGACTCTCCATGAGACAGCCGTTATAAATCTTTTTTTCCTGCTCAGTGAGTTTGTTCACATCCTTTGCCTTAGCATATACCAAACAGCCATTCACGTTCCTCGGCATATTACAATAATCGAAATGATAATAGCTGGATGTTGCTTTGGACTCAGGTTCTTCCTGATAATCAACATCAAAACTCGTAAGAGATGTTATAGTAACACCCTCCTTTTTAAGGGCTATAAAATTGAAATCTACGATGTCGCGATATGATGCTTCATTTTGAACAATAGCGTTATCCAATCGGGTTCTGGCTTGAGAGGATGATACGCTAGAAAAAGCCAAGCTGATTGGCTCAGGCTCCTCAATGACAACAGGTTTTGGCTCCTGTATCACGGTATCTACATGCTCTGAACAACTCAGAAGCATAGCAGCCACCAAGAGCATCAGGGAATAAACCTGCTTTGTCTTCCTTATTTCTATTACGTTCATCAACTTCTCTCTTTACTAATAAATTAGAATTCCGGGTTATATGTACCACCCGGCTTCCAATCAAGTGTCACCGAGGTTGTCACCTCATTAGATACTTCGCCGGTATCTGGTTCAGGATCAGGACTGGGACCAGGGTCAGGACTTGGACCGGGTTCGGGGTCTGGACCAGGATCGGGGCCGGGACCTGGATCGGGCCCGGGACCTGGATCGGGCCCGGGACCTGGATCGGGACCAGGGCCAGGATCGGGACCAGGGCCAGGATCGGGACCTGGATCTGGATCAGGATTTTTCGATGGAACAATAATCTCACCATTATCTCCTATCCAGCATTGGATAATCTTGTACTGTCCTGAACGCAAAGGCGTCTTGACGTTGAGCACGGTTCTCGTAATGCTTCCGTTGGGCTGAGGCACATAGACTTGGAACTCCCATAGAGCCTCCTCACCGGGCTGAGCGATAAACGGCTCCTCTGTCTCAATCACAGAACGAGTGTCTTTGGATTTTTCGGGATCCCGCGAAGGGAAGGTAACGGAAGTGAAAGCCAGTTTATCATCTACTTCTGGATTCTCCAGTCGCAAGGTACGGAATATAGGCTTCCTCCCCGAAAAAGTATAAACACTGTCGCAAATGTTGAAACCCGTGGCAAATCCCGTGCTGTAGACACGTATCTTATCAAGCTGTCCATGCCCTCGCGGGTCGATCACCAGCGTGGCGGCACAGTTGGCCATATAGAGATGTACGTTGAAGTTCTGATCAATACCCTCCAAAACCTCCATCGTCTGTCGAGCGGTAAAAATACCGGTCGAATGCGAGTCGATGGTGTCACGGTCAATCTGACGAAGCATGGAATGATGACATTTTTCATCTTCCTCCAACGTCACCAGCATATTGTCGAGAATATTGGCTGTAGCCAAATGCATATACTGGCGCATGGGCAGGTTCAACTCATAACTGGCCTGGTTGGCATCCATGAAATGCTCATCATGCTGCAGACGGGTTGAGTCGCCCTTCGTATCGTAGAACGAGAGATCAACGTCATGGGCATAGTCAGAGAACACGTCCGACAACTCGTCGCGCAGGGCCTCGGCAATCTGCAGGTCGGTCTGAGTGGTCAGCTCCGTACGCAACTCTGTGGTCATGTTCGTCACCAGGCGCAACTCATAGTCCAGCTTCGCCTGTTCACCACAATCTGACAAATCCTCGTCGATCACCGAACAGCTTATCAAAAGAGAAATAAGGCATAACGGCACAAAGTGCCATAGGCTAGGCATTTGTGCCCAGCCTCCATGGCGTTTTCCTATTATGCAGTTGTTTACCTTCATCTATTTCTTTCTCAAAGATTAGAATGTTACATCAAATGAGAGTCCTGCTGTCCAACTAAGGTCTACAGAAAGGCCTAATTCCATTTGTGCAGAACGCAAATCAGGAATCGTGTTGTAAGCTTTCTTTAAAGAGGTCTCTCCTACCGTAAATACCACCGTAGTTTCTACATCTTGACAGAACACTCTATTCATATGATCATCTTCTGCGTTATAAGTTGTAACTCCTGTTGCCGCAGTAGGATTAAGTGTGCCAACCAGATAAAATTTACTGCCAGAAGGAATCAACTGGTTATTATAGCCATAGAAAGGATCACCATCATTCACCAATTCTACAACAGCCTTCACTTCTGCGTCCTTGTCTGTTTGCAGTGCAAGGGTATAGTTTGCTGTTGATGCCGTGGTTGTTGCCTTTACTGAGGCACCACCTGTCTGAACCGGATCATAAATGGTATATTCTGTTGCACCTTCTTTCGGCACAAAATCCCAGCCAACAGCTCTTTGGGAACCAATCAAAATACCTGAAACAGTATAACCTCCCGCAGGAACTGTCACGGCCACCTCAGTTCCATCAGCATCATTGGCTTTCAAGGTGGCATTTAACTTTACCTGTGATTTCAAACGACCTACACCATATTGGATGGGATTATCCAAAACAATACCACGGGTATCACCTTTAACTTGTGTATCTGAATTATACAAAGCAACAACTTGATCCCATGTAGTCTTATCGGCGTAATTGCTTACCTGTGCAGCAGTTGATGTGTGAATGGTGGTATTTACTGTGTAAAATAAAGAAGCAGGTTTCACATAAGTATTCAACTCCGGCTGGGCGTTTCCACCTGCAAGTACACTCTTGAAGGAGATTTTGGTTTCAGCTGTACTAGAATATTCCATTCCAATAGCGCCATCAGGCAACCCTATATTATTCGGGAACGTATTGGCAGTTTTCCATGTCAATGTGTTATTTGGTGAATCGCCTCCTATAGTGAAATAGTTCCCGATTGTGGTCTGAACAGCAGGAGCATAAGTACCAGCTGCAGCAGTATTAATTGCAGTAAGCCTATTGTAGATGTTCTGCATAAATGCCCTAACAGAATTGGCAGAACCAGCATGGATTGCTTCAAGTGACTGCTTAAGGGCATTCAACTGAGTGGTCTGTGCATAAGATGCGCCTTCTGCAGTTGCTTCTTGCGTTACAAGTGAATTATAGATAGCATTAACTGCTGTCAAGACTGCTGCACCCTGTTCATCAGTAGAGATGTTGGTAAAGGTCTTGTCTTGAATAGCTTTCAAAGCAAAATTGATTTCATTTGCTGTTTCCGATGTAGCAGGAGAGACAGGAGCATATGTAGGAGTTAAATCTCCTCCCGCTTCATCTGTTATCTCACCATAAAACAAAAAAGCCTTTGTGCCAATGGGTATAGAAACATCGTTATAAACTTTTCCATTAAAGCTATTATTACCTGAACCTTTTGCATTGAAACTATCATCACCCGTTTCTGATATATTATTTAACGTAATTGGGGCTGTAATAGCACTTGCACTTGTTACAGTGGCAGTACTGATTGGATAAAGTTTAATGTCCTTCATACCCTTGAAAACTCCATTATTAGGTGCACCATCAGCACTCATACGGGTTGATGACTGCTTACTAGAAGTGGGAATAGAGATAGCGAACTGCGTCTTAACCATGCCAGTCTCCGGATTGTAGTCCGGATTGTTAAACACTTCTTCACTGGAGGAAGATGAACAACTGGAGAAACCTACTGCGCCTGTCAGTGCTATCGCACCCATGAAGGCATAGATTGAAATTTTCTTCATAATTTTGAGTTTTTATTTGTTATTACTATTTTTTCAGTTGATGATATACACGACGTTGATGCCAAGCTGGGGGAGGAGGAAGATACGGTCGCCATTGCCGAGTTGCTGGCCACAGGTGGCACACTCGTATTCCTTGAACCATGCATAGCCGACAGCGACACCTGCCTCAGTCTCGATGCGCCAATGGCGGGCGAGGATCCAGGAATAGCCGTATTTGCCGCCAAGGGCGAGGAGATCACCCTGCAGACGACGATCCTTGACGCCACTGTAGAGACCGAAAGGTATCTTGGTGTTGCCAACATTGAAATGACTGTAGAGCAGGTCGCCCTCGAAATAGCCTTTCTGGAAGGCTGTTCCATTCAGCCAACGACGGAAATTGGGGGCAATCATCAGATGACGCCATTTCTTGTTCTTATCCTTGTCGATATCCCAGGCATTTAAGCCCACAAGTGCACCGATGGTCCATAGGGAATCAACATGGATGTCTGCACCAAGGTTGGGAGTTAATGTGGCATCGTACAATAGATTGTTGCGAAGGGCTACTGTCTGGGCCCCTACTCTATCTGCACTCATACAAG
>CADCAX010000006.1 GCA_902799455.1 uncultured Prevotellaceae bacterium
GCTGCCAGCCACAGCACAAATAAGTAAGATGTAAAATGTAAGATGTAAGAGACCTTTGACCTTTGACCTTTGACTTTTGACCTCAGCAAAGCCGAGTTGACAAAGCTTGTGAGTGTTTGTTTCATCTTGTTTGTCTGCTAAGATTCTGCCAAATCAATCCTCTTCTGACGAGAAGAAGTCTGGCTTTTCTGCTATGAGTTCTTCAAACGAAGAACATCTCAGTTGTCCTTTATCCATCATCCATGCTACGTCGCCGAAACGTTTTGCATGGTCGATGTCGTGTGTGGAAAGGAGGATGGCTTTGTTCATATCTCGTGCCACTTGTGCCAAGAGCCTGAACATACGGCGCTTGCTGGGGTAATCGAGGAATGCTGTCGGTTCGTCGAGTAGTATCACCGGCGTCTGCTGTGCTATAGCCTTTGCTATCATCACCTTCTGGCGTTCACCGTCTGATATCTCCGTAATCCGTCGGTTGACGAATGACCGTTCTCCCTCCCTCGAGAGGGTTGAGGTGGGGTCAATGCCTACCATGTCAAGGCTCTCCCTTATTATCTTCCTGTCTTCATCACTGAGGCGTCCCCAAAAACCTGTGTACGGACTACGTCCCATAGTTACGACGTCCCATACCGTCATACCGCGCACGTCTTCGTTATGGGTCAGCACAATGCTGATTCTTTGCGATTTCTCCGACGCTGTCAGCGTGGTAAGGTTTTCATTGCCGATGTATATCTCCCCCTTCAGTGGTGGCAGGAAACCACACATGGTACGCAACAGGGTACTCTTGCCGCAACCGTTCACTCCCAGCAGACATGTCAGTTTTCCGCTCTGCAACTCTGCAGAGACGTTACTGGCAATGATATTGCCAGTATATCCGATGGAAAGGGAGGTTAAATTAAGCATTAAGTTTTAAGCATTAAGCATTAAGAGTTAAGAGCTAGATAATCCCCCTCCCTAACTGGGGAGGGCCGGGGTGGGGCCTAAACTATCGGCAACGACGTGCCGTTGATTTTCTGGTAGAAGTCGAGGGCGAAGACGTCTGTCATGCCTGAGATGAAGTCGAGGACTGCCATGATGCGGGTCTCAAGGTCAGGGGAATTGATTTCGTACTGGCTGCTGACCCTCATAAGCAACTGCTTGGAGTAATATCTGTCAGGATGCAGGATGGCCTCCACCATCTTGGTCATAAGGGTTTCGATGATGCTGTAACCACCGAGTTCAATGTCGAGGACTGACTTGGACTTGTAGATGCGCTTTACGGCAATCTTTGTACAATTGACGTATGCCTCGCGCTGACGTGGGCTAATATGTTCGATGAGGCTGCCCTTGAAGGTGCCGCTCATAATGGCCTCCTCGTTGTCGAGGAATGCCTTGACACATTCGTTCTCCAACTTGCCGATGACGCTGGCACGTAGATAGACTACCTGTTCGTTGATATCGCTGATATTCTCGCGTTCGATACGCTCACGGATGCTTTGCTGTATATCTTCATCGAAAAAGGCGAACAGCAGGGAGAGTGTCTGCTCGTCAGAAAGGAGCTTCAGCTTGTGGGCATCTTCGATGTCCATTATCTCATAGCAGATATCGTCGGCAGCCTCTACGAGATATACCAGCGGATGGCGTCCTATCATACCGAGTTCATCGGATATCTTGTTGAAGGTGGCTGCCTCGCTGGAGAAGTATCCGAACTTGGGATGTTCCGGAGTGGCCTGCGTAGAGGGGTAGGGGTATTTCACTATGCTGGCAAGGGTGGTATAGGTCATAGCAAAGCCTCCCTCGCGACGCCCCTGGAAACGATGGGTGAGGAGGCGGAAGGCGTTGGCATTACCCTCAAAATGGGTGATGTCGCTCCATACCTCCGGTGAGACCTTATTCTTGAGGATGTTGCCGGGACCTTCGGTGAAGAATGTCTGAATGGCCTTCTCACCGGAGTGTCCGAATGGCGGATTACCCATATCGTGCGCCAGACATGCTGTTGCCACTATGGTACCGAGGCTGGCACCACGGTTGATGTCATTGCCCAGCGACATACCTACGGAAGCCACCTCGAGAGAGTGGGTGAGGCGGTTGTGGACAAAGACACTGCCGGGAAGGGGGAAGACCTGTGTCTTATTCTGCATCCGGCGAAAGGGGGCCGAAAAGATGAGGCGGTCATAGTCGCGCTTGAACTCAGAGCGTTCGTCACGACGTTCCGTATGTCTCATTTCCTGCCCGAGACGTTTTTGCGATATGAGTTGTTCCCAGTTCACGCGGTATAGGTATGGTTATTGAGATTCTCGAGTTGTGAGCGTGTGCGATATGCTGCCGGGGTATTCTCAACAGCGAGGATGAGGTCGTCATCATCGAGGTCTTCGGTAGAGAAGACGAAGAGCTTATGAGCCCTCTTCTTCAGCGAGTTGCTACCATCGCTGCCGTAATATTTCTCGAGACGTTCCTGCATACGCTGGCGACGTTCTGCTTCTTCGGCTTCCTTTGCCAGTTCCTCAGGAGTCTTCTTGCTGCGGACACGGTCGGCAAGGGCTTCGTTGATGTCGGCAATGCCGAAGCCGGTAGCAAGAATCGTAATCTTGACCTTCTCGCCCAGAGATGGGTCGTTGGCAGTACCCCACTTGAGTTCGAAGTCGGGACCGAACTGATCCATGAAATCGTTGATATCGTTCATCTCGTCCATCATGAGACCCTTGTTCTCGGCATCATCGCCACGGAAGGAGAGGGAGAGAAGTATCTTCTTGGAATTGAAGATGTCGTTATCGTTGAGCAATGGAGAGTGGAGGGCATCGGCAATAGCCTTCTTGACACGTCCGTCACCTTCGCCGTAACCGGTTGACATGATAGCGACACCACCATCCTTCAGCACGGTCTTAACATCGTTGAAGTCAAGGTTTATGGTACCATGAACGGTGATTATCTCTGCAATACTCTTAGCTGCTACGGAGAGGGTGTCGTCAGCCTTAGCAAAGGCCTCCATCATAGACAACTCACCATAGATAGAGCGCAGGCGTTCGTTATTGATGACGAGGAGGGCATCGACATTCTTTGCCATTTCCTCAACACCGTCGAGAGCCTGGTTGATTTTGCGTGCACCCTCGAATTTGAAAGGAATAGTAACAATACCTACGGTAAGGATATCAAGGGCACGGCTTTCGCGTGCTATAACAGGTGCTGCACCTGTTCCGGTACCACCACCCATGCCGGCTGTGATAAACGCCATGCGGGTGCCGTCATTGAGCATGTCACGAATCTGCTCGATACTCTCTTCGGCAGCATTGCGGGCCCTTTCAGGGCGGTTGCCGGCACCAAGGCCTTCCTTACCCAACTGCAGATGGATGGGCACAGGAGAGTCAGCAAGAGCCTGGGCATCTGTGTTACAAAGAACAAAGGATACATCATGTACTCCCTCGCGATACATGTGGTTTACTGCATTACCACCACCACCACCAACGCCAATGACTTTGATGATGCTTTTATTCTGGGTCACAGGACCGAAATCAATAATGTCTGTCATAGTTGTCTATTCTTCTGGGTTAGTGAGTGCTTGAATCCAACGAGAAATCTTGTTGCCAAGAGAGTCTTTATTCTGCTCTTTCTGCTTCTGTTGCTCTCTGTATTGTTTTATCAGGCGGTCTTCCTCAGAGTCAGGAACCTCCTTCTGTTTCTTATCTTCTTCCTTGTTAAGGTCATCCTTCTGCTTGATTTCAATATTGGTGCTCCCTGCACCATCGAAGGTCTGGAGTCCTGAGATAGGAATCATTGTTTCCCCAGTCTTCTTCTCTTCTGCAGCAGGAGTCGTGGCAGCGGTATTGAACATGTCGGTATTCGTTCTTGGCGCTGCTGCCTCTGCCCAACAGTTCTGGTCGCCCTTGGCGAGGATGCCGACGAGGGTGTTGTGGGTGAATGAGGTTGGCACGATAGGCTGTGGAGTGAAGGCCTCATTGGAATCTTTCGCAATGCGTATCTGCTCGATGTTGGTAATCTTACGGAATGCCTGAATGATATTCTTCAGCTGTGCACCACCACCGGTGAGGATGATACCACCGAGAAGTTTCTCTGCAAACTCAGCAGGAACCTGGTTCCAGGCATTGGTGATAATCTCATCAACGCGAGCCTCCACGAGGTCGATAACCTTAACGGCAGGAACAGAGACAGAGGGTGAGAGATTATATTGTTCTTCTCCATCAATCTCATTTTCCGGAGTAAAGGCAGAAGCATATTTTGTCTTGAGCTTTTCAGCATCCTGATCCTCCAGTTGCAGAGCGCAAAGGTCTTTTGTGATGCTGTTACTGCCAAGAGGAATAACTGCCACGTGACGTACTATATTCTTATGGTATACAACGATTGTTGTTGTGTCGGCTCCAAGATCGACGAGCATACATCCGCTGCGCTTCTCGGTAGGTGTCAATACTACGTCGGCCAATGCGGTAGAGGCGAGATAGATATCAGCTATCTTCACATCAGCATTTGCAAAGCACCTTATCAGATTCTGATAGTGACGTTTGCTCTGCAGGACGTTGAGGAAGTTACCCTCCAGACGTGCGCAAGGTATGCCGACAGGATCTGTCTGCATGAGGTTGTCTGCGCGATATTCCTGAACATGAACATCAAGAACCTCCTTGTCGCTATACTCTGTAGCGCGATTTTCGTCCATCATCTCCACGATGAGCTGCTGGGAAACGATACCACCCTCAGTACCCGGCATGTCGCAGAACAGCAGGTTATGATGAGAGTGGATAGATTGTCCGCCAATGCCGACAAAGACCTGTTTGATGCCTGTCTTTAACTGAGCGCGTAGGCGCTGGATGATGTTGCTGATGGCCTGTGTGGTCTTGTCAATGTTATATACTACACCCTTCCTGATGCACTGTGTGGCATCTTCTTCTGAAAGGGCAAGAACACTGATAGTACCATCAGGATTCTTCTTACCTGCAATACCGCGGATTTTTGTTGAACCAAGTTCAATGGCTACAATGAAGTTCTTCGTTGACATATTATTTGATTATTATATTCGAGATTGATATAACTGTACAGTGAGTTGAGAGTGTTAGATGTGTCCTTGGGGACAGCACCGTTAAGAGTCTGTGGCACGTGACGATAGAAAAGCTCCAGGCGCGTAAGCTGGTGCTTCAGGTATTTGTTGATTTCTTCCTTCCTCTTGGTCGGGCTTAATGTCTTGTTTATTTTTGGCATACGTCCGATGTTCACGACATGATCGGCATTGCGTGGAACCAATTCGACATTCAGTTCTGGAGTTACGTTTATCTGCTCTATCTCCTTGCTCCACAGCTCATCCTGCATCAGATAGCCTGCTATGACACTGATATATTGTGTAGCATACTGCTTGCTGATATTGCCAGTGGCAATCATGAGGTTGCTGATATATTGTGAGTTGGGCATTATGCCTCCGTTGTCATCGATATAGTAATCCTGATTAGTAGCATTCTTGATGCGTACCAACGGAGTGCGCTGTGTGACGATGATTGTTGCATGTCCGTCCTGGGAAATGCTGCATTGTGCATTGTTGACGAAAGGCATGCGCTTTAACTCATCTTCTATCATGCGTGGATTGGCAATGGCAAGAGACTGCCCCAGCGGATAGATGTCATGCTTCTTGAGAAGACGCTGGATTTCTTGCTGGGTGAGGAAACCATTGGAATTCTCATCGGCCACCTGTATGGTTACCTTGTTGCAGCGAGGTGTGACGGGCGCAACTTTATTCCATGATGTCATGGCCATTACCAGATAGGCACCGATGAAAATGTCGGACAATATGAAGAATATCTTTTTCATCAACGTGTTTCGATGATTTTTGTTATTTCGGGAACATAGTTGTCAAGGTCTCCGGCACCGAGGATTACGAGAACGTCGGTATCGTGGGACTTGATGAAATCCAATACCTCATCCTTCTTTATCATCTGCTTCTTCACACCTGGTGCCAGACAATCGTAGATAAGTTGTGATGTGACACCCGGAATCGGCTGCTCGCGGGCAGGATAGATGTCGCACAGTATAACCTCGTCGAGTTGTGAGAGAGCAGCAGCGAAATCCTTGTAGAAATCGCGGGTGCGGGTATAGAGGTGAGGTTGGAATATTGCTGTGATAGTACGGTTGTTATATACCTGCTTGAGACTCTTGGCACTCTGGTATATTTCCTTCGGATGATGGGCATAATCGGAGATAACGACATGCTTATCATTACGTAGAGCAAAGTCGAAGCGTCTGTCAACACCTTTATATGTCTCCATGCCGTAACGCAGTTCTTCAGCTGTGCAGCCATTGAGCTGTGCCATTGCCATAGCACCTATACCATTGTCTATATTGATAGGTATAGGCTGGCCGAGACTTATGTTTCTGATGTTTTCAACAGGAGATATGAAGTCGAATGTTATTTCACCATTTTCTATCTTTATGTTCTCAGCATGGAAGTCACCTTCTTCTATTCCATAGGTATATGTCCTGACACCTTCAGCGACGTCAGCCTTCATCTCCAATCCTGTATGTATGATAAGGGCACCTCCAGGCTGGATGAGGGTGGTGTAGTGGCGGAAAGACTCCAGATAGGCCTCCTTGGTACCATAGATATCAAGATGGTCTGGATCAGAAGAAGTGATTACTGACATCCAGGGACGCAGCCAGTGGAAGGAACGGTCGAATTCATCGGCTTCTATAACTACGTAATCTGACTTATCTGAAAGGATATAGTTGGTGCCATAGTTCTTTGAGATGCCACCGAGGAAGGCATTGCAATCCAAGTGGGAGTTGTGCATGATATGGGCACACATGGTAGAAGTGGTGGTCTTGCCGTGGGTACCTGCTACGCAAAGGCCCTTGTGTTCCTTTGTCAATGTTCCCAGCACCTGTGCACGCTTCTGTATGTCAAAGCCCTGCAGGGTGAAATATTGCAGTTCGGTATGGGTATCGGGAATAGCAGGAGTATAGATTACCAATGTATCCTTAACATCACGACATTCCTCGGGGATGAGGTTTACATTATCCTCAAAGTGAATGTGCATACCCTCCTTGATAAGTTGGTCGGTGAGTTTAGAAGGCGTCTTGTCATAGCCAGCGACAAATTTGCCCTGTCTGATATAATAGCGTGCTATAGCACTCATGCCGATACCTCCGGCACCTATGAAATATACTGAGTTCATTTACTGTTGAATTAACTTTATACTTTCTTCTGCTATGATGTCTGCAGAGTTATGGATAGCGAGTTTTACTATCTCCGTTTCGAGTTTCTTTATCTGTTCTGGGTCCGATACTAGGGCTATTGCCTGCTCTACCAATACCTTTGCAGCCTCGTTGTCGGCTACGAATACTGCGGCACCCTTGTCAGAAAGAGCACGGGCATTCTTGGTTTGATGGTCTTCCGCCACATTGGGGGAGGGAACAAGGACGGCTGCTTTGCCAAGGAGACACAGCTCGCTGATGCTGGAAGCACCAGCACGGGATATCACGATATCGGTTGCCTTGTAGGCTACGGACATATCAGAGATGAATGGCATAGGGTGAACACACTTTGGAGTGTCGGGATCAGCCTTACGATAATGGTCTGCCGTTATTCTCTCACAGTCCTCGGCATAGAATTTACCCGTTTGCCATATTACCTGAATATTCCTCTCGTCAAAACGGGAGATACCATCTGCGATGGCATTGTTTATGGTGCGGGCTCCAAGAGAACCTCCTATTACCAATATTGTAGGGATATCAGGTTTGAGTCCCATCTTTATGCGGGCCTCTTCCTTCGTCATCGTGTTGGAGAGAAGCGACTGACGTACTGGATTACCTGTCTTTATTATCTTTTCAGCAGGGAAGAAACGATCCATTCCATCGTAGGCAACGCAAATCTTCTGAGCCTTCTTGGCAAGAGACTTGTTAGTGACACCGGCATAGGAATTCTGTTCCTGTATGAGGCAAGGTACTCCCATTGCAGCTGCTGCATTCAAGGTAGGTGCTGACGCATAGCCTCCCACACCAATTGCCACCTGAGGCTTAAAATCTTTTATAATATCCTTCACGATGGAACGGGAGCGGAAAAAATCGAACATTACACCAATATTCTTGGGACTCCAGAGGGGACGTATAAGACCTCTGACAGGAAGCCCTTTGATTTCGTATCCTGCCTCCGGGACACGTGTCATTTCCATCCTGCCCTCTGCTCCGACAAAAAGAATCTTCGCATTTGGACATTTTACCTTGATGGCATTAGCGATACTGATGGCTGGAAAGATATGACCACCGGTGCCACCGCCTGATATTATAACTCGTAGATCTTCAATGTTGCTCATGATGCTTATTTAGCTATTGGTTAAGAGATGTTTCGTCGATTTTCTTCGCAGTACGGCTGATAGAAAGTATCATACCGATATAGATACAATTGATAATGGAAGAGGTACCACCTTTACTGATAAGTGGTAGCGGCTGTCCGGTCACAGGTGCGAGACCTGTTGCCACCATCATATTGAAAAGAGCCTGCACGACAATGAGCAATGCCAGTCCCATAGCCAGGAAGGCTGGGAAAGGATTTGCACAGCGACGTGCTATATAACCTGTTCTGAAAAGCAGGGAGATATAGAGTAAAGCTACGAAAGCTGCACCAACCAACCCTAACTCCTCAAAGATGATTGCAAAGATAAAGTCAGAGAAAGCCAGTGGCAGGAAGTCGCGCTGTACGCTGTTTCCAGGTCCTACACCTATGATTTGAGAGGAGGCGATGGCGATGTTGGCATGACCTACCTGTCCCTTCTTGTCAAGGTCATAGTCCTCAGGTGCTACGTAGGTGTGGTCCATAAAGTCATCGATACGCTGCTTCCAAAGATCAAGACGGTGGAGTATTCCGCCACGTTTCGGAGCATCCTCAATCTCAATTGATTGGGTGGAGCCATTATTCATTGTTGCAACAACCTCTGTCAGCTGTTGGCTATCCTGCGGTTCGCCAAGTTGTGATTTGGATTTACCGATGGTGAGGACCAACGTAATGCCGATAATGCCAGAGATTACGCAGAAAGAGATGATGTATCCGATGTGTTTCATAGGTACACGTCCGATGACCATCATCATAAAGACTACGGCAAGCATCAATGCCGCAGTAGAGAAATTCTCAGGGAAGATAAGCGCAATGAGTGGCAGTGATGTCCCGAGGATATATTTGGTGGCATTAGGTTGTGCTCCGTCTGATGTCTGCAACTGTGAAAGGATGTGTGCCGTAGCAAGGACTATCGTTCCCTTCGCTATTTCAGACGGTTGCAGCGGGATAATACCAAACAATTTTATCCAACGTGCTGCATCGTTTTCCTTCGTACCTATTAAATATACAAGAATAAGCAATACCAGGGAGAAAGGAACCATGATAGGGGTGGCAAGCTTAAAATATCGGCAAGGGACATTCAGCACTCCAATCATGCTAACTACCCCGACAAGGAGAATGATAGTGTGATAGGTAGCTGCATACCAATAGTTGCCCGACTTATAACCCAGTCGTGATGAAGAGGAATAGACTTCCAACACACTGATGATACACAGTATGAAGAAGATCATCCAGATGATGCGGTCTCCCTTGAAAATATTTTGAAACTTCTGTAGGTTCAATGTCTTATTCTTTTTATGCTTGTTGTTTTACTAATGTTTTAAATTGCTCACCACGGTCCTCCATGTTCTTAAACAAATCGAAAGAGGCGCAGCATGGTGAGAGGAGTACGGTACAGCCATCTTTTGCAAACTTGCGGCATGCTTCCACACAGTCTTTCATAGAGTGGGTATCGGCAATGGGCAGACCGAGAGAATCGAAGGCGTCATGTAACTTTGCATTATCAACGCCCAGGAATACGAGGGCACAGCATTTCTCTTTTACGAGGTCTGCTATGGTGCTGTAGTCATTACCCTTGTCTTTTCCGCCTACAATCAGCACGGTCGGGCGGGACATAGCCTCGAGGGCTACATGGCAGGCATCAACATTTGTGGCCTTGGAATCGTTAATCCATAAGATGTTGTCCTTCTCCAAAACTCTCTCAAGACGATGTTCTACACCAGGAAAATCTTTCAGACACTGTGCGAGTTTCTCCTTCAGTTTCTCCTTTTGACCAGCGCTGATATCCATCTTCGCCATTGCTGCAAGTACTGCATAATATGCAGCCATCATGTTGCGGAGGTTATGCTTGCCAGGCAGCAACGGATTTGGGAACTCTGACATAGCGGAGAGGTCTTCATCGCTGAAAGGCTGTAGGGTAGGGTAGCCCATCACGGCATTGCGTGATGACGGTGTGGGCTTGGGGGCATAGCCATCCTGACGCTTCAGGAGTTCCTGGTCGATGTACTCGTCATCAGACCAATAGATGAAACTATCCTTTGGACCTTGGTTCTGGATGATTCGCATCTTGGAATCGACGTAGTTCTGCATCTTGAAATTGTAGCGATCAAGATGGTCTGGGGTAATGTTCATGAGAACTGAGACATCAGCACGAAACTCAAACATATTGTCCAATTGGAAAGAACTGATTTCGAGTACATACCAATCGTGATCATTTGTTGCTACCTGCAGTGCATAGGAATGCCCAATGTTTCCTGCAAGACCGACATCAACTCCCCATTTCTTCATTATATAGTAAATCAGGGATGTCGTTGTTGTCTTGCCATTAGAGCCTGTAATACATATCGTTTTACCTTTGCTGTAACGTTGTGCGAATTCCAATTCTGCCAGAATAGGAATTTCTTTTTTTATAAGAGCCTGTATGATTGGCGCAGAATCAGGTATGCCGGGACTCTTGACAACTTCAGAAGCCGAAAGGATTTCCGACTCCGTATGATGGTTTTCCTCCCACCTTATATTGTTTTCGTCGAGGCTCTTCTTGTACTTCGCCTTGATGCTTCCCATATCGGAAACGAATACATCATAGCCCTGTTTCTTTGCAAGTATAGCGGTGCCGACACCACTTTCACCTGCTCCAAGTATTGCCAACTTCTTCATCATCTGATCTTTAATGTTATAATAGCCAATGCTGCCATGCCAATAGTGAGAATCCAGAAACGCACTGTTATCTTTGACTCCAGCCAGCAGCCACGTGGCCAGTTTAGGAATACATGTATGTCGTCAGTAATCTGTCCTGGTTTGATGCGGAAGGCATCGTGTATAGGAGCGCGTTTGAAAAGACGCCACTTCTTACCCTTCTTATTACCCACTTTTGCCAACTGAACCTGCAGCATCACGGAAATACTTTCGCAAAGGAAGACAAAACAGAGGATAGGGATAAGTAACTCCTTGTGGATGATAACGGCTGTTACAGCTATGATGCCACCTATGGCGAGGGAACCAGTGTCACCCATGAATATCTGAGCAGGATAGGCATTGTACCACAGGAAACCCACCAATGCGCCAGCAAAGGCGCTAAGGAATACCACCAACTCCTCACATTGCGGTATAAACATGATATTGAAGTAAGACGCAAAGCTGAGGTTACTGGAGAAGTAGGCCAAAATGCCCAAAGCAATACACACTATAGCCGAATTACCCGCACACATTCCATCCATTCCGTCATTAAGGTTGCTACCATTGCTCACAGCCATCACGATGAAGGTGGTCAGGAATACGAAAAATATCCATCCTGCAGCACTGCGATTCTTGCCAAGCCAAGAGAAGAAGACGTTAGTGTAGTTGAGGTTGTTGTTCTTTACAAATGGTATAGTGGTAGTTGTTGATTTTACGGGACTACTCTTATGGATTACGACCTCTGTGCCCTGTTTCTGGGTGGAAACATTCTCGCGAATTACAACATCGGGAGAAAGCCACAAAGTAAGACCTACAATCAACCCCAGCAAAGCCTGCCCGGCAAGTTTATAAATAGGTTTCAGACCGTCCTTTGATATTTTCAGTTTGATATAGTCATCAGCAAATCCGATGAGTCCCAACCATACAGTGGTGACAATCATCAGTATGAGGTATATGTTCCTCAATCTTCCAAAGAGCAGGCACGGAATGATGGTAGCAATAATGATAATGATACCACCCATCGTAGGAACCCCCTTCTTTTCTACTCCATATGGATCGATAGAACGGTCACGCTGGGTCTCCGTACCACCATTGTTGCGCATCCACTTGATGAAATATTCGCCAAACCAGATGGAAATAATCAGCGACAGGATGAGCGCCAATATGGAGCGGAATGATATGTAACTCCACATTCCTGAACCAGGGATGTTGAACTGCTCTAGAAATCGAAAGAAATAATATAACATTGCTGATGTCTATTTTTCTCTGTTAAACTTTAATTAGCAAAAGCATTGCGTAATTCTTCTCTATCATCAAAGTGATGTTTCACACCTTTTATTATCTGATAGTCCTCATGACCTTTACCGGCTACGAGTATCACATCTCCCTTGTGTGCTAACATTACAGATGTTTTAATGGCCTCATGTCTATCAGCTATTACCACAACTTTTTTCATTTGCTGGGCATTAAGACCTGCAAGCATATCGTTTATGATATCCTGTGGTTCCTCGTTGCGAGGGTTGTCGGATGTGATGATTACTGTATCACTTTGCTTTACAGCCTCCTGTGCCATGAGTGGACGCTTACCCTTATCACGGTTTCCTCCGCAGCCACAAACGGTGATGATATGGCCTTCTTGTCCCTCCATCACTTCGTGGATAGCCTTCAAGACATTATCAAGAGCGTCAGGAGTATGGGCATAATCAACGAGTCCTGTTATACCGTTTCCTGAATGAATGGGCTCCAAACGGCCAGCAACGCTTTTCAAAGTGCTCAGGGTAATAAGAACTTCTTCTGGTTCTTTGCCGAGCATGCGTGCTGCACCATATACTGCAAGGAGATTGGAAACATTGAATTTCCCGATAAACTGAACGCCAACCTCACGACTTTCAACACGACTTTCGCCACTCTCTTCTATGCCCAGATACATGCCTTCGAAATGACACTCTATGATGCGAGCCATATAGTCGGCCATGCGCTGGGTGGAATATGTTCGTACGGTAGCCTTAGTATTTTGGGTCATGACAAGGCCATTCTTGTCATCAAGATTTGTGATGGCGAACGCCTTCTTGTTCAGACCATCAAAGAAGGCTTTCTTTGCATCGCGGTAGTTCTCAAAGGTTTTATGGTAGTCGAGATGGTCTCGGGTGAGGTTTGTAAAGATTCCGCCAGCGAAAGTAAGTCCACCTATTCTCTTTTGAGCAATCGCGTGGCTGGAGCATTCCATGAATGCATACTCGCATCCGGCTTCTACCATCTTTGCCAGAAGCTGGTTAAGCTCTATAGGGTCTGGAGTAGTATGCTCGGTTGGGTATGCTTCGCCCTCAACATAATTGCAGACGGTGGAAAGCAATCCGCATTTGTGTCCCATACGGCGGAACATATCATAGAGTAGGGTAGCAATGGTCGTCTTGCCATTAGTGCCGGTAACACCCACCAACTTCAACTTTTGAGTAGGATTACCATAAAAGGTGGTAGCGATGATGCCTGCGATATCCTCGGTATTATTAACCTTTATATATGTGATATTATCAACATAATCTGTTGCCTCTTCGCAAACGATTGCGGAAGCTCCACACTCTATTGCCTTTGAGATGTATTGATGACCATCCACCTGAGTTCCTCGCATAGCGATGAACAGGTGGCCGTTACTAATTCTTCTGGAATCGATGTTGACTCCTGTGATGTTAGTGTCAGTAGAACCAATAACCTCAATGGGCTTTATTCCGGATATGATTTCTTGTAGTATCATCCTAGCTCAAGTATTATTTTTTCACCTTTAATTATAGTGCTGCCAGCGCTTTTGCTTTGATGGCGTACTTTTCCTTTTCCTTTCAGAATGACCTTTGCACCTCTGCTTTCAGCCTGATATACGGCATCGCGTGCTCCCATGCCAATAAGGTTTGGCATAGCATTTTTGGGTTCACCGTTTGTTTGTTCTTTGCTCTTCCGCTCTGTTTTGTTTGCTAATGCAAGTAATTCCTGACGCGAAAGCACCTTGTGCGGCTTTGGTTTCGCATTCGGAGTATTGGCAGAGGTATGTGAAAGATCGAGTTTCGTATAGATGTTTTTCGCCATTATGCCTTCGGAGATATCATGGAACACCTGTCCGGACATAAGACCTCCCGATGCAGGAAGACCTGCTTTCTGAATACATACTATGCAGGTGTATTTCGGCTTTATCCTCTCTTTCGTCTGAGGGTCTATTCCAGAAGGGAAATATCCGCAGAAAGAAAGCAGATAGTGAGTTGTGCCGTTTTTATATCCGCCATTGCTGGCTTTTTGTGCAGTTCCTGTCTTACCTGACACACCGAAGTTTTTCGATCCGGCACGCTTTCCTAAACCGATGTCTACAACTTGATAGAGTATTGTCTGGATTTCGCGTAGGGCTTTCTCATTTTTATATATTTTCTCTTTCAGGACCTGAACAGGATATTCTTTTATTATTTCGCCATTATGCTCGACACGTTTTACGAAACGCGGACGAACAAGTTTTCCGTCATTGGCGATGGCATTATAGAATGTAACCACAGAAATTGGTGGGACATTGGTTTCGTATCCGATACTCATCCAAGGAAGGGCTGTATTACTCCAGTTTGTATATTGTCCCCTATCATTCTTCTTGGGCATACGAACTCGTGGAGGCATATATTCAGAGAAACCCAAGTGCAGATTTTCTGCTATACCAACACGATGCAGTCCTTTCACAAATTCTTCCGGATGATTATGATAATACTTATCAATCAAGGCGCTGACACCAATATTGGAACTGACCTGAAGGGCCTTTGGGACACTGATGACGCCATAACCGCCCCTGTGCCAGTTGTGGTCGCGCATCTTTGCACCGTACATATCTTTTATGCCGCAGCCAGTGTTTATTGTCATTGTTGTATCAATCTTGCCATCATCAAGAGCTACCAGAAAACTGGCTGTCTTAAATACTGAACCAGGCTCGAGCCAGTCAGCAATGGCGTGGTTTCGACCCTCAAAATATTCTCCGGTGTTAGGATCCAAATCCATATTCACCATAGCCTTTATATCGCCAGTCTCAACCTCCATAACGATTGCTACACCTGTATAAGCGCCATCTTTCTTTAACTCTTTGATAAGTGCTCTCTCTGCTAGATCCTGTATGCCTACGTCAATGGTTGTGATAATGTCACATCCGTCAACTGCGGCAGAATCAAGTATGTCAACCCATCCGTTGAGCACTTTTCTACGATGCTTATATCCTGAGCGACCTTTGAGGAAGGAGTCACAGGCAAGTTCCAAACCTGAAAAGGCTATACCTTTTTCTTTATATGTGTCACCAATGACACTCTGTGCAAGTGAGCCGTAAGGACGATTGCGGACGGGGAATTTCTCCTCAGCAAAGCCACCGATGTTCTTTCTGAGATTGAAGAGGGGAAGTTTCTTAACCTTTTGATATGTGGTATAGTCTATACGACGTTTAACGATACGCCAGTAACGGCTGTTTTTGTCGTAGCCCTGTTTTAGGTATTCCTTAAATTCGTTGGGTGTCTTTTCTGGAAAAAGTTTATTTAACCCAATACATAGTTGGTCAAGTTTAGGGGTGCTATTGCCTAAAGAATCGTACCATAGAGTATCTGCCTTGCTTTCTTTTAAGGCTCTAAAATCCATGAATATCTTGTATTCAGGAATATTACATGCCAATTGTTGACCATCACATGCTAATATGTTGCCGCGAACAGGATCTACAGGAATGCTGTCATATTTTAGGATGGAACTTACCTCAAGCCAGTAATCCCTCTCTACTGTCATGATGTAGAAGCCTTTGGCCAAAACAGCAAAGGCTACAAATGCAAGTATTACGGCAATACCTGTATAACGTAAAAGAGGAATATTTGAGTTAAAGTTCTTCACTAGTTATTTTAATTAAATAAGGAGGTTGACTACTTGACTTTAGAGTGCTGTCGCCAGTTTCATGTAAACGCTTTAGTACGTTGCTTTCACGACTCTTTTCTGTGAGGATGCTGCTGCAAACAATGGCCTTGTTGTGTGCTTCAACAATCCTGGCTTCCAGACGATCGAGTTCCACAAGTTTCTTCTGACACATATATCTGCAACTTATGTGCAGAATGAGTAGGGCACAAATGAGTAACATTAGTTTCATCTGCCTTTGCGCAAAACGTGCTATAATAACTCCGCCCAAAGTACGTGAAATTGAAAAACGCGAAGAAGGCTCCTGCTCCTCTTTTGCTTCTTTTTTGATAACATCCTCAATAGTCTTATTACCAAGTATGTTTCCTTTGTCGTTTTGGGCTAAATCGTTGTCGATTCTGATGTCAAGCTCGTCACTCATTTTAAATTTATTGTTTAATACCTATTCTTAATTTTGCACTTCTGCTACGCGGATTATTCTGAATCTCCTCGTTACTTGGTGTTATCACTTTGTTCGAAATGGGCCTAAGGGGAGTTTCGACTTTTCCGTACATGTCTTCAATGACCTTTCCCTCTATGTTGCCCTTCTTTATTATGTTTTTAACCATTCTGTCTTCAAGACTATGGTATGTTATAACACTTAACCGCCCATTAGGACTTAATAATTGTGTTGCATCGGTAAGCATTTCTTTTAGGGCTACCATTTCTTGGTTGACCTCTATGCGAAGGGCTTGAAACAACCTTGCCAGATCTTTCTTGTCTTTTATGTTTGTGGCGTAAACCAAATCCATCGTTGTCTTGATTTCTTTTTCTTTACGCGCTTTTGATATTGATGAGGCTATCTTACGAGAGTTCTTGAATTCTCCGTAGATGTACAATATGCTGGCTAATCTTTCTTCTTCGTACTTGTTTACAATCTCTGCCGCTGTTACGCCTGCCCGTTTATTCATGCGCATATCAAGTGGGGCATCAAAACGAAAAGAGAATCCACGGGTTTCATCATCGAAATGATGGCTGGAAACTCCTAAATCTGCAAGGAGACCATCAATCTTCTCCACTCCGTAGTAGCGCATCCAATTCTTCAGGTATCGGAAATTGCTGCGTATAAAAGTGAAATTGTGTAAAGGAGTATTGTTTGTAATCTCTTGCCAATTCCGTTCAGCATCTTCATCCTGATCAAAGGAGTACAGATGACCTGTTCCATTCAGTCTTTTCAGTATCTCTCTGCTATGTCCTCCTCCGCCGAGGGTGACGTCTACGTATGTGCCATTGGGTTTTATGTCAAGTCCATCTACGCTTTCTGTGAGTAGGACGGGGGTGTGGTACATATGGCACATATTTTCATTCAATAGGATTTTCTTTTCCCCCTAACAATGCCTCTAAAGCACTGCTGTAATTAGCGGGATCCATGAAATGTGTCTCTTCGTCCCCTGACCATATCTCGATGGTGTCACCAACTCCAACGAATCTTACGGTCTGTTTTATTCCTGCCATAGCCTGAGCCTTCTGTGATAACAGGAATCTACCGTTACTGTCAAGGGTTATAAGTTCGACATCACTTACGAATTGTCTGAATATCTGCTGCTCCTGTCTGTTCCAGCGATTTAATTTCCTTCGCATGAAGTCTTCTTGCTCTGTCCAAACGCGGTCAGGATAAAGGACGAGACATTTCTCATGAACATCCTTCCTCAGTACAAGATACTCAACACCTTCCTGCTGCAGCACTTTTCTGAATATTGCTGGCAGGAAAACGCGACTTTTAGAGTCAGTTCTGGCTTCTATGTTACCTAAAAAACGCATGCGCGAATCTTAAATTTAAGTATCCGTTTGCAAAATTACAAAAAAAATCCCCACTTTGCCCCACTTTACCCCACAATTTGTCAAAAACCCTCTTTTTTAATAAAATTTAACCAAAAGAGGTCGGTTATTTCGATTAAAAGAAGTATTTTTGTACGTTGAATGTGGAATAAAATTAAATAACAAGAAAATATGGCAAAAAAAGCACTCTTGATGATCCTCGATGGATGGGGAATTGGTAAACATGGTAAAGGTGATGTGATATATAATACACCGACACCATATTTGGACTATCTTAATGCGATAAGCAGTCACTCTCAGCTTCAGGCTTCTGGGGAAGATGTCGGATTGCCTGATGGTCAAATGGGTAATTCTGAGGTCGGACACCTTAACATAGGCGCTGGACGTGTTGTTTATCAAGATCTTGTAAAAATCAATCGTGCATGTGCTGACGGTTCTATCAGCAATAATTCGCAGGTAAAGGAAGCATATGAATATGCTAAATCTACTGGCAAGAAACTTCATTTGATGGGACTGTGTTCTGATGGTGGCGTGCATTCATCTTTAGATCATCTATTTAAACTGATAGAGGTGGGTAAAGAGTATGGATTGTCACAGCAGCTTTTCGTTCATTGTTTCATGGATGGTCGTGATACTGATCCTAAGAGTGGAAAGGGCTTCATTGAGCAGGTAACAGAGAAATGCAAAGCGAATGATGCTAATATAGCAAGTATTGTTGGTAGATTTTATGCAATGGATCGCGATAAGCGATGGGAGCGCGTAAAAGAGGCATACGATCTGTTGACTGCAGGAATAGGTAAGAATGCTACGGATATGGTGAAGGCTATGGAAGAGTCATATGCTGAAGGTGTAACAGATGAATTTGTTAAACCAATTGTCAATGTGTCCGTAAATGGTAAAATAGAAGAGGGTGATGTTGTTATTTTCATCAACTTCCGCAACGACCGCGCTAAGGAATTGACAGTGGTCCTGACACAACAGGAAATGCCAGAACAGGGAATGGCTACTATTCCAAATCTGAAATATTATTGTATGACACCATACGATGCATCATTTACAGGAGTAGGAATATTATTCCCTAAGGAGAATGTGGAAAATACTCTTGGTGAGTATCTTTCTCAGTGTGGTAAGAAACAACTTCATACTGCTGAAACTGAGAAGTATGCTCATGTAACATTCTTCTTCAACGGTGGTCGTGAGGCTCCATATGAGAATGAAGATCGCGTATTAGTTGCTTCGCCAAAAGTGGCAACTTATGACTTGAAACCGGAAATGTCAGCGTACGAGGTAAAGGATAAACTGGTGGAGAATATAAAGAAAGATATATATGACTTCATCGTTGTGAATTTTGCGAATGGTGATATGGTAGGTCATACGGGAGTTTACAATGCAATAGCTAAGGCTGTACATGCAGTAGATAATTGTGTACGTGAGGTTATTGAAGCAGCTAAATCTGTTGGTTATGAGGCAATTATCATCGCTGATCATGGTAATGCCGATAATGCGATAAACCCAGACGGTTCTCCAAATACAGCTCATTCATTGAATCCTGTGCCATGTATTTATGTAACAGACAATAATAGTGCTACTATAAAAGATGGCCGTCTTGCTGATGTTGCTCCAACTATTCTTCATATTATGGGATTGGAACAGCCAGCTGACATGACTGGAGAGAATCTGATAACAGATTAAGTAAAGGTGAAAGTTTCGATAGAACCTTCGTGGTTAGAAGTACTTCAGAGTGAGTTTGATAAAGAATATTTTATCAAACTCACTCATTTTGTTAAGAGCGAATATTCTAATAATGTATGTTATCCTCCAGGAGGAGAGATATTCAATGCTTTTAACCTCTGCCCCTTACCAAACGTAAAGGTTGTGATATTGGGTCAGGATCCGTATCATGGTTCCGGACAGGCGGAAGGTCTATGCTTTTCCGTCAAAGAAGGTATCCCATTGCCCCCGTCTCTTGTGAATATATTTAAAGAGGTGAAGGATGACGTAGGGTCTGTTCCTCCTGTGATTTTCTCCGATAAAATCGGGAAAAAAATGTATAATGGTAGCCTACGTAGGTGGGCAAAACAAGGTGTTCTGTTGCTCAATACGACCCTGACTGTACGTGAGCATATGCCGTTGTCTCATCAACATCAGGGTTGGGAAGACTTTACAGATGTTGTTATAAGGAAAGTGTCTGAGGAACGAGATCGTGTTGTCTTCTTATTATGGGGCGGTCCTGCACGCAATAAAAAGAAACTGATAGACACGAGTAAGCATTTGGTGCTGGAAAGTGTCCATCCCTCTCCCCTGTCGGCAAATAGGGGAGGGTGGTTTGGCAATCATCATTTCAGCTTGTGTAATCGTTGGTTGCAGCAACAAGGAATGCAACCTATTGAGTGGTAATTTCTTTAGCTGCTGTGCACAGAGCTTCGTACCATTCAGGACCGAAACGCCTAATCAGGGGGTCTTTTAAGAATTTATATAAGGGTAAGGATAATTCCTTGCCTTTTTTTATTGCGTCCTTACATACTTCCCACCTGTGGTAAACCAATGCAGTCATTCCGTTGCTCAAATGGGACTCTCTTATGGGATACAATGCACATGATATGGGCTTGGGCCAACTTATGAGTCCTTTCCTGTATGCCCTTTCATATGCACATAAGCAACAATCCTTTACGATGTCATTGCTGGCTTCTGTAGAATTATCAATGTTGGAGTCGTTTAAACTGATATCTTTGTAACATGTGAAAACGCAGTCTTTGCCATTGACAATAGAGGTTACGAGGTCTCCTTCTTTATCTGTATAAGCCACCCCCTGCGCTGCAATGATAAGTTGTGCCTCTGTAGACAGGTATTTCTTTACAACGTCAAGATTATCCTCGAGTAAGGCAACTTCCTCAAGTGTTATTGGGGCTCCAGCGTCACCCTCAATACAACATATGCCCTTGCATTTAGAAAGATCACAGCAGAAACTCTCGGTGAGAATTTCTGCTGATACAAGTACGTCGTCTATTTGAATTATCATGTTTCTTTCATTGCCTGCTATTATTACAGGGACTTATGCATCAATATTTGCATATGTAGCATTTTCCTCAATGAACAGTCTTCTAGGCTCTACATCATCACCCATCAGCATTGAGAATATCTCGTCAGCATCTGCTGCATTTTGTATGGTGACCTGTTTCAGAAGTCGTGTGTCAGGATTCATTGTTGTATCCCATAGCTGTTCTGGGTTCATTTCTCCAAGACCTTTATATCTCTGTGTGTGCAGACGTGTGTCATCAGAGTTTCCTTCGCAGTATGTATCAATGAATCTCTGCCTGTCTTCCTCTGTGTAGCAGTATTCTTTGTGGTTCTTATATGTACATTGATACAATGGAGGTGTTGCTATGTAGAGATGTCCTTCCTGAATTACTTGTGGCATGAAACGGAAGAAAAGTGTCATTATGAGTGTGTCAATGTGTGAGCCGTCGACATCAGCATCGGTCATAATTATAATCTTGTCATAACGCAGCTTTTCGATATTTGCTTCCTTGGAGTCTTCTCCGTCCACACCAAATCGTACTCCAATTGCCTGTAAAATGATGTTTACAGACTCTGCTTCAAATACTTTATGCCATTGTACCTTTTCAACGTTAAGAATCTTACCTCTTAATGGCAGAATAGCCTGTGTGTGACGATCTCTGCCCTGCTTTGCAGAACCGCCTGCAGAGTCACCCTCGACAAGGAATATCTCCGTCTTCTTAGGATCGCGTGATGAACAGTCTGCAAGTTTGCCTGGCAAGCCTCCTCCAGCCATAGGGCTTTTTCTCTGTACACTCTCACGTGCTTTACGAGCTGCAATACGAGCAGTGGCTGCAAGAATCACTTTCTCACAAATGGTATGAGCCTCTTTGGGGTGTTCTTCCAAGTATGCGCTCATTGCTTCACCTACAGCCTGCTGTACATGTCCGTTGACCTCGCTATTGCCTAATTTTGTCTTGGTCTGTCCTTCGAACTGAGGTTCTGCTACTTTAACTGATATGATAGCAGTTAAACCCTCTCTAAAATCGTCAGGGGCAATTTCTATCTTTGCCTTTTCAATCTTTTTCTTTAAATCGGCATCCTCATCTGCGTATTTCTTCAGTGAGCGACTCAGGGCAATACGGAAGCCTGTCAGGTGAGTTCCTCCTTCTATGGTGTTAATATTGTTGACATATGAATGGATGTTCTCGCTATAGTCGTTATTGTATAACAAAGCTATCTCTATAGGTGTGCCATTCTTTTCTGTCTTCAGATATATAGGTTCACCAATGATGCTTGTACGATGGCGATCGACGTAGCGTACGAATTCCTTTAGTCCTTCTTTAGCATGGAAGATCTCTGGCTGTCGCAGGTTGCCCTCTTCATTGGGCCTTTTGTCAGTTAATTCAATGGTTATACCTGCATTCAGGAACGCCAGCTCCCTCATACGACGTGCTATGATGTCGTATTTGTATTCTGTAGTTGTGAAGATTGAGCCATCAGGCCAGAACTGCTGTCTTGTACCGCGCTTGTTTGTTTCGCCTACGACTTTTACAGGATAAAGTGGCTTACCCTTCTCGTATTCCTGTTGGTATATCTTGCCATCACGATATACTTGTGATATCATGTGGGTGGAAAGTGCATTTACGCATGATACACCGACACCATGCAAGCCTCCGGAAACCTTGTATGAACCTTTGTCAAACTTACCACCGGCATGTAATACTGTCATAACGACCTCAAGTGCGCTCTTGTGCATCTTGGGATGCTCATCGACAGGTATTCCTCGACCGTCATCCTCGACTGTTATGGAATTGTCCTCATTGATAGTAACGTAAATTCTGGTACAGAAACCAGCCATTGCTTCGTCAATAGAGTTGTCTACAGTTTCATTGACCAAGTGATGAAGTCCCTTTTCAGAGATGTCGCCAATATACATGGCAGGACGTTTACGTACGGCCTCAAGACCTTCCAATACCTGGATGCTACTACCCGTGTATTTGGTTTCTTTTACTTGATTTTCCATTGAATTCTATTGTTTTTCTAAATTTGATGCAAATTTACAAAAAAAAACTCATATGTGCAAATAAAATACATAGTATTTTAATAAAAAAATGCAACCCTTTCGAGTTGCATTTCTTATTATTAAGTATGTTTGTCAATATAATCTTATAATTGTGCAATATGCTGCATCAATGAAGACTTGATATTTGCAGCCTTGTTCTTGTGGATAATGTTGTTCTTAGCAAGTTTGTCAAGCATCTTCTGGATTGCTGGATAGAGCTTCACTGCTTCATCCTTGTTTGTCATTGCACGAAGTTTGCGAACTGCATTACGCATTGTTTTTGCGTAATAGTGATTGTGAACGGTAGCGACCTTTGTCTGGCGGATACGCTTTTCACATGACTTGTGATTTGCCATTTCTTTTTAATTTAATTTGTGCCCTTCAGGGGCGGGTTAATGTTAGCTATGGGTCTTATGTTACTACAACTGCCCTGGCGAGCCCATTGGGCTCATCGCCACCACATTGAGCATCGCTGCTCGATGACGAATAATCAATTTTATTTGTAGCGCGTAGGGGAGTCGGACCCCTCTTGCAAGAATGAAAATCTTGAGTACTAACCGATATACGAACGCGCCAAACCGATTGTCAAAAAGAACTTTCGCTCATTTTGCGGCTGCAAAGGTACACAAAATTAATCAAATACGCAAATTTTTATGAAAGAATTTTTGATATGAGGAGGAAAAATGTTACTTTTGTACTCGAAATGGAGCATAAAACTCGTGCGATTGTACTTAGAATGATAAAGTATGGTGAGGATAAGTATATCATTGACTTCCTCACTCATGATCTGGGGCGGGAATCTTCTGTGTGGAAGATTTCCAAGAGCCGTAATGCCAAAGTCGTTAAGCAACTGTTCCAACCCCTTGCCATCATGGATATTGTTGTTGACAGTAGCCCTCGTAAGCAGATGTCATATATTAAAGAAGCCAGGTTGGCTCACGTCTATTCTTCTTTGCTGTTTGACGAGAGGAAATTGGCGCTGGCTTTTTTCGTGGCAGAATTCCTTGTATATGCCACTCGTGACTTGCATAATGATAATGCCCTGTTTGATTTTGTGGAACAGAGTTTAATATGGTTGGATACTACCGATAAGGGAATAGCAAACTTTCACCTTATGTTTATGATAAGAATGTCCAGGTTTCTTGGTTTCTTCCCTGACATGTCGAGTCATCACCAAGGGTACATATTTGATTTAAGGGAGGGCCGGTTTAGTGGCGATATTCCTGCCCATAAGGACTACCTCCTGCCTGAGGATGCGAATAAGATGCACCTTCTGATGCGCATGACTCCTGCTAATCTGCACCATTTTAAGATGACAAAAATAGAGAGAAACCGCGTTATAGATTTCTCTCTTCAGTTTTATCGTTTGCATATCCCCCAGTTTGGGGAGATGAAGACATTGGAAGTACTTAGAGCGTTGTAGATTTTTTCTTTATCACGTTGTCATCACCACAAGTGAAGTGCTGTAAGCTTTCCGGATGTTCCTTTACGAAACTCTCAATATGTCTGACGCGTTTGCTTTCAAGGATTTCGTTTACGGCAATGAGAATACCGGTTTCCTCAACATCTCCGAATCCTTTGTTGATTGCGGTACCGAATAGTTTCATTGTTGGGGAAAGGTTCATGTACGCATTTACCAGTGGAGGAATGTTAAATCCCAATGCTCTTATTCCACCGTTTAATATACGGTAGTCTTCCTTGAAATCTCGACCGCAGAAGATCTGTGACAAATCATCTTCCGGTGTTTCCAGTTTCAACGGTTTCATCGGAATGATAAGTTTCTCGTTGTCATTGAAATGTTTTTTCAGGAAATAGAGTATCATATCACGTCCAAAACGGATATACGATGGGTACATAGTCATTTTCCCGAAATAGTATTTCATATTGGGATTTATAACGGTCAGTGCTCCTAATCCGTCCCAAAGGTTATCCAATGCAAATAAGCTTTTGGCTCCCCTCTTGCTACTTTGATATTCCGGGGTAACAAAACTTCTGCCAAGTTCAATGGTGTATGGTGCGTATTCTTTAATGAATCTATCAGAGAACTTGAACATATGACTGGTGGCAAGGATGGGCTGTCCGTTGTTGTCGTATTCCCATTCGTCCCCCATAAGATACCTGTAACCTCCGATGATTTCTTGTGACTCCGGATTCCATACAATAAGTTGCTTGTAACAGTTCTCACATGTGTCAAACTCGTCCAGATCGAATGCTTTTCCTGTTCCGCCGCCGGCTAATCGGAAGGTTATTTCCCTTAATCTGCCTATTTCACGTAATGTATTAGGTGAATCGTGAGCCGTAATAATGTATATCTCATTACTGCTCTTGTTAGTCATGCGCAGACGCTTTTCGGGTGTCAGTTCTTGAAGTATTAGATCCAATGGTACAGGATCGATGATACGTTGCATGTTGTTCATTTATAATTCGTAAACTTTATTTTGTACAAATCTTGTCCATTCTGACATTGTTCTCGTCTTGTCAAATGTATTCCAGGGGATGGGAGCACCAATGGTGATGGTGAAAGTCTTATCCGTATTGCGGAACAGTTCATCTGCAAGATACAGCATTGCTACATTGACGGGAGAGTGTAGCATTTTGCATATATTGGCAATGCGATAGAACTTGTCGCTGTTATGGCCGGAAATGTGCATCGGCACAATATCCCTTTGGTGCTGTATGCTTTTCGCGAGGAATGTTTTTGTCCAGGGAAGGTCTCGTATTTCCCCGTTTATCTTTCTGGAACACAATCCTGCGGGAAAGAAAAACATGTTATATCCGTCATCAAAAGCTTTGTTGATGGTTTCCGATGTATGCTTGTTGCTTTTATGAGCCACAGTGTTGACCGGAATACAAAGCGGAGCAAGACCGGGCAGATTCATCAGCAGGTCATTAACCAACAATCGTATGTTTCCGTTGTACTGATGGCCTAAGAGTTGGGCAATCAGCAAACCGTCAGGCCCTCCCAAAGGATGGTTGCTGCAGAAAGTGTATCGCTTCTCGTCATCAGATTTTGGCAGGTTCTCAAGCCCTTTAACCTCAACTCTCAGCTTCAAATGCTGAAGAACATCATCAACCCATTCTATACCGGTTTTATCTCGGTATTTCCACAGAATTGCGTTGACCTCGTCTTGGTGAATGATTCTTGTTAACCAGTTGACGAGGAAACGTGGAACATAATACGCTTTCTTGCCCATCTTGGAGCGAAGAAGGGCATTGACGTCTATGGTATGTTCTGTTACTTCTATCATTAGTAGATGCTAAAAACAGTTCACAAAGTTACACATTTTTTATTATATATATGGATATGTGAGGGAAAAAAACATATTTCTTAACAAAAATTTTGGTGTTTTTTGCGATTTTTTTTACCTTTGTGGCTGTTATTTATTGTTAAGAGTCGCATTATTAACATTTTTAAACGCATATACAGATTTTATGCTGATGGAATAAAAGGCATGACGTGGGGACGGCAACTGTGGATTCTCGTCATCATAAAGCTTGCTATTATCTTTGGCATTATACGTCTGTTCTTGTTACAACCTAATTCACCAACTATAAATCAATAAAAATCTATTATGAACGAACTCATTGAATGGTCCCGAGCGCAATTTGCACTCACTGCTTGTTATCATTGGCTCTTTGTGCCGCTGACACTTGGATTGGCGGTTGTATCCGGAGTCATGGAAACGTTGTATTACCGCACAAGGGATGAATTCTGGAAGACCACTGCACAATTCTGGCAGAAGCTCTTTGGTATAAACTTCGCCATCGGTGTGGCAACGGGAATAATCCTGGAATTCGAATTCGGTACCAACTGGTCTAATTATTCTTGGTTTGTAGGAGATATCTTCGGTGCCCCATTGGCCATAGAAGGTATCCTCGCTTTCTTTATGGAGGCAACATTCATAGGATTGATGTTTTTTGGATGGAATAAGGTCTCCCGTGGGGTTCACCTTACTGCTACGTGGATGACGGCTCTCGGAGCATCGATTTCTGCATGGTGGATATTAGTTGCCAACAGTTGGATGCAACATCCTGTCGGTATGGAGTTTAATCCCGAGACAGTCCGTAATGAGATGATGGACTTCTTTGCTGTGGCTTTCTCTGGTACAGCGGTAGTGAAGTTCTGTCATGCAGTGTTCAGCGGCTGGATGACTGGAGGTGCCTTTGTCGTGGGCGTAAGTTGCTGGTATCTTTTGAAGAATAGGAATATAGAGTTGGCAAAGCGTTCCATTCGCGTCGGAGCTGCCGTAGGTCTCGTAGGTGCCGCATTATGTATGGGTTCCGGTGATGCCTCTGGAGTGTTGATGGGAAGAGAGCAGCCAATGAAGTTGGCGGCAGCTGAAGGCCTTGAAAAAGGAGGTGAAGGTGCACCATTCAGCATCGTGCCAGGTGTGGAAGTCCCTCATGTGCTGTCTCTCCTTGCTACGCATGATTGGAATGGCTATGTTGCTGGAATTGAAGATATAAAGACTGAGGGTGCAGAGAAAATAGCATCGGGAAAGATTGCCTTAGAAGCTTTCCGTACGTACCGTCAGGCTCTTAAGGAGGGTGGGGCAGACTCACCACAGGCGAAGGCGGCATTGGTGCAGTTTAATAAGTATAAGGAGAATTTCGGATATGGATACTTGGACAGTCCGGACGACTTGGTTCCTAATGTACCATTGTGCTTCTGGTGCTTCCGTCTCATGATAGGGCTTGGCTCTCTATGCGTCCTTATTTTCCTCGTCTCTCTTTGGTTTGACTATAAGAAGCAGCTTGAGAAATTCAAGTGGTATCACCTAGCTGCAATAGTTGCAGTTCCCTGTGTATATATAGCAGGTCAGTGTGGATGGATTCTTGCTGAAGTCGGACGCCAGCCGTGGGCAATACAGGGATTGTTGCCTACATCTGCTGCTGTGTCCAGTCTCTCTGTTGGCAATGTCATAATAACAACAATGATATTTGCTGTGCTCTTTACTGCACTTCTGGTGGCAGAAATACGTATAATGTGTAACGCAATAAATAATCAAAAGTAAATCATGGATTACGCATTCTTACAACAGTATTGGTGGTTCGTAGTGAGCCTCCTTGGTGCGCTCTTTGTGTTTTTGACATTTGTTCAGGGTGCAAATACTATGATTTTTTCTCTTAGTAAGACAGAAGAGGAGCGACGTTTAATAATTAATTCTACAGGTCGCAAGTGGGAACTGACATTCACTACTCTCGTAACGTTCGGAGGGGCTTTCTTCGCTTCCTTCCCATTGTTCTATTCCACCTCTTTTGGTGGTGCTTACTGGGTATGGATGCTTATCCTCTTCTCCTTCGTGCTTCAGGCTGTGGCCTATGAGTTCCAGTCAAAGCCCGGAAATGTCTTCGGCACGAATGCTTACAGATGGTTTTTGATAATTAACGGTATCTTCGGCCCGTTGTTGGTGGGCGCTGCCGTAGGCACATTCTTCAATGGTGCTGAGTTCATTGTTAATAAGGACGTTATGGGAGCCGGTGGCATCATCTCTTCATGGGCAAATCCTGCTCATGGTCTTGAGGCGGTTCTTAATCCGTGGAACGTCATTCTTGGCATCGCCGTACTGTTCCTTTCACGCACTTTAGGCCTCCTATATATATATAATAATGTGAACGATGAGGGAATAAAGGCTGCTGTTCCAGCCCGCGTTATAGCAAATGCGGTGCCTTTCGTTATCCTGTTCGTAGCCTTTGCCGTTTATCTTCTGATAAAAGACGGTTGGGCTGTTGATGAAAAGGGTGTTGTATATATTGAGGAGTATAAGTATCTGCACAACTTCCTTGCGATGCCTGTTGTTCTTCTACTGTTCCTTGCAGGAGTTGTTTCTGTACTTGCCGGAATCGCAATGACTGCTATAAAGAAGTGCAGCTGCGGAATATGGTATGCAGGAGTCGGTACGGTGCTGACAGTGCTGGCACTTCTACTTGTCGCAGGCTTAAATAATACGTGCTATTATCCTTCATTGGTGGACATGCAGTCATCACTTAACATTGCTAACAGTTCATCGTCAGAGTTCACACTCACGGTAATGACAATAGTGTCTGTCCTCGTACCATTCGTCCTGGCATATATAGCCTGGGCTTGGCGTGCCATCGATAAGGGCGGGCTCGATAAGAGCGAGTTACATTATTGAATTTCTAAAATATCATTATATTTACATAACAAAAAATAGTTTATAGTATGAAAAAGATCTTTTTCTTTGCCTTGATGGCAGTTGCTTCTTTGAGCGCACAGGCTCAGGTAAACATTCAGTTACATTATGACCTCGGTCGTAATATCAATTCAGCGTCAGAACCAAACCGTCCAAAGCTGACATCTACTGTGGAGATGTTCAAGCCCGACCGCCTCGGTTCTACCTACTTCTTTGTTGATATGGACTACTATTCTGACGGTATTGCAGGTGCTTACTGGGAGATTAGCCGTGAGTTCACCTTTGCAAAGCCTGCAGAGTCAAACACTTTTGCTGCTCATATAGAGTATGATGGCGGTCTGACAAACAATAAGTATGCAGAGAGAAACAGTTCTTATGCTACTTCCCGTTTCCAGCAATGCTTCCTCCTCGGTCCGGCATGGAACTGGCATAACAAGGACTTTTCCAAGACATTCTCTTTCCAGCTTATGTATAAGCAGTACCTGAAGCAGAAGTCACAGTATAATGGTGCCGGTGACTATAAGGCTATCGCTTCTTTCCAGGCAACAGCAGTATGGAGTACAACATTTGCTCACGGATGGTGCACCTTCGCTGGTTTCGCTGACCTGTGGTATGGCTACACACCACGTTTCGATGCTGCAAAGGGTGAGCAGAGAAAAGGCCTCGTATTCCTTTCTGAGCCACAGTTCTGGCTTAACTTCCCTGCAACAAAGGGCTTCAGCATTGGTACAGAGTGGGAGTTCAGCAATGATTTCATTTGGGTAACTACTCCTGAAGGCAAGAAGACAAAGACCTTTATGTGGAATCCAACCATTGCTGCGAAGTATGTTTTCTAATTAAGTCGTGTGCATTAAGTAATGTCTGATATAAACAATCTCTATCAACTTGATGGCCGTGTACCTATAGGGAAGGCGATACCTTTCGGTCTGCAGCATGTGCTGGCGATGTTTGTCAGCAATATAACGCCAATAATAATTCTTGCAAATGTTGTAGGCATCGCTCCGGGAGTGAGTGCGGTGCTTATCCAGAACTGTATGGTGATAGCAGGTATCGGTACTTTGGTACAGCTGTATCCTATATGGCGTATCGGTTCCCGTCTTCCTATTGTTATGGGTATTTCCTTTACCTTCCTGTCTCTTTCTATCGGTGTTGCCACAACCCAGGGAATGGGAGTCCTGATGGGAGCTGTCATTGTTGGTGGTCTTGTGGAAGGCGTGTTGGGACTTTTTGCAAAGTATTGGGTAAAGCTCGTTCCGCACATTGTGGCAGCAACAGTCGTTACCGCCATCGGTTTCTCGCTGTTGCCAATTGGTGCAAACAGTTTTGCCGGTGGTCAGGGTGCTGCAGACTTCGGTTCGATAAATAACTGGATCGTTGGTTCCGTGACATTGGTTGCCTGTCTTGTTTGTCAGGTGTTTGCAAAAGGTTTCCTGCGTTCTCTCTCGGTGTTGGTAGGTCTTATCGTAGGCTATATTCTCGCTGCTTGTATGGGTATGGTAAATTTCTACGGAATTACTCAGCAGGGTGTTGTTTCACTGCCTCAGGCGCTGCCGTTCAAGCCGGTATTTAACATTGGCGCCATACTCTCCATCATCTGTGTATATCTTGTTTCTGCAACAGAGACAATCGGTGATACCAGCGCATTGTGTAATGGAGCGCTGAAGCGTAATCCCCATAAGGAGGAGATGGGTGCATCAATCTCTTGTGACGGTTTTGTTTCTTCCATTGCAGGCATATTCGGCTGTACCCCAATTACCTCTTTCTCTCAGAACGTAGGTCTTGCAGCCATGTCCGGCGTTGTCAACCGATTCACCATTGCTACGGGAGCATGCATAATGATTCTCGGTGGTATTTTCCCGGTTGTCGGCTATGCTCTGACGACAATACCGCAGGCAGTCTTGGGCGGTTGTACACTCCTGATGTTCGGTTCCATTCTGTTTGCCGGCTTTGGCATGATGGCCCGCAGCGGTTTCTCACAGCGGAATATGATAATATCTTCTCTTTCTCTGTCTGTAGGTCTCGGCTTCACCCAGGCTTCTGATATGTTCCATCTGTTCCCGGAACTTGTCAGGACTGTTTTTGCAGAGAATTGCGTGGCAGTAGTTTTCCTGATTGCTGTTATACTCAATATATTTCTTCCAAAAGATAAGGAGGCGAAAAAATGAATTTCCTTGAAGAAAAGATTCTCTCTGATGCAACCATCAAAGAGGGAAACATCCTGAAGATTGACAATTTCCTCAACCATCAGATTGATATTGACATCATCCGTCAGATAGCATACGAGCTGAAGCGTCGTTTCAAGGGTAAGGAGGTAACAAAGATTCTTACTATTGAGGCTTCAGGTATTGCCATTGCCACTCTTATGGGTGAGATATATGATGTCCCTATTGTCTTCGCCAAAAAGGGCGAGACAGCCAACAGTACCGATGACAAGTACATCGCAGAGGCTTATTCCTTCACACATAAGAAGAGCAATAACGTCTTTGTCTCAAAACCATATATGCTGGCAGGTGAGAAGGTGCTTATCGTTGATGACTTCCTTGCTGACGGTCAGGCTATGGGTGCGCTTATCGATATCGTCCATCAGGCAGGTGCCGAGGTGGTCGGTTTAGGCGTTGCCGTCGAGAAAGGCCAGCAGAATGGAGGCAAGAACCTCCGTGCTCAGGGGTATCAGGTGGAATCTGTCGCTATCATCGATTCAATGGACTACGAAACGGGGAAAATTGTCTTCCGCAATTAGTTGCTGTTGACGTTTTCACCATAATTTGTAGTTTTTTAACAACATTATGTTAGCATAAACGATATTTTTTTAATACTTTTGTGCCGAAATAATATAACAAACTTTGCCGAAAGGAAACCCCTGAAGTTTATACTTTTTTGGTAGCAGGTCCCGAAGGCACGAAATCTTTAATAACAAAAAAAGTATGAGAGTAATTATTGAACCGGACTACGATCGTTTGTCCAAGTGGGCAGCAAACTATGTTGCCATGCGTATTAAGGAAGCAAATCCAACACCTGAGAAGCCATTTAAGTTAGGCTGCCCTACTGGCTCATCACCTCTTGGCTTGTACCGTGAACTTATCAAGAAGTACGAGGCTGGCGAGATATCATTTGCTAATGTCATTACCTTCAATATGGATGAATATGTTAAGATTCCAGAGGATCATCCAGAGTCTTACCATTCATTCATGTGGAAGAACTTCTTCTCACATATCGACATCAAGAAGGAGAATGTTCATATCCTCGACGGCAATGCTCCCGACCTGAAGAAAGAGTGTGAGGATTACGAGAAGGCTATTGAGGCTGCTGGTGGTATCGACCTCTTCATGGGCGGTGTCGGTCCTGACGGCCACTTGGCATTCAACGAGCCAGGTTCTTCCCTGACATCAAAGACCCGTGTAAAAACCCTTACTACTGACACCATCATTGCCAACTCACGTTTCTTCGACGGCGATATGTCAAAGGTTCCTACACAGGCCCTCACTGTCGGCATCGGCACTGTAATGGCTGCCAAGGAGGTGCTCCTCGTATGTAACGGTCATCATAAGGCACGTGCCCTGAAGCACATCATCGACGGTAATATCTCACACATGTGGACAGCATCAATGCTTCAGATGCACCCACACGCAATCGTAGTATGTGATGAGCCAGCCTGCGACGAGCTGTCTGTAGCAACCTACAAGTATTATCTTGATAAGGAAAGAGGCAATCTCTAATTGATTGCCCGAAAACTTACGATAAAGCCCCTTTGAGTGTTATGCTCAAAGGGGCTTGTTTTGTTATTCAATGTTACCCAAAAAGTTTGGTTTTTAAGACAGTATCTGTCCCTGGCGTTTTTGGTGTAGAGGAGGGATAGTTTTAATTAATAGTTAACAATTAATAATTAATAATTAGCCTCCGGTCTATGACCGAATTTTAAAAGACGACAATCCCTGGCAGTTCTTCTGTCAGGGATTGTTAGTTTATAGGGGAATTGAAACTAATACTTGACTTTCAGTTTGTCTCCTGAGAGGTCTGCTTCAAAGAAGTGTGGCTTGCGTACTGTGCGGCCCCAGGAGTCGTGGGCATGGCTGTGGACTGACATTATCCATTGTCCGTCGAAGCGCTGGAACAGCATGCTGTGGCCGTAGTTGGGAGGTGTTATGGGGTCGGGCTCCTGTACCCACGGCCCGTCGAGGGTGCCACTTTCAGAGTATGCCACGCCTTGGGTGTAGTCTCCGAATACCCATGATGTCCAGAGCATTCCGAGTTTGCCTGTTGCCGTACGGAACAGCCAAGGGCCGTCTGTTACTTTGTTCCAGGTCACCTTTCCGTCAGAATCACGCTCTCTGCTCCAAGGGGAGTCACTGGCGCGGAATAACACCTTCGGCTCTCCTACGGTGCCGCTGAAGTCGGGCTTTAGTTCTATCTTCTCTATCGTGCCGTTCCAGTTCTGCAGCCATTCTCCGCAGAATACGAGATAGGGCTTTCCGTCTGTGTCATACCATAATGTTCCGTCGAGAGTGGGTCTGTCGGCAGGCAGGTAGGTGGCATCTCCGAAGGCCTGATAAGGGCCCATAGGATTATCAGCCCTCAGTACCTGACAGGCTCTGCGCTCAATGACGTTTCCCCTTACCGTGTCTATCTTTACGTTATGGTTGGTAAAGGTGGCGAAGTAGTAATATTTGTCTCCCATCTGATGCAGCTCTGCAGCCCAAATGGCAGGACGGTCGCCCATCCATGAATTCTTGTCAAACTGGGTGACAACAAAAGGTCCGTCCCACAGCTTCAGGTCGCTGCTGCGCCACATCATGCCGCCAGTGCCTGTCATATAATACATATTGGTCTTCTTGTCTGCCAGAATAGCAGGGTCGCTCATCCTGATAGAGTCGAGGGGATAGTTGTGGCGTACCTTAATACTACGATGTTGCGCGTATGACGTGCATATGCACAGCATCATTATTGCCAGGACGAAATAACGTTTCATAGCGTGAAAACAGTTTTAGTTTAATTGTACTGCAAAAGTAAAAAATAAAAATGAAATTGCACGTACGTCTTGGTTTTTTTTTGTGAATATTTTGCTACTTTTTTAGCACAATAATCCACAATCTTTAACCATTAACTCTTAACCATTAACCGTTATCCGTTACTCCGCTTTGCGGAAGATAATATAGAGTATCACGGGAACACCGAAGATTGGTGTTACGGCGTTGAGGGGTATCATGACAGGTGGGATGATGCAGATGAGGTTGCATGCCAGAGCCATGGTGGCACCGGTCAATATGGTGGTGGGGAGTACCTGCAGGTGGTTGCTGGTATTGAGCATCAGACGCGCTATATGGGGCGTGGCGAGTCCGAGAAATGCCACGGGACCGCAGTAGGCCGTTGCGATGGCTGTCAGCAAACCGGTGGAAAGGAGTATCATCCATCGTGTGCGATGGATGTTGATGCCCAAGTTGTGGGCATAGTCGTCACCCAGAAGCAAAGCATTGAGGGGTTTTATCAGGGTTACCGCAAGAAGGAGCGCCAATAGTGAGACACTGCCAAACCACGGCAACTGCTTGGTGGTGACGTCGGAGAAACTGCCCATGCCCCACATTACATAGGCGTGAACATTGTCGGCATTGGCAAAGATATACGTCAGCGACACTATCGACGAGACGAGGAAGCTGACCATGATGCCCACTATGAGGAGCATGATGTTGGAACGTATCACCGATGCCAGGAACAGCAGCAAAACTATTACTGCCAGCGAACCGATGAGTGCTCCGAGTACTACGGCGATGTTGCCACCGGCACCGGCTACCGTACCACCGGCTATGAGCATGACGATTGCCACACCTAGGGAGGCACCGTTGGTGATGCCGAGGATGGAAGGTCCTGCCAGAGGATTGCGGAACGACGTCTGGAGCAAGAGACCCGAGACGGCCAGCGACGCACCGCAGAGAATGGCGGTGACAGCCTGTGGCAGACGCGACTCAAGCACTATGTAACGCCACGACTCCTTCTCTGCCTCACCACCGCAGAGGATTGCCCACACCTGGTCGGCAGGGATGCTCACAGAACCGAAAAGCAGGTTGCCGACAAAGAGCAGCAACAGAAGGATGATGAGAAGTGAAAGTACTCGAGACATTAACAATTATGCATTATGAATTATTCATTGCAGTCTTTTGTAATAACGCAGTGAGGTGTCTTTTAGTGTGCCGGGTGTGATGATATTTATGAAGTCGCGCAGCAACAGTTCGGGATGGAACGGTGTCTCTTCAAAGTAACGTGTTTTTGAGAGGTTGCATCCGAATACCATGCCCTGCTGGAAAGCCCGAAAATGGCTGTTGTTAGTCCAGTCGGCAGCCAACTCCGCCATTGTCTTGTCGCGGGAGGCACCATATTTAAACATCCATATGTCAGCATCCTGTGCCTTGTCGAACACCACCTCCGGATTGAAAGGTTTTGAGCCCTTGCCCTCTACGTCCTTGAACACATAGTCACCGCCGGCATCGGCAATGAGTCTGGCGATGTATGAGTCACCGGTGGCGATATACCACGTAGAGCTTATCTTTGTCTCGGTAAATACGCGTGGCTTTGACGTCTTACTCTCCGCAAGATACTGACGTACAGAATCGCGCAGGGCATTATAGGCATTCTCTACGGCAGCATACAGGCTGTCAGCCTCGCGCTCCCTGCCCAGCAACTTGCCGTAATGCTTCATCCATGCCGCCCTGCCCAATGGGGTAGACTCCAGATAGTCGGGCATCTCGACAATAGGAATACCTAGACGGCGTATCTTCTCAAAATTCTGACCCTCGTAAGGTGACAGGAAGATGGCATCGGGATTCATGCTGATGATGCGCTCGATGTCGGGGTTGCCGTCATCAATCTCGCATGTATCAACAATGCAGTCACCGGCACCCAACTCGCGAAAGAGGGCAGTGTGTACTGTTGTCGTCACAATGACGCGTGAGAAGGGACCCTCCTCACTTAAAACTGGGGTGCTGCCCCCCTTACACGAGGTAAGGAAAAGCAGCACCGCGCAATACAATACAATACAACTATTTTGCTTCATCACTAAAGCCTTACTTTATTTCTGCACCGTTAGCAGAGAACTT
>CADCAX010000007.1 GCA_902799455.1 uncultured Prevotellaceae bacterium
TATTCCGACAAGAACGGCTCTGACATGAAGCATTTCTGGTTCTTCAGCGACAAACCAAACGGCACGATACCTATTGATACTCTCTCCTACATGATTTTTCCATCAATAGTACGTCAGAAGTTTGACGGATGGGGTGTCTCACTATGCTGGTGGGCTGGTATGTGCGGCAAGTGGAGCGATGCGAAAATTGACGAGATAGTAACGTGGCTGACCAGTCCTACAGGGTTGAACTACAGCCATTTCCGCTATAACATCGGTGGTGGCGATGACCCCGAGAACAAACATTGCACGCCCCACCACATGGGTAACGGCAAGGGTCTGAGAGCAGAAATGGAGGGCTTCAAAGATTTCTCTGGTGATGTATATCATTGGGACCGCGACGAGGCACAACGTAAGATTATGCTAAAGATACGTGAGAAGAGACCAGATGCCGTATTTGAGGCATTCAGCAATTCATGTCCTTACTATATGACATACAGCGGGTGCGTGAGCGGAAACACAGATGGTGGAAAAGACAACCTAAAGCCGGAATATTACGAGGAGTTTGCCCACTATCTGGTAGATGTATGCAAGCATTATAAGGATGAATACGGCATAGAGTTCAAGACGTTGGAGCCGTTCAACGAATCTGTGACTAATTTCTGGTACGCCAACGGCCCGCAGGAGGGATGTCACTTCGACTATGCTTCGCAGGTAAACTTTATCAAAGTACTCAAACCCATCCTCGACGCATCAGGACTAACCACCGTAATCTCAGCATCCGACGAGACGAACGTGGGATTGGCCGTCAATGGTTACAAGGCTTACAAGCAGGGCAATGTGCTCTCAAAGATAGGGCAGTGGAATACACACACATATTCGGGAAGTAATGCCGACCGCGTACACATGGCTTTTCTGGCTCATCAGGACAACATACCACTATGGATGAGTGAAGTAGGCGCTGGCGGCAACGGTATTGGTGGCAATCTGAGCCTGACACAGAAGTTGTTCGACGATATGCGCTACCTGCAACCTGAGACATGGATTGACTGGCAGTATATGGAAGAAGCAAACGACCAGTGGTGCACCATCCGAGGCAACTTCAGCCAGCAGACATACTCAAAGGTGAAGAACTTCTACGTGCGCCAGCAGTGCTCACGCTTTATAAAGAGCGGCTACAGCATTATAGCATCGCTCAACGACCAATCATTAGCTGCTATGAACGAGGCGCGGGACTCTCTCGTACTTGTGCTGCTGAACGAGGGTAACCTGGCTTACCACCATATAGATCTGACGCAGTTTATCGGTTTACCCAATGCCAGCGACATCAAAGCCTATCGCACATCTTCAACAGAAAGTTTGAAGAGTGTGCAGGACTTTACACTCGATGAATCATCGCTAATGGTAAAGCTCCCCACCCAGAGCATCACCACACTCGTGATACCAGTGGACGGAATCACTGAAAGACAGAAACTGGAGGAAGATACAGAATATATCATCGTGCCACGTCACAACCTTACCACAGCCCTGACTGCCGCAGCAAACGGAGCAATAACGATAGAGAACACCACTTATGGCGAAAACCAACGCTGGAGACTCAGAAAGAACGGGGCTTCTGTCAATTACTCCGGACCTTTCATTCTTGAAAATGCGCGAGGCGAGCTATTAACTTCTTTTAGAGCCTCTGGCTCGTCAAAACTGACTGCACAGACTTCGACATCTTCCGAACAGAAGTTCTATCTGAACGCCATTGATTTACCTTACTATAAGATATCACCAGCCAGCTATAGCAGCTACGCCTTTGACCTCAGCAATGCCAACAGCAGTGCGGGTACAACTGTTTGTACATGGCAATACACAGCCGACACCGATACCCCAACCCATCGTCAGTGGATGTTCTGCCCTGTGCGTAATATTGATGATACAGGCATCAACCAACTTGCTGACAAGTCGTATGAGGTACGAAAAGCTGCATGTGCCGATGGCATCTATGACCTGACGGGCCGACGTATTCTCAGCACTGCTTCTGCAAATGCTTTGAGACAATTGCCTCGTGGCATCTATGTGGTATGCATAAATGGAGAGAGGAAGATTATTCAGAAATAGTCTCATACAAAATGGAATATTTATTTGAACATAAGGATAAGGTTCGCGATTATGAATGCGACCTGCAGGGCATTGTGAATAATGCCAACTACCAACATTATACTGAGCATGCACGTCATGAATTTCTGCTTGCCAACGGCATCAGTTTTGCCGAGCTTCATGAGCAGGGCATCGACTGCGTTGTGGCAAAGATAGAGATGCGCTTCAAAGTGCCTCTCCGCTCACGCGACGAATATGCCGTACGCATAAACATGGTGAAGGAGGGATTGAGATATATCTTCCTGCAGGATATCTACCGCCTGCCTGACAACACGCTGTGCATGAAGGCAAAGGTGGAGGCCGTATGCCTGATAAACGGAAAGTTAGGAGACACAGACATTTTAATGCGAGCACTATGCAAAAACTAAAAGAGCTATATACCACCTGGCACGGCACAGAGCCGGCAAAGATGGAGAGACTGCCAGGGGCCGGCAGCAATCGCGAATATTACAGGATAACAGACGAGGATGGCAAGACATACATCGGCTGTGTGGGAACATCGAGGGATGAGAACCACGCCTTCCTGTCGCTGGCAAAACATTTCACCAAGCGAAAGCTCCCCGTACCACGTGTGCTGGCAGAGAGCGAGGACGAACTGAGATACATACAGAACGATCTCGGCAGCCTGTCGCTGTATGATGCCATAAAGGGTGGCCGCGATGCCGGAGGGCGCTATAACGTAAAGGAGAAGGAATTGCTCAGGCGTACCATCCGCGAACTGCCTAACATGCAGATAAGAGGTGCACGAGGCCTGGACTTCTCAGTGTGCTATCCGCAGCCGGCTTTCGACCAGGAGGGCATACTCTTCGACCTCAACTATTTTAAGTATTGTTTCCTCAAGGAGACTCTGCCAGACTTCCACGAACTGAAACTGGAGGCAAACTTCCGCCTTCTGGCAAAAGACCTTGAGGCAAGCACTTCCGCACCGGTGGAGTCGTTCCTCTACCGCGACTTCCAGGCCCGCAATGTGATGCTCGACGCAAAGGGGAAGCCTTATTTCATAGACTTCCAGGGAGGTCGTCGCGGACCGTATTACTACGACGTGGCATCATTCCTGTGGCAGGCAGCCGCACGTTATTCTGACAGCCTGAGGAAGGAACTCATAAAGGAGTATTACGAGTCCCTGAAACATTATACCGAAGTACCCTCCTTCAGGGCCTTCAACGAAAGGCTGCAGCTGTTTGTGCTCTTCCGCACCATGCAAGTGTTGGGGGCATACGGCTTCCGGGGATATTTCGAGCGCAAGGCACACTTTATCGAGAGCATACCATTCGCCATACAGAACCTGCGCAACCTGCTGGCAAAGAACAATTACCCCTACCCTTACCTTGTCACCATACTGAAGCAGCTGACAGAGCTGCCGCAGTTTGCCCCGAAGCAAAAGCCGCAAGTCGAGGGAAAGGCATCGGTATCAAAATATGACGGCAAGGGTCCGCTGGTGGTGAGGGTCTATTCCTTCTCTTACAAGAAAGGCATTCCCGAGGACACCTCCGGCAACGGCGGCGGATATGTCTTCGACTGCCGCTCTACCCACAACCCGGGGCGTTACGAGCAGTATAAGCAACTCACGGGACTCGACGAGCCGGTGATACGATTCCTGGAAGACGACGGTGAGATACTGACATTCCTGGAGAGTGTCTACAAGCTGGCCGATGCCCATGTGGAGCGATACATAAAGCGAGGCTTTACGAGTCTGATGTTCTCCTTTGGATGCACCGGCGGACAGCACCGCAGCGTCTATTCCGCACAGCATCTGGCAGAACACATACATGAGAAATACGGCATCGAGGTGCACGTCGAACATAGAGAACAAGGCGTAAAGAAATGCTTCTCCGCTTCATAAAGAACTGGGCCCTTCCCATCTCGATGACGACAGGGGCGCTGGGATATGTCATCGGGCGCGAACTCCCACTGTCGGCAGACGTAAAGGGCGACATCGTACACGGCATAGAATGGCTGCAGCCCGTGCTGCTCTTCTGCATGCTCTTTGTGACATTCTGCAAAGTGCCGCCGTCGGCCCTGAAGCCCAAGATGCTACACCTGTGGCTGCTGATGATACAGTGCATTTTCTTCATCATCACATGCACAGTGCTCTACCTCTTTCCGCAGACGGAATACCGGCTGCTGGCAGAGACCTTCCTGCTGGTTATGATATGCCCCACCGCGACGGCATGTGCCGTAGTGACGTCAAAACTGGGCGGTGATGCCGGACTCACTACATCCTACACCATCCTCGTATGCATCGTGGCAGCCGTCATGATACCCATCTTCCTGCCCCTCGCCTCGGCACGTCACGGGATGGCCTTCCTGCCCACCCTGCTGCTGATACTGAAAAACGTCTTCCCCCTGCTGCTGGCACCGTTGTTCCTGGCATGGGGCGTGAGATATTTCTTTCCGAGGCTGCTCAACATGATACTAAGCCAAAAGGACTTGGGATTTCACATGTGGACAGTAGCATTATCATTAGCGATAGCAGTTACCGTGAGAGCCCTTTATAACAGCAGCATCAGCATTGCCGAGATGACGGGCATCGCTGTCGTTTCTTTAGCGGGATGCCTGCTGCAGTTCTGGCTCGGAAAAGCCATTGGCGGACATTACGGTTTCCGTCTCGAAGGCGGTCAGGCCCTGGGACAGAAAAACACCATCTTCGCCATCTGGCTGGGCTACACCTTCCTGTCGCCCATCAGCGCCACCGCCGGCGGTTTCTACTCCATCTGGCACAATCTGGTAAATACGTATCAGCTGTACAAATATAGAAAGGTTAGCGGTTAGCGAAAAGTGAGGGAGAGACTATTCTGCAAAGAAAACTTTACTGCTTCTTGAGCCTTCGGACTTGACACCAGGGATATTGTTCAGTTCTTTGGCGGCCTTGGTGTGCGACAGCCCTGTTAGGCGCACATAGTCGCTGACACGCATCACGGTGTGCTTTTCCAGATATGCCAGTGCCCGTGCCCTGCGTTCCTCGAGGGTGTATTTCGACTTGCGCAGCGGTTCCTCGCCACCACGTTCCAGACGGCATTCGCAGTTGGTGTCCCTGACGAGCGACTTCGCTGGCTTCCACAATATTCCCGTCACCTCCAGACTACGTGCGTTCAGCGAACGCTGCGTGCTGTCATCGCTCTCGTCCGTTGTGGGGGATGATGCCTCTTCGTTCAGGCGTTTCCGTGCATCGCGGGTCAGTCCTATCTGTGCCTTGAAGGTGCCCAGTCCGTCGATGGTGACGCTGTATCCGCGTGCCATGCGCTTTGCCAGCTGGTCGGCCACGAGGCTGAGGATGCCCATAATCTCCGGCCCCGAAAAAGTAGTGTTCCGCGCACAGTCCTCTATGAAGTCCGCGTTGTCCATCGGCATCGTCTGCATCCTGTACGTAAATATGGTCTGCCCCGGGTTGTTCAGGTCAACCATTTCTCTCTTGATATACCTAGCCATAATTCTTACACTTAGTATGGATAATACTTGCGATTAGTTAGGTGCAAAGTTACGAAATCCTAACTAAATAACAAAAACTTCGACGTCATTTTATTATTTTACGTCGTATTTTTATTATTTCACGACGTAGTTTTATTATTCTGCGACGTATTTTTGAAGAAAATCCCAACTAAAAGTGAGAATTATCCTAACCAAAAGCAAGAATAATCCCTACTTAGTTGAACTTTTGAGTCAATACTCTATCTTTTCGAGGAACAGGGCATTGGCGGGCATTGACTCACCGGCCTGGCAGCGGCTCTTGCCCTCTATGACGGAGCGGAACTGCTCAAGGGTCATGCGATGGCGGCCCACCTCAACCAGCGTACCGACAACAGCACGCACCATGTTTCGCAAGAAGCGATTGGCCTTGATGACAAAAAACCATTCGGAGTCACCCGTCTTTACCCACTCTGCCTCCACAACATCGCAGAGGGTGGTCTTGACATCGGTATGACTCTTGCAGAAACACGCAAAATCCTTGTATTCCATCAGCATACGCGCTGCCTCGTTCATAAGCGGAAAATCGAGGTCGTAATGGCAAAGCCAGGTATAATGACGATTGAAGGGAGTTGGTTTTAAGGAAAGATAATAATGATATGTGCGCCACTTTGCAGAGAAGCGTGCATGCATATCGTCAGGCACACTCTCCGTCTTCTCTATCCTGATGTCAGGCGGAAGCATTCTGTTGAGCTTGTACGTCAGCTGCGAGGTATCGGCAACCGGCTCCTCAACATCAAAATGGGCCACCATATGCCTGGCATGAACCCCGGCATCCGTGCGGCCTGCACCCACGATGTCGACAGGGACTCCAAGCAACGTCGAGAGACAACGTTCTATCTCGCCCTCAATGCTGATGCCATTGGGCTGTATCTGCCATCCGTGATAGCGCGAACCGTCGTATGATAGATGGATAAAATATCGCACTTTATTATAGTTAAGAGTTAAGAGTTAAGAGTTAAGAGTTATGAATTCTTGGGCAAAGGTACAAAAAAATTTGTATATAAGGAATTTTTTTCGTAATTTTGCACCGCTTTAATAGAAGTAAGAACAAATCAAAATAAAATATAACGACATGAATATTTCGTACAAATGGCTGAAAGAGTATGTTGACTTTGACCTTACACCGGAAGAGGTGTGTGCGGCACTTACCAGCACTGGTCTTGAAGTGGACGCATTGGAAGAAGTTCAGACTATCAAAGGTGGCCTTAAAGGATTATACGTAGGACAGGTTCTCACTTGCGAGCCTCATCCTGACAGTGACCACATGCACGTTTGCAGCGTTGATTTAGGTAAAGAAGAACCCTCACAGATAGTATGCGGTGCTCCCAATGTGGCAGCAGGACAGAAGGTGATAGTAGCCGACCTGGGATGCGTACTGTATGATGGCGACAAGGAGTTCAAGATAAAGAAATCAAAACTGCGTGGTGTAGAGTCTAACGGCATGATATGTGCCGAGGACGAAATCGGCATTGGCACCAGCCACGAGGGTATCATAGTATTACCGGAAGATGCTAAGGTGGGCACTCCTGCAGCAGAATATTACAACCTTGAGAGCGACTGGCTCATAGAGGTTGACATTACTGCCAACAGAGCTGACGGCCTGAGCCACTACGGCGTAGCACGCGATTTGTATGCTTGGCTTTGCTCTAATGGTTACAAGACATCAATCCACAAGCCATCGGACAAAGACTTCAAGGTAGATAATCACGACCTCACCATCGATGTTGAGATACAAAATACTGAGGCTTGCCGCAGATATGCTTGCGTCAGTCTTACCAACTGCGAGGTAAAGGAATCACCAGAATGGCTGAAGAACAAGTTGAACATCATCGGCCTGCGTCCTATCAACAACATCGTTGACATCACCAACTACATCATGATGGCGTACGGACAACCGCTGCACTGCTTTGATGCTGATATGGTGACTGGTCATAAGATTATAGTAAAGGACCAGAATGCCGGAAAGAAATTCATCACCCTTGATGGTGAGGAACACATACTTGGCGAACACGACCTTGCCATATGCAACGCCGAGGAGCCTATGTGTATCGCAGGTGTCTTTGGCGGTAAGGGTTCCGGTACTTACGAAACAACAAAGAATGTGGTACTGGAGGCAGCATACTTCCATCCTACATGGATAAGAAAATCTGCCCGCAGACACGGACTGAGCACAGATGCTTCATTCCGCTTCGAGAGAGGTATTGACCCAAACGGCACTCTGTACGCCCTGAAGCAGGCAGCATTGCTCTGTAAGGAATTGGCTGGTGCGAAAATTTCAAGCGAAATCGTAGATGAATATCCGAACAAGATAGAGAATCCAACCATGAGACTGGACTTCTCTTATGTCGATAACCTCATTGGCAAGAAGATAGGTCACGATGTTATCAAGAACATTTTGACATCTCTGGAGATAGAGATAAACAGCGAAGATGCCGAGGGACTGCAGATTACTGTCCCAGCATACAGGGTTGACGTACAGAGACCTTGTGACGTTGTAGAGGATATCCTCCGCATTTATGGATACAACAATGTTGAGATTCCTACCCAGCTGAAGTCAAGTCTTACCACAAAGGCTTTCGAGGACCAGAGGCACAAGATGCAAAATCTGGTAGCAGAGCAGCTCGTAGGTAGCGGCTTCAATGAGATACTTAACAACTCCCTCACAAAGGGTGCATACTATAACGAACTGAAGGCATATCCAAAGGAGAACCTCGTTTCTATCGTTAACCCACTCTCCAGCGACCTCAACGTGATGCGTCAGACACTTCTCTTCGGAGGTCTTGAGAGCATCATGAGAAATGCCAACAGAAAGATGCCAAACCTCAGATTCTTTGAATTTGGTAACTGCTACCAGCACTTCGAAGACAAGAGGGATGACGAGAATCCTATGAAGGCATATTCCGAGGAGACACACCTGGGACTCTGGATAACAGGTAAGAAGGTAGAAGGCTCTTGGGCGCATCCTAACGAGGACTCTTCTTTCTATGAGTTGAAGGCTCATGTGGAGAACATCCTCAAACGCATCGGTATGCCAGAAGGTATGCTGGTATGCGAGAAGAGCGACAACGATATTTTCTCTGCAGGCCTCACCCTGAAGAACCGTAGCGGCAAGGTGTTCGTAGAGATGGGTATCGTAAACAAAGCACAGACAACAAATAAGGCTAACAATGTGCTTATCGATGCTCCTGTATATTTCGCAGACATCTATTGGACACAGGTTACCAATGCCGTAAAGAAAGCAGAGGTACATTTTTCAGAAATACCTAAGTTCCCATCTGTTTCACGCGACCTGGCACTGTTGTTGGATTCAAATATAGAATTTGCGCAGGTAGAGAAGATTGCTCGCCAGACAGAGAAGAAACTGCTGACAAAGGTAGAGCTGTTTGATGTCTATGAAGGCAAGAATCTGCCAGAGGGTAAGAAGTCTTATGCCGTTAACTTCGTCTTCACAGACCCGGAGAAGACTATGAACGACAGACAGATTGAAGCTATTATGACAAAACTCATTCTGAACCTGAAGAAGGAACTTAATTGTGAACTGAGATAATAAACAACAACTAAAAATAACACAACAACATGGGAAGAGCATTTGAATATCGTAAAGCTACGAAGATGAAGCGTTGGGGTCATATGGCAAAGACCTTCACACGCCTGGGAAAACAGATTGCCATAGCAGTAAAGGCAGGTGGTCCTGATCCTGATACTAATCCTACACTGCGTTCTATCATCGCTACCTGTAAGCGTGAAAACATGCCGAAGGACAACATCGAGCGTGCTATCAAGAATGCTATGGGTAAGGACCAGTCAGAATACAAGGAGGTGACATACGAAGGATATGGTCCTCACGGTATTGCTGTATTCGTGGACACTCTGACTGACAACACCACACGTACCGTTGCTGATGTGCGTTCAGTATTCAACAAATTCTCTGGCAACCTCGGAACAACAGGTTCCTTAAGCTTCCTCTTCGACCATAAGTGTGTCTTCACCTTCAAAAAGAAGGATGACGTCGATATGGACGACCTGATTCTGGAGCTTATCGACTACAATGTTGATGACGAGTACGACGAGAACTATGACGAGGAGAAGGACGAGACAACAATCTCTGTCTATGGTGACCCAAAGTCATATGCACAGATTCAGAAGTTCCTTGAGGAGAAAGGTTTTGAGGATATCGGTGGCGAATTCACATACATCCCAAATGACCTGAAGGACGTTAATGAAGAACAGCGCGCAACCATTGACAAGATGGTAGAGAAACTCGAGGAATTTGACGATGTACAGACAGTATATACTAACATGAAGCCAGAGTGAAAATCTTAAGCATAATACTACTTAGCATTATCCCATTTCTTAGCAGCAATGCTAAGGGGTGGGATAATGTACTTTATAAGCAGATAGAGAGCAGCATTGTTGCCCCTACATTTGCAGACAAGAGTTATAGAGTTACGAAATACGGTGCCTCACCCAAGGCATCAGCAAAAACCAATCAGCAGGCTATCAACAAAGCTATTGCTACCTGTTCGAAGGCAGGAGGCGGAAAGGTGATTATTCCAGAAGGCACATACCTCACTGGTGCCATCCGCATGCAGTCGAACGTCAACCTGGTAATAGAGCAAGGCGCTACCCTACTCTTTGCCTATGAGCCGGCTCTCTATCCCCTCGTCAAGACACGTTGGGAAGGACTCGACATCATGAACTATTCTCCTTGCATCTATGCCTATCAGGCCGAAAACATTGCAATCTCTGGCGCTGGCACCATCGACGGCAATGGCAGCAAAGAGACGTGGTGGCCTTGGTGTGGAGCGACAAAATACGGATATGTGGAAGGTAAGACAACGGAGAGTCAGAAGATGCCTTTCAAGCCAGGTGGCGACACCAACAGAAACACCCTTCTGAAAATGTCCGACAATGGTGTGCCAACAGAACAGCGCGTCTTTGGTATGGGACACGGAATGCGTCCGCAATTAGTTTGCTTCTATGAGTGCCAGAATATTCTCATTGAGGGCGTCACAATGTTGCGCTCACCATTCTGGGTTATTCATCCCGTTCTGTCAAAGAATATCACCGTCCGCAACTGTAAGATTATCAACGATGGACCTAACGGTGACGGTTGCGACCCTGAATCATGCGAAAACGTACTGATAGAGAACAACATCTTCCATACAGGTGATGACTGTATCGCCATCAAGTCAGGAAGAAATGCTGACGGAAGACGTAACGGAATACCTTCGAAGAATATCATCATCCGAGGATGTACTATGGAAGACGGACATGGAGGCGTTGTGGTTGGGTCTGAGATTTCTGCAGGAGTGAAGAATGTCTTTGCAGAAGATTGTAAGATGGACTCCCCTAACCTCGATCGCGTACTTCGCATAAAGACAAATACCTGTCGCGGAGGCATTACTGAAGGCATCTATATGCGAAATATCGAGGTGGGACAATGCCGCGAGGCTGTTCTGCGTATAAACCTTGTATATGAACCAAAAGAGATTTCTGAACGTGGACACATACCAACGGTAAGGAATGTATATATGGAGAATGTGACATGTCAGAAATCAAAATATGGCATACTCCTTAACGGCCTCGAGGACGATGACCAGATATATAATATAAATGTAAAGAACTGCACCTTCAATGGCGTCAGTGATGAAAAGGTTCGCAGAACAGGAAAGTCACACGACATATATTTCGAGAATCTGATAATCAATGGTGAAGCCGTGCTTTCGGAACTGCCCTTCAACGGACATTATTCGGAATGGATGACCTATAGTGAGATGCAGCGGAACCCCAACCCCATATACCTTGACTTTACAGACAAGAAAAAGCGCCCTCAAGGCAAGTGGTCATACGTAATGGGAATAGAACTGGAGGGTATGCTCGACACATGGCTGGCATACCATAACGACGCCGTGAAGGAATATGTATGCAGCTACGCAAAGCAGATGATTGACGCAGAGGGAAATACTGTAGGATATAAATACGAAGACTTCAATCTTGACAACATACGCACATCCCACTTCATATATCGCCTCAACAAACTCTTCCCGCAACCGGGTCTTGACAAAGCCCTGCAGACCTATTACAAACAGCTGGAGAACCAGCCACGTACAAAGGAAGGTGTTTGGTGGCACAAAAATATATACCACGACCAGGTATGGCTCGACGGCATCTTTATGGGATTACCGTTTTACGTACTGGCAGCCGAAGACCTGAAGGGCAAGAAAGCAACCAAATATTATGATGATGCTTTCAAACAGATTAGCAGCACCTTTGTCCGCACATACGACGAAGCAACAGGCCTTTGGAAACACGCCTGGGACGAGAAGCATAATATGTTCTGGGCAAACAAAGAGACAGGTTTGAGCCAACATTCCTGGGCAAGAGCAATGGGATGGTTTGTAATGGCTATGACAGAAATACTGGACGGAATGCCTGAGAACTACAAGCATCGTGAAGAGATAAAGTCAATGCTGCAACAGGCTATGGATGCCGTGTGTAAGTATCAGGACAAGGAAAGCGGAGCATGGTATGATGTTCTTGATGTGAAGGACCCACGCAACTATCTTGAGTCAACAGCATCGGCAATGTTCACATATGTCATGCTGAAGGGAGCACGTCTGGGATATCTTGATGAGTCATATAAGGAGAAGGGAAAAGAAGCCTATAAGGCACTGCTGAAGAACTTTATCAGAATAGATACTCCAACCCAGCCTGACAGCATCCCTACTATCAGCCTTACACAATGCTGCTCTGTCAGCGGCTTGGGACCAGAAAGCAACCCAAAACGAGACGGTTCCTTTGAATACTATATCTCAGAGCCTATTCGCGACAATGACGCAAAAGGTATCGGACCTTTCATCTGGGCATCCCTGGAAATGGAGAGGTAATTAATAATTCAAAATTCATAATTCTTAATGCTTTTTCGCTCAATCATACTGATTCTTTTCACACTGATATCAATAAATATCAATGCATCAAAGGCTATGCGCTATTTCAGAGACATAATCCTGAATGACGGACGTGTGGTAAAAGCAACGCTGGTGGGTGATGAGCATATGCACTATCATAGGACGACTGACGGAGAGATAATACTATACAACTCCGAAGGAAAATACTACTATGCTGCCTCCAAAGAAGATATTGACAGCCTCAGGAATATCTACAACAATCTTGTTGAACAGCAGAACACGAATCAGGCAAAGGGAATGAGGTCTTCTGTTACGACAAACAAAAACGGCCACCTCACTGGCACACGACTATTTCCCTGCACAGGCAATCCCAAGGTTCTGGTGCTGATGGTTGAGTTCACGGATGTTTCTTTTACTTTCACCAGTGAGGACATTGATACACTCCTCAACAGCAAGAAGATGAATAAGAACGTCTGGATAAATGGTGTTGTTGCAAAAAGCCAAGGGTCTGTAGCCGAGTACTTCAATTTCTGCAGCGGTGGAAAGTTCCGTCCTCAGTTCGATATCTATGGTACATTCAAGGTTAACAATACTGCGGCATATTACTCATCCCGCGAAACGACCTTCGTAAGGGATGCCTGCAAGGCAGCAGAAGACTATGTGGACTTTTCGCAATACGATCAGGATGGTGACGGATATGTTGACCTGGTATATATCATGTATGCCGGCTATGGCGGCAACTGGGAAGGTAACGAAGGCACTATATGGCCAAAAACACTATATACGTCAGGGAATTTCTGCACAGTTGATGGTATGAAAATCCATAGAGCAGGTATGAGCAATGAAATAAATTTTACCCCTGCCGATATAGCGGAAGTTTTTAATAATGAGAAGCCTTTAGTCGGAATAGGCACCTTTGTTCACGAGTTCTGTCACACTATGGGTATTACTGATTTTTATCCTAATAATGGTAACTGGCTAGAAAAAGATAATTATCATCCAGATTGGTATGACAATCAGGGCATGGAAGAATGGTCACTTATGGATGGTGGAGGAAACAGACAGAACACTTGTCTGCCTACGCCTCTCAATGCTTTTGAGCGCTATCTCTTCGGATGGATTGACGATTTTCAGGTCATAGACGAACCCACTAATATCACCCTCACTCCACTCAGGGACGGTGGACAGGCATACAAGATACTGGGCAACAACGACAATGAATACTGGATTATTGAGGCTATCCCATCTGATAACGAGTGGTATTTCGGCTTTAAAAGCTATACAGGCACAGGCATGACAGTTACCCATATCAATAGCAGCATAAGCAGATTCAGTGCCTCTACAATGGTTAATGGCACACATGGCAATCCGGGTATAACATTAGTTCCTGCTGACGGACGGATTATCGGTTTTTTTGATTATGATGAGTCAATTGAAGATTATGAGGCATCTATGCTTGGTGACCCGTTTCCTGGTTCACAAGGAGTAACCCGACTGACAGACTGGTGGTCTAAGGATGGCACAATAGACAAACCAATATATCAAATCGTACAGAACAATGACTATAGCGTTGACTTCAGTTTCATGTACCTGCGTGGTGATGCCAATGGCGATGGCGAGGTAGGCATGACCGATGTAATGTATATTGTCAATTACACTCTCGGCACCCCTGCTCCATCCTTCAAAACACGTGAAGCCGACACCAACAACGACGGCATAATCAACATGACAGACGCTATGTACATCGTCAGCTACATCCTCAACGGCAAGTTCCCTAAAGAGTAGGTCAAATCATGTTGCGACACTGCGATATTGCTGTGGGGTCGTATTTGCATATTTCTTAAAGAGCCGGATGAAGTACGAAAGGTCTTCGTAACCCAAGTCACGGGCTATCTGCTTTATTGGTATGTCAGTAGACAGCAGCAGCAACTCTGCCCTTTCCATTTTCTTATTGGTAATATACACATTAGGAGTAAAGCCCGTCTGTTTGCGGAACAGGCGGATGTAATGGTCTTTGGTAAGATAGACCATAGAACTGAGTGTGCCAACATCTATAGGCTCGCCTATGTGATGGCGTATATATTTCTGCGTCTTCCTGATGCGGTCATCAGTGGCATGCTCCTTTGGCCTTGCCTCCCTTATGAAGCGTGCCTCAAAGGTGTATGTGATGCCACGAGACTCCAGACGGTCAGGAAAAGAACGACTCAGGTTAACCTGTATATTTGAGAAGATAGACGGCTGGTTGTCGTATGACCTCGGATTGGATTGAGGCAAACTCATCTGCGGATTAAGGTCTATCAAACGCTTCATCAGGCGCTCATCCTCTGGCAAGGCATCCAGTTCGAAGGGAAAATCAGCCTCATCAAAGACATTCGTATCGTAGCTCGGGTCTTCGTAGATATGCACGTAGTAATGTACGAAATGACCTGTGCAGATGTCTGTGTGCAACGTGTTTGGCGGAATAAGATACAGATGGTTGGGAGTAAGCTGGTGTATTCCGTCAGGCATGATAATCTGAGCAGTCCCCTCTGACACATAATATATTCGCGCAAAGGGACTCTTCACGTTCTTCCAGTTCCAGTCGCCATTATGTACGGCATATCCGGCATGTAGCATCAGCAGATGCAGGTCATTTATGGTGTAGTTTTTCATATATCTTATCAATGACGGCACAAAAGTAATGTTTTTTCTTAAAATATCGGCATAAAATGGGATAAAACTGCTTTTTAATAGAACAATATCGACATTTTGCAAGCATTTTTGTCATTTTATAAAATAAAACCAATAATTTTGTTCCCATATTTCCAAATTATGCATTATGAATTAAAATTATGAGATATACAGAAATAGGTAAGACAGGGATGAAGATATCCAACCTGAGTTTTGGTGCTTCATCATTAGGCAGTGTTTTTCGTGATACTAACGAAAAGGAAAGTTTTGAGGCTGTAGAAGCCGCTATCGATGGCGGAATCAACTTCATTGACGTCAGTCCTTACTATGGTCATTATAAGGCCGAGACAGTACTTGGCAAGGCCCTGCGGAATATTCCACGTGACAAATACTTCCTGAGCACTAAGGTGGGCCGCTATGGTAAGGATGGTGTGAATACATGGGACTATTCAGCACGTCGTGTCACTGACAGCGTATATGAGAGTATGGAACGTCTGGGTATTGACTTTATCGACCTTATCAATGTTCATGACATAGAGTTTCAGGCTGCCCTGCCTGGCGGTCTGCAGAAAGTGGTTGATGAAACGCTGCCTGCTCTGTTTGAGCTGCGCAACAAGGGCGTGGTGGGCCACGTAGGCATCACTGACCTGCAACTGGAAAACCTGAAGTGGGTGGTTGAAAGATGTGAGGGTGTGGAGAGCATCCTGAATTTCTGTCACTATACTCTCAATGATGATGCACTGACTGATTATCTCGACTTCTTCGAACAACACACAGTAGGTATCATCAATGCCTCACCACTCAGCATGGGACTGCTTTCCCAGCGTGGTGTACCTGCATGGCATCCAGCACCCAAGGCTCTGGTAGAGGCTTGCCAAAAGGCTGCTGAACATTGCAAGGTAAAAGGATATCCTATTGAGAAATTGGCAGTACAGTATTCTGTAAGCAACCCACGTATCGCATCTACATTGTTCTCATCTGCCAATCCTGATAATGTACGTCGCAATATCCAGTGGGCTAACGAGGAACCTGATTGGGACTTGGTAAAAGAGGTTAAAGATATCATTGGTGACCAACAGCGTGTCACATGGGCAAACTCATAAAATAAAACTATAAATGAGAAAATCATTCTTGATTTCATGCATGCTACTCGCAGCGTTGACTGTGGGAGCGCAGCATTACAAAATTCCTGTCAGCGAAGAGCACGAGAAGATGCAGACTGGAAAATATGAACCCACGTGGCAGTCGCTGGAGACACACCAGACACCAGAATGGTTCCGCAATGCGAAGTTTGGCATCTGGGCACACTGGGGTGCTCAATGCGTAGAAGGTTCTGGCGACTGGATGGCTCGCGAACTGTATATGGAAGGTAATCGCAAGGCTAACTTCCATCGTGAGCATTACGGACATCCGTCAGAGTTCGGATATAAGGACGTGCTGCCCCTCTTCAAAGCTGAGAAGTGGGAACCTGAGAAGCTGGTAGAGCGCTACAAGCGTTGTGGTGCGCAGTATTTCTTCGTCTTGGGCAACCACCACGACAACTACGACCTTTGGGATTCTAAGTATCAGGAGTGGAACTCTATGAACATCGGCCCAAAGCGTGACATCCTGGCTGAATGGGCTGCAGCAGCCAAGAAGGTTGGTCTGCCATTGGGAATATCGTTCCATGCCGATCATGCTTGGACATGGTTTGAGCCATCACAGCGCTACGACCTCGAAGGCGATAAGGCTGGCATATATTATGATGGCAACCTGAAAAAGGAAGATGGCAAGGGTAAATGGTGGGAAGGACTGGACCCTCAGAAGCTCTATCAGCAGGACCACCCCATGAGCAAGGGCTCTTGGGACAATGGTGCTATCCACAATCAGTGGGACTGGAGTCATGGTGCTTGTCCTCCATCGCAGGAGTTCGTCACCAATTTCTATGATCGCACACTCGATGCCATAAACCGTTACAATCCTGACCTCATCTATTTTGATGTCACAGTACTGCCATTCTATCCTCTGAGTGACTGTGGTCTGAAGATTGCCACCCACCTTTATAACAAGAATCCACGTGGCGTGGTGTTTGGTAAGATTCTCAGCGAGGACCAGAAAAAGGCTCTTACATGGGATGTGGAGCGTGGTGCTCCTAACCAGATGATTGACCAACCTTGGCAAACCTGCAACTGCATTGGAGACTGGCACTATAACACAGATCGCTATAATCGTGGCTACAGGTCTGCAACCAACATGGTGAAGCAGCTTGTAGATATCGTATCTAAGAATGGAAACCTGCTACTGAATATCCCACTGCGTGCTGATGGCACCTATGACGAGAAGGCTGCCCAATTCCTCGATGAGTTGGAAGCATGGATGACACCTAATGGCGAGAGCATTTTTGGCACACGCCCATGGGTTAAGTTTGGCGAGGGGCCTGTAGCAGAGAAGGATATCAAGATTAATGCTCAGGGCTTTAATGAGGGTATGTACAATGGCATGGACTATCGTGACATACGTTTCAACCAGACTCCAAAATATCTCTACGTCACTGCTATGGGATGGCCAGAAGATGGTCGCCTTTTGGTAAAATCTTTGGCTAAGGGAAATAAGGATTTCAAAAAGAAGATAACATCAGTATATCTCTTGGGTTATGGCAAACTGAAGGCTAACCAGACTGCTGAAGGACTCGAGGTAACTCTGCCTCAGCCTGTAAATCAGATTGCACCTGTACTCAGAATTAACAAGTAATATAGTAGCAATGGTCATAATAGATGCACATTCACATTTGTGGCTTCGTCAGGATACAGTTGTCGATGGTAAGCGGATAAAGTCTTTGAAGAACGGACGCAGCATCTTCATGGACGAAGAGGTGCAGATGCTTCCTCCTTTCATGATTGACAGCAAGAATACCGCAGAGGTGTTTCTGTCAAACATGAACTATGCTCAGGTAGGTGCTGCCGTCGTCGTGCAGGAGGTGATAGACGGATGTCAGAATGAATACCTCACACAGGTGCAGCGTCAATATCCTGACCGTTTCTTCTGCATGGGCATGGCGTGGAATAAGGAAGAGGCACAGGCTGTTGCTGGTGCAGGACTGAAGGGTATCGCTTTCCCTGGTCATCGTATGCATGAGCCTCTGCAGACTTTAATGCCTGTCTTCAAACTGATGGAACAGAAAGGTATGATACTCTCCATGTGTCTGGCTGACGACGAGGCTCAGGTAGCACAGATGGCTGAGGTTATTCAGGAGTGTCCCAAACTGAAAGTGGCTATAGGTCACTTCGGAATGCCTACGACGCCATCATTCCGCAGTCAGGTTCTTCTGGCCCGCCAAGGTGACAATGTCATGATAGAATCTGGTGGCATCACATGGCTCTACAATCCTGAGTTCTATCCCTACCCCACAGCAATCCGTCGCATTCGGGAAGCTGCTGAATGGGTGGGCATGGACCGCCTGATGTGGGGCTCTGACTATCCACGCACTATTACTGCCATCACATACCGTATGTCATACGATTTCGTTGAGAAGTCAGGCGAATTGTCAGAGGCCGAGAAGAGAATGTTCCTAGGCGAGAATGCCAAGCGTTTCTATGGCTTTGAGAATCTTCCAGAACTTCCTTATATAAAAAATATGTCAGAATGAAAAAGAACAATCTTGCCCTTGGACTGATTTTTTGTCTGTTTTTCCTATGGGCCATCAGCAGCAATCTGCTGCCAACAATGATTCGCCAGTTGATGAAGACGTGTGAACTGAACACCTTCGAGGCATCGTTCACTGAGAGTGCCTACTGGCTTGCATATTTCATCTGCCCTATCCCCATCGCCATCTTCATGAGGCGGTTCAGCTATCGTGTGGGCATCATCACTGGTCTGTTCATCGCAGCCTGTGGTGGTCTGCTGTTCTTCCCTGCTGCCCAAGTGAAAAGCTATGGCGTATATCTGTGCATCTTCTTCGTCATTGCCACAGGTATGTGCTTCCTCGAGACAGCAGCAAATCCATACGTCACTGTATTGGGTGATGCAGAGACTGCTCCACGCCGTCTGAATCTGGCACAGTCGTTCAACGGACTGGGCGCCTTTATCTCTGCTATGTTCCTGAGCAAACTGGTGCTGAGCGGACAGAATTATACTCGCGATACCATACCCGTTGACTATCCTGGCGGATGGGAGGGATACATACAGATGGAGACAGACTCCATGAAACTGCCATACCTCATTCTGGCTCTTGTACTCATTGCTGTAGCCGTTATGCTAATAGTTGTCAAATTGCCAAAGGTTGGCGATGAGGAAAATGATGAAGTCAAAGAAAAACTGATTGATTTCTCAACTCTCAAGCGTCCGCATCTTCGCTGGGGTGTTATAGCACAATTCTTCTATAATGGCGGACAGACAGCCATCAACAGCCTGTTCCTTGTCTATTGCTGCACCTATACAGGCATCGATGAAGAGACTGCCACGACATTCTTTGGCCTCTACATGTTGGCCTTCCTCGTGGGACGTTGGGTTGGCACAATGATAATGGCAAGGATCGAACCTACGAAGATGTTGACATTCTATGCTTTGGCAAATGTGATACTCTGCATTATCATCATGGTTTTTGGTGGCCATGTAGGCATCTATGCCATGCTGGCTGTATCATTCTTCATGAGTATCATCTACCCCACGCAGTTCTCTCTGGCACTCAACGACCTTGGCGACCAGACCAAGTCGGGATCTGCCTTCCTCGTAATGGCTATCGTAGGAAATGCCTGCGTACCACAGTTTACTGCGTATATCATGCATCGTAACGAAACATTCTATCAGGTAGCCTATATCGTGCCCCTGATATGTTTCGCAGTATGCGCCTACTATGGATATAACTATAAAAGGTTAAGGGTTAAAGGTTAGAAAATTATCAATTAAATAATATGAAAGCAATACAGATTACACATCAGCAAGAGCTGAACATTATTGAGATAGAAAAGCCCCAGGCTCTTGGTCAGGGCGAAATATTACTGAAGTTGCATTATGTTGGTTTCTGCGGAAGCGACATCAATACCTTCATGGGCCGTAACACTATGGCTCTTAATCCTGTAATTCCTGGCCATGAGGTGGGAGCTACCATCGAGGCTGTGGGTGAAGGTGTCCCCGAAGGTCTGAAGCCTGGCATGGTTGTCACCTGCAATCCTTATACCAACTGTGGCAAGTGCGCATCATGCCGTAATCAGCGTGTTAATGCCTGTCAGCATAATGAGACACTGGGTGTACAGCGCAATGGTGCCATGAAAGAGTATATCGTACTGCCTTGGGAGAAAGTAATACCTGCTGGTCTGCTTACGCCAAAGGTATGTGCATTGGTAGAGCCTATGAGTGTTGGCTTCCATGCAGTTAGTCGTGCACAGGTTACTGACATCGATGTGGTGCTGGTTATCGGCTGTGGCATGGTTGGCATGGGAGCTGTGGTACGTTCCGCAATGCGTGGTGCCACTGTAGTAGCTGCCGATATTGATGACGAGAAGCTGGCTTTGGCAAAGAAAATGGGGGCTTCCTACACCATCAACACTAAGACAGAGGATGTTCATCAGCGCATTCTCGAGATGACCAGCGGTTTTGGTCCTGACGTGGTGATTGAGGCTGTGGGTAGCACACCGACCTATCAGATGGCTGTCGATGAGGTCGCCTTCACAGGACGTGTGGTATGTATCGGTTATGCTAAGGCTGAGGTATCGTTCCAGACAAAGTATTTTGTACAGAAGGAACTTGACATCCGTGGTTCACGAAATGCCCAGCCTTCAGACTTCCGTGCTGTCATACACTATCTAGAGCGTGGCACATGTCCTACAGACGCTCTTATCACAAAAGTTATCAAGCCCGAAGAGGCTCTCGACACCATGCGCTGGTGGAGCCAGAACCCTGGCAAGGTGTTCCGCATCCTCGTTGACTTTAACTCCTAATTCTTAATTGATAAATGGAAGGATACATACAGAAATTGTCTGACGGAAAGACAAAACGTTACGTACAATATTTGGAAATCATCAACGATCCGGAGTTGATTTCCATGTATCGCAAGTGGCATTCTGAGGAATATCATTGGAAGGAGATACGTGATGGCATCCGCGATGTGGGCATACTTGAGATGGAACTCTATCTCATTGGCAACCACCTGACAATGATTGTTGACACTCCCATCGACTTCGACTGGCAAGAGGCTATGGACCACCTCGCCAAGTTACCCAGACAGGCTGAATGGGAAACATTCGTTGCCAAGTTCCAGGGCAGTAATGCCAATGCCCGCAGCGACGAGAAATGGCAACCCATGGAACGTATCTTCCGACTCTATGACTAAAAGCTTAATGCTTAATGCTTAAAACTTAATGCTTAAAACTTAATGCTTAATGCTTAATGCTTAAAGAAAAAAGGAAACCCCAAAAGGTTTCCTTTTTTTTCTATCTCAGCGGAAGATGAGGGCTATCTACCCTACTCTTCCCTATATGTGTGGAAACCAGTGTTTTTACTCGTTTGTCACCATTTATTAAAGAACACCTTTTGTCATAAATTAGTAATGACAAGTGCAAAGATAAGCAAATAATTTGAATCCTCCAAATATTTCTGCAGATATCTTTTATTTGTCATTGTAATGCCCTTCCACCTCAACTATCAGCACGGTGACAACATCGTCATAGATGTCGTAGATGATGCGGTCATGAGCCGTGACGCGACGAGACCAAGTAATATCATTGCCCCCCCTTAATGCTTCAGGATGTCCCGTGCCGGTCCTTGGATGATCAGCTAGTTCGTGGTAAATCTTCTCATACTTTTTCCAAAGTTGAGGATTGGATTTTTTCCACTTCCGGACAATTTTATCAGCCTGCGCTGATACTTCTATACTATACATAACTACATGGAATCGAAATAGCGCTCAATATCCTCGTGAGTTTTTAGGCTTATAGTCTTACCTTCACGATACTCCTTTCTTGCCTTCTCTATTTTTGCAGCCAATGCAGGAGTAATTGTCAAGTCACCGTCCTCAATAGGAATGATAGCATATCGTTGCTTTTGTTGTTCTTGGGGGCAAAGTTAATAATATTTTATGAAACCACCAAATAAAATGTACTTTCGTGTGTACATTTACATACAAACAAGAAAAAAACTGCCACCATTGAGTCACAAAATACGAATCTAATCATGTAATCAATGGTAGCAGCTTAAACGTCTATTCCTTTACACTGAATGTTGACATATTGGAAAAATCAGTATTTACAGCATATTCGCCAGGCTCAGCATTTTCTATTACTACGAGGTAGCAGTTCTTACCATATTTTTTTGTCACAAAAGGAACATTGCTGAAATTCATTGTGAAATTAGTGCCCGACATAACGCCGCCCTCAGCCATCAGGTATGTCCTTTCCTTCTTTTCTACATCAAATTTCATGATACCGAAAACCTTCCTCGGCTCTTCCTCATTGTTGGCTGCTTTAACAATGAGAGTAATCCTTCCTGCCTTTACAGAAACAGGAGCCTCCTTTCCTTTTATGACATATTTTGCCTTTGTTTTGTCGAGAAATCCAGAACCAGGAACAGGTATCAGACCGAATTTTGTTGACTTTGTCTTCATCTTTACCTCTTCCTTCTGTAATAAAGTCGTTGTGCTGTCGCTGTTAACGATTACTACTTGCCCGATGTACTCAGGCTCAATGTTAGCTGACTGTGCAAAGCATATAATAGACATTGCAACCATAACTGCTGATAATAAGATTTTTTTCATAACATGGAATTTATATTTATCATACCCAGAATAGTTTCCCATCCACCATTACGATTCATAGTATCACTTATTTAATCGAAAAAAAGTAAGCGCCCTGTGCCAAAACCGATACTTCAAAACCTTCAAGACGTTTGCGCCACTTCTCGTCTTCCTCCTCAGAAACAATCTGCTTAAAATACTCATCCACATCTGGATTACGGATGATGAAGGCATATTCTCCTGGTTTTGCATCAATAGTGACATCAAGAGCTGTAACATGGCCTATCTTACGAGATTTGGTCGTAATTTTCACATTTTTGGCTTCAGGAATAACATTGGTATAGCAAAACTTTTCTTGATTTAAGGTGTTTTGCAACAACCTTTCCAACATAAACTGAGATTCTATATTCATCATCGCTTTAAATAAATCTTCATCTGAGAGTTTATTTTCTATATTGGCATCAATATATCCACCATTAATAAGACGGTCGGAAACATAATCATGTAGTTCGCTTTCCTTATAACTAATTTTTGAATACATATACTCCATAAACCGACATCCAATACCCTTGTGCACTTTAAACACAAATATGTTCTTAGGATCTATGGGCTCCATAAAGTCAGAAACTTTACGTCGCTGTATATCGTTGACTGTCAAATCAGGTTTAAGTTCGAGATTAGAGTAAAGTGTGAACTTGGCCACACCATCAAATTGCTCATCAGCATGTCGATGATTGTATATCACATAGTTCTGTACACTATCTACTATAACTCTATCAGCAAAAGGATTCTTTAGGAAAGTTTTCCAGTCTTGCACGTATTTCTTTACAGCTTCTTGACCGAAATCAGGTATTGGTCGCTCTTCGGTAATCTTCTCAATATTCGTTACCATCATCGGCTTCATGCTTCCATTCATATTTGCATACACACCGATAGAGTCTTTGAAAGTTTCAATTCCTTCGTATTCAAAGGTAGTTCCATATTTTTCGTTCAAATAGGTTGCCTCCTGCATAGTCGGCTGACGTTGTTCAGCCATTATCTTCTTGAATACAGGGTCATCCTGAAATCCTGACATTTTCTGAACTTTTGCATAAGCATCCTGAAAATCCTTGCTATCGTAGTCACTTCCAGTTTCTTTTAACACTTTTTTTGTTATTTCCTCCTGAGACATACCGCCGTATTTCTCTTCGTAATACTTCTTCATGGCAACCGTATCGCCTTGCATCTCCATAAGTTTCTTAAGCTCAGGGTTGTTCTCGTACATCCGCTGTCGTGCTTCAGCGACTGCATTCTTGTACTCTACACTTGCTGTGTCAATGGTGACATCACTATGGATGTCTTTCACTTTTGTATTGCCCCATGCTTCTTGAGCCTTCTTTTTCGCTTTTCGTGCATCATTGGCAGATTTGACTCCTCTGAGCAAGCCATCAAGACCACCAAATTGTGCCTGACATTGTGTTGTGTACAACGCCATAACGAATAAAATAGATAATAATTGTTTCATGTCTATAATTCCAAATTTAATAGTTTCTTGTCCAATTAAAATCATCCCAAAATGACACTATAACGTGATGGGTAAAATTTAAACCGCTAATGGTAACTTTACCGAGAATATCTTCAGAGATTTCTCCATTTTCACGGGATGCCATAATCTCACAACTGGCATGATCTGATGACCATCGTTTTATACTTTTCAGATTGGCTTGTTTATAGTGTGTTGTCAATTGATGAACAATAGTACCCATCACATTATCATTTGTTTCCGGGAAATCTTTAATAATAACATCTACTCGAAAAACAATGTTATTTTTTTCATTATACAGAACCTTGATTTCGCAATCTTTATATCCGTAAAAGCTGCCTTTGAATATCCTTACGCCTTTTTCCGCATAACGATTATTTTGACTGTCTATAAAGATGCCTTTATTTGCTAATTTCTTTTGGAAAGAATCAATAAATCCGTTAATAGATATTCCCAAAAAGTCAAGATGAGGTATTTCAGAAACTACATACTTCATAAAATTGGATTTGTCCAAGATTGCTAGTGAAATAGGGAATTTCGTCCTACCATCACCCTCATAGGAAGATGGATGGTGTAAAATGAATATTCCCTTGTTTTTATCTGGTGTAATGTATTGTAGAACTTCATAGCCATCTTTTCCATAGCCGCCAGCCCAAACAGCCTTGTATGTTTTCTGAATATAATCAATTAATGTGTCTCTTGTTGCTTCCATACCCCATTTTGTTGGGAGTGTGTAACTTATTTCAACACCATAATTATTATTAGAGCCATATGTGCGGAGTATTTCTATTTCTGCCTGGGGAATAATAAAAGTACCCTCCACAGTATAATCTTTGTTTGTTGATTGGTAAAATCCTTTTTTCACTAACTTGGAGTAGATTACTGCAGGGTCACCATTTAAAGGAATACCCTTAAATACAAGATGTGAGTTCTGTGAATAGATAGAATTACACCCAAAAGTAAGAATTAACAAACTACATATAAGACTCTTCAATTTATTCGTCATAATAATCATTTACGTTGTTAAGTTGCTATTTATACTGTATTAATCTCTGCCCTGTTTCCCAACCGCCTTTACGATTCATCAGATCCGGTTCATACCACTTATTGAAGATAACATAATCTCCGTTGTTCTGACGAATAATTGTTGCGTTAAACTGCACGTCGTTATGAGTCTTCCGACCTCTCAAAGGGACATATTGCCCCTGATAAGAATGAATGCCACTTACGTATGTACCTCCTGTGTTTTGATCCATTCCTACACTTTTGATAATCATAGAACCAGGAATGTAGGCTTTTCCTCCAAAGCATGAACTGTAGTGGTATTGGCAGAATGTTTCCAATACATACTTGGCTTCTTGCGCTGACAATATTTTGCCAGTTTGGTTATTTACTGATTGTGCATAGCATATTCCAAAGAATGCTATGATCATCATTACCGAAAGTAATTTTTTCATATCTGTTACGTTTTAGTTTATCTTTTGTTAGATGTGGCACAAAAGAAGCGTGAACTGATTCTGCATCTTTCACTGTTGGGGCCTGAGAAATCCCATAAATCCAAGATACAGTAATAGCAGTCCACGCATATGCATGGAAGCTAATTACGCTGTCATCTGGATTTACTTGTGAAGTTTCTCAGGCTTTACAGTGATCAGACTGGCATAACGCTCCTATTCTTACCCTCAATGTTATAGAACACACCTTTCGGGTTAATTCCTCGGCAAAATTAAGAATTTTATTTTAAATCGCCAAGGTTTCCGAACTATTTTTATTTTTTTAGGACATTATGTGCCCAAAAATATTGGCTCTTGCCAACAATCATAATGCAAAGTTAAGCATTCCATGTTATAACATGAACGGATTCCCCCTAAAGGTGATTGGGGAAATTCCTATTGACAATTGGAATTGTTCTGCTCTTCATAAAATACAACTATAATAAGAAAGGCGATTATAGTGTCATGTTGTAATATGCCTCGTACAAACTTATTGCCCAGAGCTTGCTCCCCGACAGATTTGGAGGTCAAGGGCCGTTATGGAATTTGTTAAAATTCTATAACACTAATTAGGCTTAGTGTTTTTTTCAAAAAACGGTAATTAGGCTTACTGGTCGTGAAACGACCCATGCTATAGCAAGCTATATTCTGGGTATATTAAGAATATGCTATAGCATGATTAGTTAATGCAATATAAGATTATGTTTGATTCTACTTTTCTTCCTAATTGGGATGTTTTGCATTAATGCTATAGCATTCAGATCAATATCTAAATCATAAGAATCTGATTCTTTCTCGACGAGTTCTCCCTTATCTGCGAATTCTTTCAATTGGCGAACTGCCCAAAGAACCATCAGTCCATCTTTGCCTTTAATTATTTGTGGCATAGATTTCTGCAGAACCTCATCTCTGAGAATCTTCTGTACTTCCTCCTTTTGCGATTTATCAGTAAAGGAGATTGTTGCATTATTACGCTTCTTCTTTTCCATTATTTTTCGTTTAAATTTCTCATTTGATAATCATAATATCTCTGATGGAACTTTTTGGACAATTATCTAATTGTCATTAATTTGCTCTCATATTCCTTCATCGCATCAACTACTGTCTCATCAAGCAGTTTGGCATATACCTGCTCTGTTATGCGAGTTGTCGAATGACCAAGAATCTTCGCAACTATTTTCATATCTAAGCCACCTTCATTCAAAAGCAGAGTTGCTCCTGTATGTCGAGCCCAATGGCTACTTATAGGCTTATCTATGCCAGCAGCTTGTGCTACCACTTTTAGATATTCATTGTACTTAACATTAGAGATAATAGGCAACTTATTATGATATTTCTGGAGGATATCAAGAGCCTCCTGCAGTAGAGGTATGATAAATGTATGGGAAGTCTTTGCGCGTTGACCTATATACACCTTCATGCCTTTAACCTCTTGAATATTTTTCGCCCTGAATGCAGCGAGATCAGTATATGACATACATGTGAACGTTTGGAAAACGAATACGTCACGCACTCTGCGCAGACTCTCAGTAGCCAACTCTACATCCTTAATGGTCTTAAACTCTTCTGGAGAAAGATACTTGCCTATACCACCTGTGGATTTTTCTTTCTTAATACGCACATGCATATAAGGATTCCTGGTCATAAGACCTTCGCGAACCGCATCAATAATAAAACTGTTGAGAAATCGATGGTAATTATTCCATTTACTGTATGGCTTCATTCCTTTCTTTTCTAACCATTCATCGAAAGCAATAATACTACCTTCGTTGACATCCGAGAAAGACTCTATTCCGCCCCACTGAAGGAAAAATCTCATAAAACGATCATAACGTTCCCGACTATCCTTGGAGAGATTATGCTGTCGTTCCTTTGATCGCCTGCCGCAGAACTCAAGGAATGACATTACTCCTGCTTGTTTACGTTTAACACGTTCAGGAATTGAGAATATATCTACTCTACCTTCATCCAGCATGTCATTGATTACCTCTTGAGTATTTCTTATTATCTTCTGAAGTGTAACGTTAAGTTGGGCAGCAGCAGGATGATTGATAATCGTTCCATCATGCCACTGTCTCTTCTTGACCTTCACACCTGTAGCTATATACTTCTGCTTATAATTATAGGTAATACGTAACTCAACTGAAGCTTCTATGTCACCCTTGGCGATATGCTTCCGATCATAGATCAATTTTAATAATGGTGTTGCATTCATACGCGTTTATAATAATGTTATTTAGTAAACGATGCGTATAACGCATCTTCTTCGAACAGCAGCCGTCCCTGAGCATTATCACCTCTTTTGATATGGGGAAACTGGTCTTTGATTCTCCGAAGATGATATACACTATAACCAAGTATGTCGGCAGCCTTATTGATGTCAACATACTTCTTCTCTTTAACCTGCATAGACTGTTCTCTTTTTAATAAAGAAACTACCATCTGTGCTGTTTTGCCTGCAATTGCGGTCATTTGTTTGTCTGTAAGTTCAATGTTCATATCTATTTCGATTTTAAATGATAAATTATTTCGCTGCAAAGGAAATGGATATCAATCAAATCGTCAAATTATCTTGAAATTTTGTCTCGATTTAACACATTTAAGACAATTTCCGTCTTAAATCACCTCAATCAAGACTAAACAAATGTATATATGCAACATTTTACACACAAACATCTTTTAATTTTATTATTTCTTTCATATTCCATTGATATTTAGAGTTTTACATAAAATTTATTACCAAAACAAGGTAAAACGAGAATTGGTAATTAAAATGGTAATGAATAATGCAAAAACGATGACTTCTCCTAATCAATCATAATGCATCAGTTTGTGAACAGTTCAAATTCACTTTAAATCTCGTTTTCAACAACTTACGAGCGTAAAACTCTGATATACACACAAAGAAAAAGGAAACCCCAAGAGGTTTCCTTTTTCTTTTTCAGCGGAAGATGAGGGATTCAAACCCCCGATACCCGAAGGGGGTATACCGGATTTCGAGTCCAGCGCATTCGGTCACTCTGCCAATCTTCCTTTGCCGATTAATTCTTAACTCTTAATTCTTAACTACCCTTGATGCTGCTCTCTGAGCAAATCATTCACAGTCTTCACAGGATTGAATGTTCCCAATGGAACCTCAACAAAGACTGTTGACCAGTCTGACATAGCACCATTCCACAATCCTGGAAGCTCAAGAGCACGCAACTCCTTACCATTCTTTGACTTGCTAGAGATAAATCCTGTAGAAGGATCTACATAGTCAGGAAGGTTGAAAGCGTTACCCTTGTAATCCTTCACAGCACATACGAGGTCAACGGGATTGAAGTGTGTTCCTTCTGTAAACATCTTCATATACTCTGCATTACTCTTGTCTATCTGACTTGACTCAAGAATCTGAAGTGATACTGTACCATCCTGATTATATGTGAGGAATGGACCACCGCCAGGCTCTCCGACATTCTTCACAACTCCACAGACACGCATTGGCCTGTTAAGCTTCTTCTTCAGGTAGATCACCAGTTCTGCATCCTCCAGTTCCTTGATATCGCTCTTTCTGCAACACAAATCCTGCTGTACAAAGCGGATAATCTCTTCCAGCTTAGCATGGTCATACTTGCCGCTATCCAGTACTTCGAGGTATTCAAAGGCTTTCTTCTGGAGTGTTACGAGCACACCTGCTATTACCTGCTTCCACTGTACCGTCTCTGGTTTCAGACGATCTGGGACAACATTGTCAATATTCTTGATAAAGATGACATCTCCGTCTATCTCGTTAAGATTCTCTATCAGGGCGCCATGACCTCCTGGGCGGAAGAGCAGAGAGCCGTCACTGTTACGGAACAGTGTATTATCTGGATTAACAGCTACTGTATCTGTAGAAGGTTTCTGCTCTGAGAATGACACATTGTACTTCACGCCATACTTTGCCTCAAACTTTGGCAGGTTTTCTGCGATGTGCTTCTTAAAGAGTTCCAAGTGGTCATGAGAAACTGTAAAGTGAAGATTCACCTTTCCGTTAGATGATGCATACAGGGCGCCCTCTACGAGATGCTCCAATGCTGGTGTGCGAGGACCGTCTTCATACTTATGGAACAGCAGGAGTCCCTTTGGCAGATTGCCATAGTTCATGTCATTGAGAAGATAGGAAACTGCCTCCTTACCCTCTTTGCCTGCCAGCTGTGGGCCGAAAGCAAACTTATCCTTGCCGGCCATGAATTTCTTGATGAAGTCTGTCTCCTCACCATTGTCCAAAAATTCAAAGAGATTCTTGAACATACGTGAAGCAGCACCTGAAGCAGGTACGAACTTAACGATCTTCTTGCCGCTGGCTTTATAATCTTCCCAGGCCTTTTCATATGCCTGCACCTCATCCTGGCTAGGAGCCATGATGCCTTTGCCAATAGCAGCTGCTGCCTCTAACTTCAGAAATGGAAAACCAGTCTCAAACTGCTTGATTTGAGTCTCTATCTGTTGTTCACTAATACCTTTTGCCTTAATTTGTTGTAGATCTTTCTGTTCCATATAATATTTAGTTTCTAGTTCTTAGCCCTTTTTAATTCTTAATTCTTAACTCTTAATTCTTAACTTTTAATTCTTAACTTTTAATTCTTAACTCTTAACTCATAACTAATCACAGCGCTTTCAGCTCTTTAATCACCTGATGCGGATCTTTTGCTCCAAACACGTAACTGCCGCTGACAAGTACATCAACGCCTGCTGCAGCCAGACGGGGTGCCGTTTCGCCTTGCACTCCCCCATCGACTTCGATAAGAGTCTGTGCCCCCTTCTCGTTTATCATCTGCTTTAGGCGCTTTACCTTGTCAATGGTACTCTCTATGAATTTCTGACCACCAAAGCCTGGGTTAACACTCATGAGCAATACCATGTCAATGTCAGTGATGATATCTTCCAGAACACATATAGGTGTTGATGGATTCAAGGTCACACCGGCCTTCATGCCTGCATTATGTATCTCCTGCAGCGTACGATGAAGATGCGTGCTTGCTTCATAATGCACATTCATCATCATTGCCCCCAACTTTGCTGTCTGACTTATGTAACGTTCAGGCTTTTCTATCATATAATGTACGTCAAGCGACTTTGTACACACCTTTGCCACAGCCTCCAATACTGGAAAGCCAAACGAGATATTTGGTACAAAGCTGCCATCCATCACATCAAGATGAAGCCACTGGGCCTCACTTGTGTTTATCATCTCGATATCACGATCCAGATGAAGAAAGTCTGCTGCGAGTAGCGACGGGGATACTATCATAATTGTAAGCGTAAAAGCGTATATAACTGAGTACGGCTTCTGATGGGGTAAAATAATCTGAGTAATCTTGTTTCATAGGCGGGTGTTTTCTTATCTAACGCACGCCATTGCACTTTTATTGCATGTTTTTGAAATAATAATTCAGATTTTTCCTTTTCCGTTTTCGTTAAGGTTATCGTTATCGTTTTAGTCTCCTTCCCTCGGGGAGGGCCGGAGTGGGGCCGAAAAAAGTCACGAACACCCATGAAGTAGTGTCCGTGACTTATAGGGTATTGTAACTTTTTAGTTTACTTTACCTTATCCACGATGGCTTTGAAAGCCTCTGGATTGTTAACAGCGAGGTCAGCGAGGACCTTACGGTTAATTTCGATTCCTGCCTTGTGAAGGAGACCCATCAATACAGAATAAGAAAGTCCTTCCATGCGAGCAGCAGCGTTGATACGCTGAATCCACAGAGCGCGGAATGTACGCTTCTTGTTCTTACGATCACGATAAGCATAGGTAAGACCCTTCTCCCAAGTGTTCTTTGCTACTGTCCAAACATTCTTGCGTGCGCCATAGTAACCCTTGGTAAGCTTCAGAATTCGAGTTCTCTTTGCCTTTGAGGCAACATGATTTACTGATCTTGGCATAATTTTCTTACTTTAAAAGTTAGACGGTAGGGTTAATTAACGCAAACACAGCAGATCACGAACCTGCTTCATGTTTGTAGAATCTACAATTGTTGAACCGAGAAGATTTCTCTTCTGCTTCTTTGTCTTCTTTGTCAGGATGTGACTGTGGAAAGCGTGACGTCTTTTCACCTTACCTGAACCGGTGAACGCAAAGCGTTTCTTAGCTCCGGAATTTGTCTTTACTTTTGGCATTTTTTTTGTTATTTAATTAATTATTATTATTAATGGTGGCAACGCATATACCAGGCGTTACGCACACTTTCTTCGTATTTCGTTTTTCGTTTTTCTTCCTTCGTATTTCGTCCTTCGACCTCTAATCTCCTCCCCCTTGGGGAGGTCGGGAGGGGGTCACTCGTCAAACTTCAAGGCTGCTAAGGCTTCAAGTCCCTTCGCATTTGCTGCAAGACCGTCGCTGGCACTCTCCTCTACAGCTGCCTGAGCGGCACTGGCAGCACTGGCTGCTTCTGCCTCTCTCTTTTCACGGTCCATCTTCTGCTGCGACTTCTTCGCTACGCCGGCCTTCTTAGGAGCCATGAACAGGAACATCTTCTTGCCTTCCAACTTCGGCATCTGCTCTACCTTACCATACTCCTCAAGGTCGTTGGCAAATCTCAGCAGCAATACTTCACCCTGTTCCTTGAATAGTATTGAGCGGCCTCTGAAGAATACATATGCCCTTACCTTGTTTCCCTCCTCAAGGAATTCCTTGGCATGCTTCAACTTGAAATTATAATCGTGGTCATCGGTCTGAGGTCCGAAACGTATTTCCTTCACCTCTACCTTTACCTGCCTCGATTTCATCTCCTTAGCCCTCTTCTTCTGCTGATAGAGGAACTTTGAATAGTCAATGATACGACATACCGGTGGAGTCGCATTTGGGCTGATCTCTACGAGATCCTCACCTCTCTGCTGTGCTAATTCTAGTGCTTCTCTGGTTGACATCACAGTGGCACCATTGTCATCCACTACTCTGACCTCGCGCACCCTGATTTCTTCATTGATGCGATACTGGCTTTTTGGGTCTACTTTACGTTTGTCTGGTTTCATTAACTATTTAAAAGTGAATATACATAATTACTCAATGCTACGCACGCGTACGCAAAAAGCGATGCAAAGGTAATAAAATTTTGTTAAAGCAAATCAGCCATACATCCACAATACCTTACTTTTAACTTTTTTTAACTCACTTCTCCTAGCTAACCGCTAACCACTAACCACTAACCGCTAACCACTAACCGCTTAACTACAACCTCAGTTGTAGAACAATCGGCAGATGATCACTCACCCCCTCGTGATATTTCGGCCCCAGATAAGTCCTGAAAGGTTTGTAACCACCCTGAGCGTCCTCTTCCAGCAGCCATGCTGCATCATATATGAAGCAGTTTGTGACATGTTGAGAGACAGCGTCCGACAGAAAAATATGGTCAAGGCTGTTCCATACCCCCTGATATTTGTATGTGCCGAACACCTTTGTCTTCTTGTAGTTCAGTCCCTTTATTCCTTTCGACACCTCCATAAAGCCTCTGTCCGCCAGGTCTTTTAAAGCTTTGTCATTCGAATAGTCATTGAAGTCGCCCATGAGGATGATTTTCGCATCAGGTTCGATACGTCTTATGGAATCAACCGATTGCATCAAACGGTCTTTCACCTGTAGTCGGTAACCCTCCGTTGCCGACTTGCCGTTTCTGCGGCTTGGGGCATGCACCACAAATATATGCAATCTTTCGCGCGCACGTGCGATACCTTTGATATAGAGGATGTCACGTGTTTGGATGTTTTCTATCTGGGGCCTTATGGAGTAGCTGCTCTCCAGTCGGAAAGTCAGAGGGTTGTAGATGACGGCAACATCTATGCCGCGTGCATCAGGGGAATCAGTCATCACATACCTGTAGCCCGCACCCTTCAGGAGACTGCGTCTTGTCAGCATGATAAGTGTCGAGTCATTCTCCACCTCCAGTAAAGCCGCAATGTCAGGGAGAGTTGCGTCGTTTTGGGCAGCGTTGGTGGTGCCGTTTTGGGCAGCGTTGGTGGTGCCGCTTTGGGCAGCGTTGGTGGTGCCGTTTTGGGCAGCGTTGGTGGTGCCGCTTTGGGCAGCGTTGGCGCTGCCACATTGTTGGATGACGCGGGCGATGTTGTTTAGTTTTTGCCAATAGCGGCTGAAGGTCCAGTGATGGGTTGAGGTGGGGAGAAAGTCGTAATCATTCTTGTGCGTGATGGTGTGCGTGATGGTGGGTGTGATGGTGGGTGTGATGATGGAGGTTAAATCCGTCACCTCATTGTTTTCCAGGCTGTCGTGGCGGCAGGTGGAGGCAGGTGCCAGGCTGTCGTGGCGGCAGTCGAACAGGTTTTCACAATTATAGGAGACAATAGTAAAAAGAAGCGTCAACAGCAGACTCATCTGTCTTTCCAAAAAAGAGGTGTAAAAATGATGAGCACTGAGAATATCTCCAAACGGCCCATCAACATGAGGACCGAACATATCCACTTCGCAAAGTCGGGCAAGTCGTTCCACGACATGGTGGGCCCTATCTCGGTCCCAAGGGTGGGCCCGACATTACTCAACGTCGAAATGGTTATGGTAATGGCATTTGTAATATCTACCCCTGCCACAATCATCACCGTAGCACAGAACACACTCAAGGCACAATACGCCGTCAAAAACGCCATCAACGTCACCCGCTGCTGCATATTGACATTGGTATCTCCGACCTTCAGCGGCAACACTGCCTTTGGGTGCAGTATCTGCCGAAACTCATTCCGCATAATCTTAAACAACATCGTCACCCTCACGCACTTAAAACCGCCCGACGTACTGCCGGCACACGCTCCGCAGAACATACATATAGCGAGCACCACCCACGTCACATGCGGCCACTTTGACGCATCGTCATTATACAGTCCCGTAGTCGTCAGGAACGACACGACCTGATATAACGCACACCTCAACGCCCTCTCAATGCCATAGTCATTGAAGTGCATGAGCATCACCATAATAAATGCCGTAAACACCGCTGTCAGGGTACAATAGACCTTCATCTCGGAATTATTGAGCAACCCCGTCAAATCACGTTTCACAAACAACTTGAACAGCAATATGAAATTGATTCCCGACAGGAAACAGAACAGCGTCGATGTATATTCCATCGCAGGCGAATGGAAGTGCGCCACACTGTCATTATGTGGCGAGAACCCTCCCGTCGCAATGGTCGTCATGGAGTAGTTGATGGCATCAAACCAGTTCATCCCAAGGAAATGGAATATGAGGAAGCATGACACCGTCAGCACAATAAACACCACCCACAGGCTCTTCGCTGACGTTGACAGTCGCGGATGGAGCTTTGTCTTTATCGGCCCTGTCGTCTCAATGGCAAAGACCTTCACGGACCCGCCCACCATCGACGGCAGGATGGCAATAGTGAAGAACACTATTCCCAACGCCCCTATCCACTGCGAGAAGGTGCGCCAGAACAGTATGCCATGCGGCAGATGCTCCACATCATCGAAGATGCTGGCACCTGTCGTCGTAAAGCCCGACATCGCCTCAAAATAGGCATTCGTAAAATCAGTAATATATCCTCCCACCATATACGGCAACGTCCCGAAAAGGCTATAGACAGCCCACGTCAGGGTGACCACGAGGAAGGAGTCTTTTCGCGACATGTTATTGTTGGCATTATGTCCCATATATCTCAGGATATACGCTGCCATCTGTGTCACGAGAATAGAAATAATGAATGAAAAGACATCATCCTCGTGATATGCCAACGCTATTACAAGGCATATCAGCATGAACAGCGACTCCAAGAACAGGAGTGCTCCGAGGATTTTGTATATGAGCTTGAAGTTGATCAACTTAAGAGTTAAGAGTTAAGAGTTAAAAGTTAAGAGTTAAGAGTTAAGAATTAAGAATTAAGAGTTAAGAATTAAGAGTTAAGAAATAAACTTTCAAATATCTACTATCAACTGACTTTAAACTTTAAACGTTAAACTTTAACCGTTAACCGTTATTTCACGAACAATTTCTCCAACCTGTGCATATCGGCATTATGGCAGAATGCCATTACAATATCGCCTGCCTGTATCTGTGTTCCACCAGATATGAGGATGCCTTCTCCGTTTCTCACGAGTCCGCCCAGGGTACATCCCTTTGGCAGCGACAGCTCGAAGACACGTTTTTTGGTAACGATGGAACCGGGTGAAGCAGTAAACTCCGCCACATCAGCCTTGGCATGCATCAGGAATCGCACATTAGAGGCTTTTCCCTCAAGCATCATCTCATAGATACGTGATGCTGCAATAGCCTTCTTGTTGATTATCGTTCCGATATCGAGGCTCTCTGCCATATCCACGTAATCCACATTCTCGACAACGGCAACCGTTTTTCGCACCCCGTGACGCTTTGCTGTCAGGCATGCCAGTATATTCGCCTCCGAACTGCCTGTAAGAGCCACAAAAGCCTGAGTGCTACGTATGCCCTCCTCCACGAGCAGCGAGGTATCACGTGCATCACCATTGATGATGTAGTCACTACGCTTCAGTATCTCGTTGAGCTCCTCACAACGCTGCGGATCAATCTCTATGAGCTTATACTTCATGTACTCCGGCATTGTCATGGCAGTACGCACGGCAGTCCTTCCGCCTCCCATTATCATGACGTTAGACACGTCATCATACTTCTCCTTACCCACGATACGGCGGATAAGCGGAATATTCTGAGGCGTTGTCATGAAGTATGCTATATCATACAGCTGCAGAGTATCATCACCACGTGGTATGATAGTCTCATTGCCACGCTTTATCGCCACCACATGGTATGGGTCATCAGGCCCAATGAGCTCCTTCAGCGGACGGTCCAGAATAGTACATCCCTCACGCAGCTTTATGCCCAGCATGGTGAGAGCTCCACCATACACATCCCAACGCTGACGCACCCACGACATCTTCAGGCCCCTGATAATATCCTGCGCAGCAAGCATTTCAGGATATATGATGCTGTCAATGCCCATTGCCTTCAGAACATCGCTGTTCTTTGTCTTGGCATACTCATATTCCTCTACCTTTGCCACAGTATGCCGCACTCCAAGGCTTTTTGCCATGGTGCATGCACACATATTCACCTCCTGATCATGCGTTACGGCAATGAACAGGTCTGCATTTGGAGCACCTATCTCACGCAATGCCTTGATAGAAATAGGTGATGCATGCATCGTGAGCACATCAAGGTCTGGATTGATGCTGTCCAAGGCCTCCTCATCAGTATCAATGATGGTTATCTCCTCATTACTGCGTGCCAGCAAGGAAGCGAGATAGTTACCTATGGCATAAGCGCCGGCAATAATAATTTTCATAACAATCGAGCTTTAAGCATTAAGCATTAAGCTATAAGCATTATCAATTATGAATTATGCATTATGCATTGTTTAATTCCTTCGACATCCATGCCGTAGAGTTTCTGGAGTTCAGCGATGGTGCCATGTTCCACGAAGCTGTCTGTGGGCATTCCGATGCGGGTAACAGGCTTGGCATATCCCTTGTCAGCGAAATACTCCAACACGGCAGACCCCAGTCCACCATCCCTGACACCGTTTTCGACAGTTATCACACGATCGTATGTGGCAGCCACCTCATCCAGCAGGGCTGTATCTATCGGCTTCAGGAATCTCATGTCGTAGTGTGCGACGTCTGTCCCCTTGACAGCCTCTATGACATTGTTTCCGATGTGACCTATTGACAGGACAGCAATTTTCTTGCCGTCTTTCAACTTGCGTCCCTTTCCCACCTCAATAGGCTCAAGAGGGCATCGCCAGTCTTCCTTCACACCACGTCCCCTCGGATAGCGTATGACCCATGGTCCCTGACCATCCAGCTGGGCTGTGTACATCATCTTGCGCAGCTCATGCTCATTCAGTGGGGCACAGATAGTGAGGTTAGGAACAGGTTTCAGAGCAGCCAGGTCGAAGGCTCCATGATGCGTAGCACCATCCTCACCCACTATTCCTGCTCTGTCAAGACATAACACCACATGCAACTTTCCTATCGCGACATCGTGTATGATATTGTCATAGGCACGCTGCGCAAAGGCGCTGTATATGTTACAGAAAGGTATCATGCCCTCTTTTGCCAGACCTCCTGAGAAGGTTACGGCATGTCCCTCTGCTATACCCACGTCGAACGCCCTGTCAGGCATTGCTGCCATGAGTTTGTTCATAGAGCAGCCCGTCGGCATGGCAGGTGTGATACCCACAATCTTTTCGTTTGCCTGTGCCAATTCCACGAGGGTTTCTCCGAAGACATCCTGATATTTCGCTCTCTTATCCTTATCCAGACGCTCACCCGTCTCAGGATTAAAACGTCCCGGGGCATGCCAAATGGTAGCCGCCTTTTCCGCAGGCTCATAGCCTTTACCCTTAACAGTATGAATATGAAGCAGTTTCGGCCCCCTCATATCCTTCAGCTGTCTGATTACACGTACCAGTTCTTTGATGTTATGTCCGTCAACAGGTCCGAAGTAACGGATGTTCATTCCCTCAAAGATATTCTGCTGCTCAGAAATGGCCGACTTGAAAGCATTCGATAGACGTATGACAGTCTTTCTTCTCGAATCGTCAAGGTATCCTCTTCCCATGAGCCAGCGCCCTACCCTGTCACGCCAACGGTTATACGACTCATTGGTATTCAACGACAGCAGGTATTGTTTCATGCCTCCGACGCTGCGGTCTATCGACATATTGTTGTCGTTAAGAATGATGAGCAGGTTATTTGGAGAAGACGACACATTGTTAAGGCCCTCAAACGCCAGTCCACCACTGAGGCTTCCGTCACCTATTACAGCAACCACATTGCGATGGTTTCCCAGCTTAGCATCAGCGACAGCCATTCCCAAGGCCGCAGAGATGCTGTTAGAGGCATGTCCGCAGACAAAGGTGTCATATTCGCTCTCTTCAGGAGTGGGGAACGGATGCAAGCCGCCGAATTTGCGATTAGTATTGAAGACGTCGCGTCTGCCAGTGATAATCTTATGTCCGTATGCCTGATGTCCCACGTCCCAGACTATTCTGTCTTCAGGGGTATCATAGACATAGTGCAGGGCAACGGTCAGTTCTATTGTCCCCAATGATGAAGCCAGATGTCCCGGATTCACAGAGAGTTCCTTCACGATATCATCACGAAGTTCCGCACACACCTCTGGCAGTGCCTCAACAGGCAATGCACGCAGGTCTGCAGGAAATTGGATTTGTGATAGATATTTATACACGACTATTTGAATGGGAGTTAAGAGTTAAGAGTTAAGAGTTAAGAATTAAGAATTAAGAGTTAAGAGTTAAGAATTAAGAAATAAACTTTCAACTTTCTACTATCAACTGACTTTAAACTTTAAACTCTAAACTTTAAACTTTATTTCACATTACCTACCTTTATCAGGTACTCAGCAATCTGTACTGCATTAAGTGCTGCACCCTTCTTAATCTGGTCGCCAGAGAGCCAGAAAGTCAGTCCGTTATCGTTAGCTAGGTCTTCGCGAACACGTCCCACATAGACGTCATCCTTACCTGCTGTGTAGAGAGGCATTGGGTAAGGCAGACCTTCCATTGTCTCTTTTGAAGCGTCAGCATTTGCCTTTGCGCCAACCTTCTTAGGATCGTCAACGAGAGTTACACCAGGAGCATTACGCAGAGCCTCCTGAGCAGCCTCAACGCTGATTTTCTTCTCTGTCTCAATCCATACAGCCTCTGAATGGGCACGGAGTGAAGAAATTCTGACACACATAGCAGAGCAACGAGCATCTGTATGCATGATTTTCTTTGTCTCGTTGAACATCTTCATCTCTTCCTTGGTGTAGCCGTTATCCTGGAACACGTCAATCTGAGGAATGACATTATAAGCCAACTGATAAGCGAACTTGTTCACTGTAGGCTGCTTGTCCTCAGCCAGCTCCTTATACTGCTGCTTCAGTTCTGCCATAGCGGCAGCACCAGCACCTGATGCGCTCTGGTATGAAGCGATGTGTATGCGCTCAATGTGAGAAAGTTTCTCCAATGGCTGCAGACATACCACCATCATGATTGTCGTACAGTTAGGATTGGCAATGATGCCGCGAGGTCTCTTCAGGGCATCCTCAGCATTACACTCAGGTACTACCAATGGCACATCATCGTCCATACGGAAAGCACTGGAATTGTCAATCATCACAGCACCATACTTGGTGATATCCTCGCAGAATTCCTTTGAGGTACCTGCACCAGCACTGGTGAATGCGATATCAACATCCTTGAAATCGTCATTATGCTGAAGAAGCTTCACCTCATATTCCTTACCACGAAAGGTATATTTCGTTCCAGCAGAACGCTGTGAGCCAAACAGCACTAATTCATCAAGTGGGAAATTTCTTTCATCAAGGACACGGAGGAACTCCTGTCCTACTGCGCCTGAAGCGCCTACAATTGCTACTTTCATATCTAATTTTATTTTATATTAACATTTTCGGGCGCAAAGTTACTAAAAAAATCTTTATTTCATACATTCTTTATATTTTTTTACTACCTTTGCACAAAATTTCTTGACCTATAGCACTTAAATACATGTCCGAATATTTCCCTATAACCAGTCCTACGATGGTATTTTTTACCGTCTTGCTGATTATTCTCTTCGCCCCCATAGTGATGAGCAAACTGCGTATTCCGCATATCATCGGTATGGTATTGGCAGGAGTTATCATCGGCCCTTACGGCTTTAACATCCTCGAACGTGACGCCTCTTTCGAGTTGTTCGGACGTGTCGGACTGCTGTATATTATGTTCCTTGCAGGTATTGAGATGGACCTTCAGGGGCTGAAGAATGATATCCGTAAGATTGGCATCTTCAGTCTTGCCTCATTCCTCACGCCATTTATAATGATGTATCTTGCTGGCGTGCATTTTCTGGGCTATTCCTCCCTTGCCTCCGTCATTCTCTCGTGCGTCATGGCAGCTAATACGCTTATCGCCTACCCTATCGTGGCACGCTTCGGACTGCAGAAACATACCACCACGACAATCTCTGTCGGAGCTTCCATGACATCCCTGCTGCTTGCCCTCATCGTGGTGACAGCAGTAGAAGGCAGCATTCTCGGAGGAACAGGTGTGGCATTCTGGGCCCTGTTCGTAGCCAAGTTCGTTCTCTATTGTGCTGCGATACAATACTTCCTGCGCATTGCGACTCGATGGTTCCTCAGGAGCTATAGCGACTCAGTGATGCAGTATATCTTTGTTCTGGGCATGATGTTCTTCAGTGCCGCCATATCAGAGTTCATCGGCATTGACGGTATCTTCGGAGCCTTCTTCAGCGGTCTGGTACTCAACCGTTTCATACCTCAGGTGTCGCCCCTCATGAATCGCATCGAATTCATAGGTAATGCCATCTTCATTCCCTACTTCCTTATTGGTGTGGGAATGCTGATAAATATAGGTCTGCTGTTTGAGCCGTCAAGCAATCCTACCTCCGTAGGCATCATACTCACTGTCGTTACCATCGTCATTGTAGGCACACTGGGCAAGGCCATTGCCGCCTACGCCTCATGCTTCGCCTTCCGCCTCCCCTGGCAGGACGGACACCTGATGTTCGGCCTCACCTCTGCCCACGCAGCAGGTGGTATTGCCATCGTGATGATAGGCATGAAACTAAATATCATGGGAGACGATATGCTCAACGGTGTTGTCATCATGATACTCTTTACATGCATCATATCCACCATCGTTACTGACTATGCCTCACGTCGCATCGTTATTACCGACGATCTGCGACAGCGTCAGGACAAGAATTCTGATGACGAGAAGATACTCATCCCAGTGAAATATCCAGAGACGTGCAACACCCTTGTCAACCTTGCCGCCATGATGCGCAATCGCGACCTTAACAGAGGTCTCATAGCCCTCAATGTGGTGTATGACGATGATGATGCGGAACGCAATCAGATGAAAGGTCACAAACTTCTTGAGAGTGTCGTCAGCAAGGCGGCAGAGTCTGACATAAGGGTAGAGACTCAGGTGCGTCTGGCCACGAATATTGCCAACGGCATCAAGCATGCCTTCAAGGAGTTCGACTGTTCGGAAATCATCATGGGAGCACATATTCATGACAATTCCCGCAGAGCCTTCTGGGGCGAATTTGCGCAGAGTGTCTTCAACGGCCTCTCACGCCAGATTATCATCACCCGCTGCACCCAGCCATTCAGCACTCTCAGCGCTATGCGCATAGCGGTACCGTCACGTGCAGAATTCGAGCCAGGCTTCTACCGTTGGCTTGAACGTCTCTCACGTATGGCACATAATATAGGTTGCCGTATCATCTTCCATGGAAGGGTTGACTCCCTCAATCTCATTGACCAGTATATCTCCCACCGCCATCCCAACGTGCGTGCGGAATATGTCTCCATGCCAAAGTGGAAAGGCCTTATCGACCTCATGGAGAACACCACAGCCAATGAGATGCTCGTAGTCGTCACAGCACGTAAAGGTACGGTGTCATACAAGGCAGCCCTTGCCAATCTTCCAGAAGAAATGACGGAACACTACAAGGGCACTAACTATATGATACTCTTCCCTGACCAGTTTGGGCCAGCACCAGACACCATGACCTTCGCAGAAGCGCAGCATACGGAGCAGCTCTCTGCCTACCATGAATTCATCCTCTGGTGGCGCAAGCAAAGCAGAAGAATACGGAAAATGGTTAACGGTTAATGGTTAATGGTTAATGGTTAACGGTTAACTGTTAAAGATTTTGTGCTTCTCTCCTGCGTTTTAGCCACGCCATGTAGGTGCGGATGGCGAGTTCCACCATCCTGACGCAGGGGCGTTTTTTATAATACTCATCAGTACGGGCTTCAGGGGTTGGGTCAGTACTGATATTTTTGACATAGCCACGAAGTAACTCACGACAGATGAGGGAGCCTGTCTGCGCTTTGAAATCAGCAGCGAGTTCCTGAACAGCGGCATAGTTGAGGGCTTTTACCTCCTGATTGGCTTCTGGAACAGAGGTCTCAAGACCTGCTATCATAAACATACCACTGGCAGTGCCGCACGTCTCACGCATGCGTCCCATGCCTGCGCCAAAGCTGGCAGAGAGGAGCGTGATAAGGTCTTCTGGCACATCGTACATATCGGCAAAGGTACGTGCCACAGACTGGGCACAATTATAGCCCTGCTTAAAATAGGCCACACCCTTAGCTACACGAGCCTCGGTCTCGGATTCCCAATTAGTCATATAAAGTTTAAAGTTTAGAGTTTAGAGTTTAAAGTTTAGAGACAGCTTAAGAGTTCAAGAGTTTAAGAGTAAGAGCCGTGAATCAGTTTATATGCTATAGAGCCTGGGGCCGGGGTGGCGACGGTGAGGTTGTCAGGGTCGAACCACTGAGCATCTACTATCTCTTCTTTCTGGCATGTTATCTCACCACTGTCATAATCGGCATAGAATCCCAGCATGAGCTGACGCGGGAAGGGCCAGCTCTGACTGCCACGATACTGTATATTCTTTATCTTTATGCCAGTCTCTTCGAACACCTCACGACGGACAGCAGCCTCTATCGTCTCTCCAGGCTCCACATAACCAGCCAGACAGGCATAGATATCCTGATTGCGCTGGGTATGACGGGCAAGGAGAAATTTTCCCTCCTTACGCACCACGACAATGATGCATGGGTCGATGCGAGGAAATAGCAGATTGCCACATTCAGGACATTCCATTGCCGTGAAGTCTGTGCTCTCGACAAGTTTTGTGCCACACTTAGGACAGAAGACAGTCTGCTTGCGCCATTCGGACAGGGCCTTGGCACGGAACACCTGCGATGCCGTCTCCTCGTCGTGGGTAGCATAGAACTGCCGCAGCTCCTGACGGGAATAGCTGTCGATATTTGAGATAATATCTTTATAATTCATAATTATTACTTAAACAGATGGGGGACGAAATCATGGAGGCCTCGACGCCAGGTGAGCCACTCATGGGCAGTGCCTTCCGACTGCTTGCCCTCGACCTTGATGCCCATTTCCTGCAACCCCTTCACAATGCCACCGCTCTTGATGAAGTCGTCAGAACCCCAGTTCATGTACATATAATGGATTTTCTTGTTGAACTCGTCAGCATTGGTGAAGACACCGTCGTAGGCAGTCTTGAGGTCTATGCCAAAAATAGCACCGCTGAAGGTTCCAACCCATGCGAACTTATCAAGATTGCCAAACACGAGGTCGAAGGTCTGATGACCGCCCCATGAGAGGCCCGCCATAGCACGGTTATCGCGATCAGTAAGGGTGCGGAACTGGCTGTCGATATAAGGAATGAGGTCGTTTATCATCACCTTATAGAACGATGCGCCATACTCACTGCGTCCCTGGCGGTTGTCACCACCACGGAAGGGAGCCTTGATATCGCCGCTCTCCATTACCACAATCATAGGTACTGCCTGCTTGGCAGCAATGAGGTTGTCCATGATATGCTGCATATGGCCCTGCTTAGACCAGCCCGTCTCGTCCTCGCCCATGCCATGCTGCAGATAGAGCACAGGATAGCGCTTTTTTCCATTCTCATATTCCGCTGGGGTATAAACCATAGCATGACGCCACTCGCTGGTGGACTGTGCATAATAGTATATGCTGCGCACCTGTCCATGTGCTATGCCCTGCTGCGGACGATAGTAGTCTCCCTCTGGTCCTTCTGGAATCTCTATGCCGCCAGCCTCACGATTGCAGCCAAAGAACGTCTCTGTGGCAGGGTCGATGAAACTGACACCGCCAATAATCATGAAGTAATAGTGGAAGCCCACTGCCAAGGGGGCGGTAACAGCATACCAGAAACCATTCTCGCCACGCTGCATATCATATTTCTTTCCGCAGATATCGACAACGACCTTGTCGGCCTCAGGAGCTTTGAGACGGAAATAGGCACGGCCCTGCTTATCGACCTTCGGAAAATCGTTACCAGGAACAGTTGTCTCAGCGATGAAAGCATCGGCAGGCACAGCGATAGGCATCTCCTGCGCATTAAGGCTGAGAACAGAGAAAATAGACAGGAGTACTTTCAGGAATGTGTTTGTCTTCATTGTCGTAATTATCAATTCTCAATTTTCAATTATCAATTATCATCTCCAAAACCTTCATATCATTGTCTGCAGAACTTCTGCCACACATCACCTCGTAGTTGCCAGCCTTGGTACGCATGGTGCTGGTGACGCCGTCCCACAGCTCGAAGGTCTTTCTTGTCAATGGTATTGTGACAGTCTTTGTCTCTCCAGCCTTCAGTGTTACACGCTGGAAGCCCCTGAGACTCTTCAAAGGACCTTCTGTGTCGGCCTTGTCGCGAACATAGAGTTGTACTACCTCTGTACCCTCGCGACTGCCCGTATTGGTAACATCCACGCTTAGGCTTCCTGTGCCGTCAGCGGCTGCTGTCAGTTTTTCGTTACCTATCTTGAAGGTAGTATATGACAATCCATAGCCGAACGGATAGAGGGCATCAGAGAAATAGCGGTATGTGCGGCCCTTCATTGAGTAGTCCTCATAGTCAGGCAGCTGGTTGCTGTTCTTATAGAAGGTGACAGGCAATTTTCCTGAAGGATTAACATCTCCGAAGAGCACATCAGCAACAGCAGTGCCACCCTCCTGACCAGGATACCACGCCTGAACGATAGCGTCGCAGGTCTCTGTCTCAGGCTGCAGAGCGATGCATGAGCCAGAGCAGTTGACGAAGATAATCTGCTTGCCAGCATCCTTCAGGGCCTTGAGGAATTCACGCTGCACCTTAGGCAATTCGATATTGGTACGGTCGCCACCCTTGAAACCTTCGATATCAACAGGCATCTCCTCACCCTCAAGGGCTGGTGATATACCACCTACGAAGATAACCTTGTCGATGCCCTTGAGCTGGGCGATGGTCTCCTGATAGTCGATAGGATGCTCCTTAGCGATATTGATGGCAAGGTTAGCATTATAGGTATGAACATGAGAGAAGCGCACCTCTATGTTATAGCTCTTGCCCTTCTCGGCCTGAATAGCGACGCGGTTAGGCGTAGTACGCCAGATGCGATGTTTGAACTTACGCTCACCATCGATGTAGAGTTCAAACTGTCCGCAGCCATCCACATTCACCACATATTCACCAGCCTCGCTTGGGGTGAAGACTGTCTCGTACTTGGCAGAGAAATCCTCAAGCTGTACACCAGGGGCAAAGTTATGCATACCAAAGGTGGTGACAGCCAGCGGAGTAGTATAATACTGCGTTGTGACAGGCTTGCCCTCCATTTTTCTATTATTCCAGAAAGTACCCTTCATACCCTTCTTCCCCTCGAAGCTGCACTGCGAAGCCATGAGGCACTCCATCACCTTGTCGTAGGTAAGGTCGCAGCCAGGGATATAGGTTATTTTCTTCTGCTTAGCCTTTATGCCGTCAAGGATAGTAACGGTATGGTTAGGCTGACCGTTATAGTTGCCCCACATCATAGGCATATTGTCAGCATTAGGACCTATGACGGCAATCTTCTCCTTATTCTTACTGAGAGGCAGGATGCCACCCTTGTTCTGGAGCAGCACGATAGTCTGGCGCGCCATATCGAGGGAGATATTGGCAGAAGCCTTTGTTGACATAGCAGAGTAAGGTATCTTAGACCATTCCACGAGCGACGGGTCATCCATCTCGCCAAGGTCGAAACGGCCTTCGAGAAGTCGGATGACATGCTTGTCAACCTCAGCCTCAGTGATAAATCCACGCTGCACAGCCTCTGGGATGCTCTTGTAGGCATAGCCATAGCCACACTCCACATCAGTACCAGCGATAGTAGCCTTTGCAGAGGCATGAACAGGGTCAGAGGAAGATTTGTGAGACTCATAGAAATCGCTGACAGCGCCACAATCACTCACAACAAGATATTTGAAGCCCCACTCATCACGCAGGATGGTCTGCAGCAGACGCTGGCTGCCACAGCAGGGGTCGTCATCAAGACGCTGATAGGCACACATCACCTCGCGCACCTTAGCATCCTGAACAAGAGTCTTAAAGGCTGGCATATAGGTCTCCCACATATCGCGTGGCGACACATCAGTAAGGTTTGCCGAGTGGCGTGTATATTCCGGGCCGCTATGTACGGCATAGTGCTTGGCACAAGCCCACAACTTACGATATTTTGCTGTCTCAGGACCCTGCAGGCCCTTTACTACCTGCACCCCCATGACGCTGGTCAGGTATGGGTCCTCGCCATAAGTCTCCTGTCCCCTGCCCCAACGTGGGTCGCGAAAAATGTTGACATTGGGAGTCCAGACAGAGAGGCTGTGAAACTTCTCGTCCTCACCCTTTTGGTCGTACATACGGTGGTTATACTGAGCACGGAATTCTGTGCTGGCAACGTCGAAACACTTATATAGCAAATCAGGATTAAAGGATGCCGCCATTGCCACAGGCTCAGGGAACACCGTAACATTACCCATATTGGCAGCTCCATGCAGCGCCTCGCTCCACCAGAAGAACTTCTTGATTCCCAAGCGAGGGATAGCAGGACTCTCATCGAGCATCAGTTTTGCCTTCTCTTCAAGAGTAAGCTGCGAGCAGAGGTCGACGGCCCTTTCGTGGGCGCTGAGGTTAGGATTTTTGTACTTAGGTTGTGACGTCTGTGACATCATCGGCATGCTAATGCCAAGCGACAGCATCATAGCTGCAAGAACTCTACGTGTCTTCATATAATTGATAATTAAACTTTCTACTATAAACTTTTAAACTCTAAACTTTATAAACGTAGTTCATCTTCATAGCTATGTAGCCTTTAGGCCATTTTTTTCTATCGAGATACAGCTTTGCCCTACCGTTGCTGAGCAGGAAGAGGCCTGACCTTATCTCCTTGAATTCATAATACATCGTATTCTGGCCCTCGCTATAACTGATGCGTGATATCTGCCAACAGCCATCTGCAATGTGCACCTCCATATTGTCGAGCTTCACGATATAGAAGGTTCTATTGCCAGCAGTATAGCTGCCGCTATATTTCATTCCTGTTTCTTTTTTCTTCTTGTATTTCTTTTGCAACTCCTTCACCTTGTCGCGCACCTTCTCATAGAACTTGTCATAGACATTGGCACTCATCATGCCGTCGTGTTTCAGGAACGATGCTATCTGCTTCTGGGTCAATTCCTGCTTCATCTCCACCATACGAACATTTGAGGTGGTTATCTTTCCTTTATTGTATAAGATATCCTCCGCCATCGTGATGCCAAAATGCTTGTGTTCCATGAGAGCCGACACGATAGGTCCGAATCCAGCCAGACGTGCAGCAAAGGAAATGGTGCGACGATGTGGTATCGCCTTCAGGTCGATATCTTTCTCCAACTGGCACGTAACGGAATATCTCAAGGTATTGATGCGAGCCTTGAGGGGTTTGGCATTCGCAAGAACCTGTTTCAGGAGATATTCCTCGAATGTCATACCATCCGCCAGCACCACCGTCTCAGGAAGATTCAGCGAGGCGGCAATGTCGTCTGTATCCTGAGCCTGAGCGCCAAGGACAAAGAAGATAGCAAATAATATGGTGATTATATAGTTCAAAAACAATTATGAATTATGAATTCGTACGTCACCCCTTCAAAGCTTTTCAGGGCCTTGTTGCAGAGAGGTGTTATTTCCTCTATAGTGTGGCCTGTGGCAAGTCCTATGGTATATATCCCCGACGCCATTCCCGCCTTCAGTCCGTTATAGGCATCTTCAAAGACGATGCAACTGTCGAGGGGTGCCTGCAATACCTCTGACGCCTTCAGGTAGCAATCCGGAGCAGGCTTTGAGGCTCCAAAGTCTTCTGCTGTCAGTATCTTGTCAAACATCGTGGCGATAAGAGGATTATTCTTAGTGGCATACTCCATCTTCTGCTTGTTTGAAGAGGTGGCGATGGCACATTTCACACCGTGGCTGCGGATATCTGCAAGGAAGTCCTCCACATAAGGGAAGAAACTGTAATCCATCTGTGCCTCAAACTCATCCAGCTCCTTTATTATCGCCTCGTGCGTCTCGGGGCTGAAATATGTAGCCAGGATATTCTCCAGCGTAGTACCTTTTATGATATACTCCAGATTGGGCACATCAGGGCGGTATTTCCGCGCTATACGTCCCCAGACAACGGTATATTGGTCTTCAGTATCTATGAGAGTACCGTCAAGGTCAAAAAGTGCTGCTTTAAAACTACGTTTCATCAGGCTACAAAATTACGAAATAATATAGAAAGAATCATGATAATAGAGAAAGTTTATTTGTTTTTAAGTTTTTCTAACTTTCAAATTATAACCGCACTACTGCTCTTCGAGACTTTCATTTATAGTCAGGATGTTCATAGTGTATTTATCGTCTTTTGCAATTCTTCTAAGAATCGGACAGCGTGCGAGCCGTCCATCTGGGCGTGGTGGAACTGGAAGGAGATAGGTAAAGTCGTCCTTAGCCAACCTTTGCGGTAGCGACCCCATGCCAGGAAGGGGTTGTTGAAAATACCACTGTACTGATTGATGATGCCATCAAGCTCCGTACCAGTCAATGCCGATGTGCCGACTACCACAGCTTCATCGTCAAATATGTCTTGGCAGCTTTGCCTGATGGTCTCTGTCAGATGCAGGTAATTGGCATTAAACGCCTCCAAATCATCGGTGACGGCAACGTCACAGAAACTAAGTTCTCCCTTTACATTATCTACTATCACGTTAATGGCCATACGGTCATATTTGTATAGTTTCCCGTCCTGGGGCAACATGTAAAACTCCTCTATCCCTGATGCCGCCCTGCCAATGCACCAGCAAAGCAGCATATTGAATTTCATACCACGCCGACGGCTCACCCTGCGAAGTCGTGTCACGTCGAAAGTTTTTGTGAACGTCACCATCGGCATAGGCGACTTCATCCACAGTTCGAATGCTATGGCTCTATTAGTGTCCTTGGGATTGATTTTCTGTTTCATGTTCTCTAAATTCTTAGATTACGTTGAAATGTCGGAGGGCATTGAGAATGCCGTCGTCATCTACAGAGGTGGTGACATAGTCGGCTTGCTGCTTCAGCGTATCTATGGCGTTGCCCATAGCCACGCCTATTCCTGCCTGAAGAATCATGGAACTGTCGTTGCCGCCATCTCCAAAGGCCATAGTGTGGCTGGGGTCGAAGCCCTCATGCTTGGCCATCGTAATGATACCCTTGCCTTTATCGGCACCATTAGCTGTGATGTCCGTGAATTCCGGATGCCAACGGCCTGAGATGCAATGCGGCAGACGTGCCAAAAGTTCCGCCTCATACTCTGCAGTAATGAATGGTGTCATTTGCAGGATATCCTGCTTTAACACTTCCGACAACGGAGAAGCTTTGTCGAATTCCTTCACGGCTAGCATCTGGCGGAAGATGCGATAAACATCACCCGCAGGGTCAAGCACCGCTACATCCCTCCTGCCAACCACGATAAGGCTGTAGCCTTTCTCCTTAGCATCCTCCACACATGTCATCACATCCTCTTTAGGGATAGGCTGGCAACATACAAGTTCGTCGCCTACATAGCACAATGCCCCGTTGGTGGAGATATATCCGTCGATAAGATGGGCTATGGAGCCAAGATTAGTAATGATAATAGGCGGTCGTCCCGTAGCGATATATACCCGCGAACCGTTCTTCTTGGCCTGAGTCAGCGCCTGTATGGTAGAGTCAGGTATCTCATGGGTCTTGAAACTCACGAGTGTCCCGTCAATATCGAAAAATAATGCGTATGAATTGTTCATCTTATTTCTATTTGCGATGCGAATATACCACTTTATTTCCGACTGACCAAATTATTTCCAAGAAATTTCCCCATTAGAGTCTTGAGTGGTGTATTCGTTGAAAGAATTAGCCCGTTTGTTGAAAAAATACTGATGAAAGGTTATTTCTGCTTATCTTTGCAGTCAAATAAACAATGTTTAATTTTTTTTCCGCAAACCACTATGAAGAAACTACTAGTAACATTTCTGACAATCGGGACTTTGCAAACCGCATTTGCGTATGACTATCCCTACTTGCTATTCCAGACGTCAGACGGCAGCATGCAAGCCCTTGCTGTAGAAGAACTGACAATCTCCTTTGCTGACGGACAATTGGTAGCCACCAATGCTGATGGTTCACAGACATTTCCTCTTGCACAACTAAGCAAGATGTACTTCTCGGCAGACGACATCACAGACATCCAGACTGTAGAACAGACGGCAGCAGACATTGACGAAACGACAGAGATATATGACCTGCAGGGACGTAAGGTGACACGCCAGCAGATGAGACAAGGAATATACATACTAAAATCTAAAAAGGGAATCCGTAAAGTTAACGTAAAATGAAAAAGATATATACTAGTCTTTCTATGCTCGTGCTGACGATAGCAGCCGTGGCACAGACGCTGAACGTAAACGTCGGCAATGTGACATATCAGTTTCCGGCTTCACAGACAGGTGACATGACATATAGTGAAGGAACGACTCTGACCATCATGGGCAAAACCTTCAACATTGAGGACATCAGCAGCATGAAGGTGGATGATACAGAAGTAAAGGACAACACGGTCAATGTGGCTTACAACGGTTCTTCTGCTACAGTAACAGTAGCCGGTAATGTAGCACAGTATCTTACAGTAACCCAAAGCGGGGCGCACGTATCAATAGAGCAGAGCAGCGACCTGGCAGAAGAGATAACATACACCCTGAGCGGAACGTCTACAGACGGTGAGTTCTATATGGCGGGTTCTTACAAAGCCACAATAGAACTGGATGGTGTGACACTAACGAATGTGACTCCTGTATATAGCGGTGCTGCAGTACACATCCAGAACGGTAAACGCATAAAGGTGAAACCACTTACCGGCACCACAAGCACCCTTACAGATGCTGCCGGCGGTTCACAGAAGGGATGTCTGTATATCAATGGGCATGCGGAATTTGCACAAAAGGGTACGCTGAACGTTGTAGGCAACGTGAAACACGGCATCAAAACGGGTGAATACTTCACTATAAAGAATTCTACCATCAACATCACCAGCGCTGTTGGCGACGGCATATCATGCAACCAGTTCTTCCTCATGGAGAGTGGTACGATAAACATCAGCGGAACAGGTGATGACGGCATACAATGTGATCTTGAGGGAACAGAATCAACTGGCGAGACAACAGAACACGAGGATGAGGATACAGGTAACTTCTACATCTCTGGTGGCAAAATCACCGTTAACTGTACCGCAACAGCTGCCAAAGGCATTAAGAGTGCCGGTGACATCAATATCACAGGCGGCACCTTCAACATCACTACCACAGGTGGCGGCACATGGGATACCGACGATCTGGAGACGAAAGCGGCTTGCGGCATCAGTGCAGATGGCAATATAAACATCAGTGGAGGCACAATAGCATCGACTGCAACGGGTTCTGGCGGCAAGGGAATAAAGTGTGACGGCTTCCTGACAATAACAGACGGTGAAATAACAGTAAAGACCTCCGGAGGACTGTATTACAACAACGGCACAACAGAAAATTCCAACTATACCGGCAATACCGACAATGTGAACAGCGACTACTATTCTTCTCCGAAAGGAATAAAGGCTGGTTTGAAGACCCAAAGCGGCAATTCCTACACCTATAGCGGAGGCATCGTCATCACAGGCGGCACAATAGATGTCACAACAACAGGACGCAACGGTGAGGGGATTGAGAGTAAGAATACTATAGAAATTAGCGGAGGACAAATCACCGTCAATTCCTATGACGACGCTATCAATGCAGCACAGGACCTCACCATCAACGACGGCTACGTCTATGCTCATGCCAATAACAATGACGGTATAGACACCAACGGCAACTGCTACATTAAGGGCGGACTGATATTTGCTATCGGAGCATCCTCACCAGAGGTAGGTATTGATGCCAATAGCGAGGAACAGAAGAAACTCTACTTCACAGGTGGCACCCTCGTAGCAATAGGCGGACTGGAGTCCGGATCTAGCCTCAGTCAGGCATGCTACTCCACTTCTTCATGGACAAAGAATACCTGGTACGCTCTTACATACGGCAATGAGACTTTCGCCTTCAAGACACCATCCAGCGGAGGTTCTGCTCTCGTAGTATCAGCTGCCTCTACCCCATCGCTGATGAAAGGCGTAACAGTATCTGACGGCACTAGCATCTTTGGAGGCGTAGGCTACACAGGAGCAACCGTTAGCGGAGGTTCAAGCGTCTCTCTCTCAAACTATTCTTCTGGTGGCGGAAACAACCCTGGCGGCCCTGGAGGCGGTGGAGGCCCAGGCGGAAGGTTTTAACCCCAAACAGCCATTAAGGTAAAAAGATTATATTTTTCAGGATAAAAAAAAGACCACTTCCCAAAAACAGGAAGTGGTCTCTTTTTTCTGTATGAATTTTACATATCATATTCCATCATCACCATCGTATAAGGCTCAAGGTCTATACTGAACTTCTTCTGTGCCTTTCCTGTCTCCTTCTTTGGAGCGACAGGCTGTTTATCGTAGTTATTCTCGTCGTCAGCCTTGCCTGTCAGAATTGTCTTTACGACATTCTTCTTTATCGGGAAGCGGCTCAGGTCGATGTCTGCCGTCTTCTTTTCGTCAGAAGCATTCACCAACTTCACATACAACTTACGCTTCTTCACGTTAAGTATCACGCTCTGTCCGTAGTGTACGTCTGCCTGAGGCTGCTCAACACCAGCAGCATCACCCTTGAACTGTACGCAGTCGCCATAGTAGTACTGTCCTGAAGACTGTCCGAACATCTGCTGTACGTAATAGCTGCATGTCAGGTAAGGACGTTCGTTATCGAAGTAGATAAGGTCCGGATTCCAGTTTGTACCATCCTTCTTTGCGAAGAGTGGTGCGTATGATGTCATGCATACGACATCGCCGTTGCGCTCTACATGCAACAGATACAGTCCCTCTGCCAAAGCATCAATGAGTTTCTTGTCCTTTGCTGCATATTCTCCAAGATATACCTTTGTCTTTCGGTCACGTGGATAGCTGTCATACTGGCGCTTGCCGAGGAAGTAGCTGTTTGGCTCATAGTAGTGCTCGTCGATGATAGGCATGCCAAGCTCCTCAGCCAGTTTCCATCCAGCCTCGAAGTCTTGATTGCCCGGATGTGAGCCAGGACCTGCAGTACCTACAATGACAATCTCAGGATGAGCCTTTGTCACGCGTTCATATATGTACTTAAAGCGTTCGCTGAACTCTGGAGATATCTTCTCCTCGTTGCCGATACCCAGATACTTCAGGTTGAAAGGCTTCGGATGACCAGCGTCAGCACGCATCTTTGCCCACTTGTTAGTAGCAGGGTCACCATTAGCCCATTCTATGAGGTCAATAGCCTCGCTCACCCACTCGTCCATTTCAGACATTGGAACGACATCCTGGGCCTGAGTAGGCCACATATTCCAACCGCCGTTTGCTCCCTGGCAGCTTACGCCAGAAGGTAAAATAGGCACAGGCTCCATACCCAAGTCCTCACAGAACTGGAAGTACTCATAGAAGCCCAGTCCCATGCTCTGATGGTAACCCCATGTATTTTTCAGTCCCTTACGCTGCTCCTTCGGTCCGATAGTTGTCTTCCAGCGATAAGTGTCCCAAAAGCCGTCACCGCCACCATGTACCACGCATCCGCCCGGGAAGCGCATAAACTTAGGCTGCAGGTCTTCCAGCGCCTGAGCCAGATCCTTACGAAGGCCGTGACCCTTATATGTATCCTGAGGCATCAGCGATACCATATCAACATCGATGTCACCCAAGGTGAGTACAAGAATTTGCAGGGCTGCCTTCTTGCAGTCAGCATTAGGCACAAGGACAGCATTGTATTTCTGCCAGTTCTTGGCGTCAGCAGTTATGGAAGCCTCTGCCAGCAGTTTGGGGTCCTTACCCCACCCCTGTGGCTCTACGAGGGCAATACGTATCTGCTTTGCCTGACCATAGTTACGCAGGAATACAGAGAAGTCATATATGGCACCACTCTTCACGCTGATGCCGCTAAAGCCTTCGTTCTCAATACCGTAGCCCTTCCAGCCTTTATAGTCGGAATACTCCTTAACACGCTCTGTATGGAGTCTCATATAAGTAGGATTGTAGGCATGGATACCATTATCCTTCCTTACGTCGAGAGTACCCAGCGAGTGACCTGGACGTACCTGCTTCCATGCAGTGCCGGCACCCCAGCCATCCTTTTCTGCAGGAGAAAATTCAAACGAGCCGTTCTGTATGAGCTCAGCATACAGGCCTCCATCAGCACTTGAGCTGATATCCTCGAAGAAGATACCTAAAAGTTCGTCACTGATAGCCTTACCACCCTTAGGGGCATTCATAGGCTTTTGGGCATTCATACCCAACGTTGCCGCCAACAGCAGCACAACACACGAGGTTAGTCTTTTCATGAATTATGTATTTTGGATTTTGTATTTTGGATTTTTTCTTCCGTTTGCAAAGATACTATTAAATTATAAAATATGCAAGGAAAAGTCAATTTTTCCACTTCCTCGGACCATTACTTCTTCGGGAATTTACCATTAATACTGCGATTAATGATAAGCATCACGTCCGACATACTGATTTTGCCATCCAGATTGGCATCTGCGGCATCTGCATTAAAGGATATCTCCGGATTGCCGAGAATATAGTTTGCTACAGATTTTGCATCATTCATATCTATCTTTCCGTCACCATTAGCATCGCCACGCAGATATGGTGGAATAAGATATATGCCTTTTATATTGGCATGACCGCCCCAACTTACCTTGATAGCATTCAGATGCATAAACGGATCAACCCGCTGACTACCGCCGCCTTTACCGTCTGTTGTCTTCTTGTTCTTGAAGTCAGCCAGAGGTATGACGAGAGCCTCATATTCTGCATTCCAATATGGATCATTTTCATTGAGTGTAGCGGTAATCTCCTTCCATTCGCCATTTTCAAACCAACGATTTGCTAAAAGGCGCACATTACCACCATAATTGCCACGTATCACGAGATACTCATACTTACTCAGGTCGGCAAACTTATTATATTCCACCCCTACGAGACCTGCAATAACATCTCCACCCTTTGTGAGATCCACATCCAGGTTCATTGTAGCATTGGCAGAACCCATCGGAATTGCATCAGCATCATAGCCGTCCCACACATAGAACCAGTCTTGCTTCATCCTCACCCAATCGTCGGGTGCCTCATAATCATCATAATCCAGATACTGCTTTATCTGCCTATACGTATTAGCCGTTCTTACTGGGAAATACTGTGTCAGCAGACGATTGCGCTCCGTCATATATGTATCGTCAACGTTATATACTGTAGATGCATAACTATAACCATTCGGAACATCACGGCGATAGTCACCCCATCGGGCTGCCTCAGCATATATTGCCTTCGAAATGGTATTATACAAGCTGTCCCACACCTCTACTGCCGACTGCTGTCCCAACATGCCCTCATCACAAAGCAGTTCTTTAGCACGTTTCATGTAGCGTGTAACAAAATCCTCATTTTTCAGCAAGGCATTGAAAATATATGTTGGACCAGGATTTTGGCTGTTGTATCTCGTGACGGCATTATACGTAGGAGAGGTGAATATAATCTCCGAATCCCAACACAGGAACTTGAAGCCCTCACTGTCAGTACCACGACGACGGATGGCATACCAGTTATGATGGTCCCAATCGTCATTGCCGGCATACTGATTTATTATCATATAGTCGATAAAGTTGTCCTTGTCGAGCAAGGTGTCAAGTTTCTCATAGGCAGCCTCTGGCGACAGTTCATTTGACTGCCCTGCAACAGCCTTGACAGTCTCAAGCAGCTCGTAGTATGCATCCAATGTGCCCTCACCTGCCTCAAGATGGTTACCGCCTTCCTCTTCTATCTTAATGATGTCATAGTCGGACTTCTTACCACCGAAATGGTTTTTACCGAAGGTATCGTCCACACGTTCTGCTATATTGTAGAGTCCCCAATACATACCATTGAGAAACAAGTGTACATAGAGAGCATCAACACCTACATTGCTTATCTTGCGCTGCATACGTCGTGCCCATACGTCACGGGTATATTGGGCACTCTGACGATTGCCTTCAGCCCAATGCTGCCAAGCGTTACCAAAATGACAACGCATAATTATCTGGTCGAACTTCTTCGGTCCTTTCTTTCCAAACAGTGGGTAATCCAGAGAAGACGGGCCGTAGGTCTTCTTGAACTGCAGGCGGAAAGAATGCTTCGGATTCTTCTCCGCTATTCGTCCGTGTCCGCCATGAAGCTTCAGACCACAGTCAATGGTGAGGTCATGATTCTGTGGACCGCCAAAGAGTTCTGCACAGCATTGGCGTGTCCATCCGTTTCCTGTGGGGTCACCGATAGGAGGACCCGTAAAGATATATATACCACCCTTCTCTTCATCATTCTCGTGGCTGAAAAGGTTGTCCTTATCCGTCACCACACTCAGGATAGGCAATTGCTTCAGACCTTCTATGATTTTTGGACGCAGGGTGGCATCAGTCGTCATCTCCTGATCCATCTCATAGTCGGCAACTGCAGTACCGTCAGTCGTGGTATATTTACCCCACGTATCAGGATATCCTTCAGGATTATTCGGCTGACTCAGCACCGATGACACCATGATATAGCTGGCTGTCGTAATGCCAGAACTCCTACCTTCAACCACCTCTATAGCCCTAAGCAATGTCGTCTTCGTCAACGTCAGGGGCTCGGAATAGAGTGTACTCTCTGTTGTAGGCGTACTGCCATCGGTAGTATAGTAAATAGCAGCCCCTTCACTAGTAGGTGTTATCGCAACCGTTATGCTGTTCTCGTCATACAACCCATGCGGCATACTGAATGAAGGCTGTGCCATACCAACTGCTGCTGAAAGCAGCATACCCACAGTCAATAGAAAAATCCTTTTTACCATAATAATATATTCGTTTTTGTTATTTTTCCGACTGCAAAGGTACGTAATTATATATATATAAGGATTTTCTATTGTAACATATATTGTTTCAGGTGTTACTTATTGATAGTTTCCATAATTTCCATAAAAAAACTGCGGCAGTTACTCTTTATGAGCACTGTCGCAGCTGCTATTTTCTTACGAAGCGGAAACTTCGATTATTATTTCTTCGTATTTGGGGCGTATAACGTGACTTTTTCGTCAGGACGCAGTGCACTTGTTACCTGTCCCTTTACAGTGCAAGGCTTGCCAAGCTTCACTACGCTGCTCTTGCTGAGCTGCTCCCAGATATCCTCTGTGGTGCAGTAGCTGTGAATCTCGATAGTCAGACCATCGTGGAAGTTCTGCTTCAGTTCCTGAATGAGTTCTGCAGGGATGTTTGATATCTCGATAGTGATGCCATTCTGGTCGTGAGTAACGGTATGAGTAAGGTTATACTCCTTATAGTTGAAGTCAGAGGAATGTTGATAGTAACAGACTCTACGTCAGCACGGATGTGTACAGAAGTCTTGATTTCGTTCCAGTCCTGGTGTGTCTGCTGGTGTATGTCAATCTTTACTTCATTGAGCTGATCGTCATATGTGATTTCACTCTTGTTCTTAACCATATGTTCATCATCAACAATAACACCATTAACGTGCCATCCGTTACGCATGCCAACCTCCTTAACAACATACCAGAGAACGTGCTTGTCAAGGTAGCCGGGATTTGCAGCCTCCAAGGCCATCCATTCATAAACTTTATCAAGATTTTTCTTATTGTCATCTATCTCATCCTGCAGGATGTCAACAACCTTTGGAGCCTTCTTTATGGCAAACTGAGTCTTTAAACCAGCCTGATCAAGAACATAGCGGAACATACCAATGTTGTTGCCGGTCTTCTTGTCCTTCTGGTAATAATCCAGATCGCGGTCGTTGTAACGTCCGTATGGATAGAGGGTATATACCTCGCCCCTGTTACGTCCATCCTTGCCGGCAGAACGTCCGTAATAGAGTACAGAACTCTGGTCGATATAACCGGGAATATAGCCGTCAGCACGAATAGAGAAACGGGCAGTCTCCCAACCCTCAACCGTGTTTACGTAAGGCCACTGGTATTCACCAAGGTAACTACGTGTCTCAGCAGTATTAGCGCCAAGCAACTGGCCCTGAACATAGATCTCTGTCTCGGGCAGATTAGAATTATCGATAGTGTTTGTGCTCTCATCACCGCTGTCACTTGAACATGCCACCATGAGTGGCAGAACGAAAAGTGCTGAAAAAATTTTTCTCATAGTCATAATTCCTCTTGAAAATAAAATTTCGGGCGCAAAGTTAGTCATTTTTTCTAATACCACCAAATAAAAAACCATAAAAATGTAATTTTTAACTTTCGGTTGTTCTTAATCTTAACAGGAACACTTAATAAAGAACTTTGCAGGTAAGGACATTTTTTTTGTTATAAGCCTATGGATTTTTGTGGGTATCCTGTCAGAAAATCTTTTTCTCCTCGATATATTTTCCGTTCGCGGACCGAGAACTCATGTTCCAGGGCCGCGAACATATGTTCAAGGTCTGCGAACATATGTTCAAGGACCTTGAACAGAAAAAGTATAACATGGAAAATAAAAATCCACTTAGTAGAAAAATAAAAAACAATAGGGAAGCAGAAAAAAACTATTTCTCTCGTTGCAGCGTGACTGCCATCAGGCCTATTACGACATCGTTAGAAAAGGTGCGTACAGTGAGGTCTTGCAATGTTTTATGACTATTGAGAGGCATATCAAGGATAATGCCTGCTCCTTTCTCTAAAGAGCGGTCGTTATAGCTGCCTGCAATGCCAGAAACGACAGGACGGCCATAGCGCTCACCCATAGGCATCAATTGGCGTGTAACACGGGCTGTGGCGAAGTCAATGCGATAGGGACGCGGCTGTGCAGCATGAAAGGCTAAACCGTCTTCATAATAGTCTTGCTCTATGGGACACCAGTTATGAGGATTCTGAAGATGGAGGGTATCGGAGCTCCCATCAGTATAGCGCACTACGACGAGCCCGTTGTCAATATGGCTTTGCATATAATTGGTAGAACCTGCCATCAGGAGATAAGCGTGAGAGGCACTGCCTGACAACGGCACTGTGGCAGCATCAGGATAGTTATCCCACAACGAAGTATATACGATGTTATTTCCCTTTTTCGCATAGCGGAAGGGTATGCCGAGACTGTCTCAGCCATCGCCTCTGGATGACACCAGTCGCCAATGCCGTGGACAGGTATCTGGAGAGTGGTATATGGCGAACGCGGCGTGAGGTATGAATTCTTAAAAATATCGCTGACACTTGAGTTCCACAGGGCATCCATCGTTACTGGCTCCAACAGGTTACATTGTACATCGTCAAAATTATTACCCCATGTTCTGTTATCAACATGATTGGCTGTAATCAGGGGCTTTGGAGCATTCACCCGCTTTACGCAAGGCACCACGAAGGTTTGCTTTTTCTCACTGCTGCCAAGTGTTTCGACATAGCCGCCATCACCTGCATTCTGGCGTAACACAATCTGCAGAGGCTGAGCAAAATTCTGTTCCACCTCATATATATCCTTACCACCTTCACGACGGAAAGAATACTTAAAATAGGGTGTCGCGATGCTTGCCTCTTTCCAATCGGCAGGGAACCCTGGACGCAGGATACAACACCCTTGCAGGGCATTGGGAATGATGCCATAGAGACCTTGTATGAAGGTGCGAGCCGAAATACCGCAATTGTCGGAGAAGTCGCGGTAGAGTTCACCACGTGCCTTGTCATAATAGCTTATCTGTCCGAAATTGCCTGGGCTGCCTCCCAGATAAGCCTGATCCATGACATTTGCTTTTATCAGGGCAAAACCTTCTTCATTACGTCCTGCCTGGAAATAACTCAGAGCCGTATGCATCACTTCTTCTGCTGCTACGTTATTGATGCTCCAAGCATATGGCATCCAGTCAGTAGTGCTGATAGTTGAGAGTTGAGAGTTAAGGGTTGAGGGAATATTCTCTTTCTCCCACCTGACGGGAATATGTGGTATGCAGGAGTCAACATACTGAGTAGCCTGAAAGGCTTGTCGGGAAGTACATGCTCCGCAGTCGATAGGGATATATATACTCCAAAGGGCAGCATGATCGTGTGTACGTTTCAGGCCCATAAAATCCTGATATTCAGCCCAATGCCCACGTTTCTCAAGCCACAGTCGCTGGTTCATAGCGCGAAGTGTCTTGGCGGCTTCCTGCCTGTAATATGTAGGATCTTCACCAAGGATTTCCGCTATTCGTGCAGCAAGAGAAAATCCACGATAGTTATAGGCAGATGAGTGGGTAACCGCACCACTGTTATAATATAATGCATCAGACGCCCAAATACAGCAATAGGCATCATAAAGTCCATCATCGTCTGGGTCGAAGCAACGCTTTTCCCATGCCAGATGGAGTGTGAGCACAGGCCACATTTTTCGCATGAAGGCGGTGTCGGCGTCATACTCAAAATGCCACAGGAGTTCGTCGATGAAGTTGAGGTTCATGTCGTAGTGGTGCATGACATCCGTGCAGTTAGGATAGCGGCAGATATAGCCGTTGGAATACATCTGCGTGCCCCACTTCTTAATTCCTCGCGAGAGTCCTTTCTCGGGGTCGGGCGAAGGATGGGCGATGGTGGGTTCCACGTCGGTCACCTGGCTGTTGGCATAGGCGGAGAAATGGCTCTTTGCACGTTCGGGCATTCCGAGAACATCACCGAGATATCCTGCACGCCAGCCATTGAGCTGCATACGCCATACCACAGCACCATGCAGCCAGGTCTCACCATCCCACGCACCATCGCTAGCGGCCATCAGGGCACCACCCAAAGTGTTGATATATGGGTCTGGGGTATTGAAGACAATATTGTTTGCAAGCCATTCATGGTGTTTCCATGCTTTATCAAACAGACACTGTCCCTCAGGGAGGGTGGGATTAGACAAAGAATAAACACCACTATTGTCACAATATAATACAACAAATGATTTCCCCTTCCCTATTGTCCATTGGAGAAATTGTCTGTTGGTCTCAGCAGGAGAAGGATCAAAAGAGTCTGCAGGATCAGAATTCATATCTCCGGCACGTTGAAACTTAGGGCGCAGGATATCACACACTATGCATGAAAGAATGGCATCTTTAGGAAGTTTATACGGTTCAAACTGCCAGATAGCAGATTCGCTGTCAGGCTGTGCGAGGGCAGTGATAACGAGTCGTCCCTTACCCCAGCTTTTATCAGTTAGTATATATACACGTTTACCCGAATTATAACGAGACTCGCAATGGGTGGTCTTTTCTAACGGTATTGTCTTCCCCTCTATTGTCAGCGAGAAACGGATATTGCGATGACTGCGTTTACGGAAAGTTCCAAAAATAGGACGGTCACTTGTCTCTAAGCGAAAATCCGTATAACCACCATACAGGGCACGAGTATAGCGGTTTTGCCCGTCATAGCACACTATATCGCGACCCTCGGGTTGGTAATGCAAGGTACGGACATTCTGTGCCGACAAAGAAATGAAAAAATAAAAAAATGAAAAAATGAAAACGGTCAATCTATTCATTGTCTTTTCTTACCCACCGATGATGGTGGTATAGCCGTGTGATTGGAACTGAGCTACGCAACGCTGCAGGGTTTCGTCACTAGGGGCCGACATAGCGATGCCTTCGGGATTGAAAACGGACCATAGGCGGCGATGTTTGTCGCGCCCTACGTCATGATATGGCAGGAGGTTGATACCACACAGTCCATCATGACTGGGAAGACTGTCAAGGAAGGTTGCGGTGGCCTCGATATTTGCCTCGTCGGCATTGATGCCTTCAATAAGGGGTATCCGCACGAAAAATGGCGTGCCAAGTTCTGAAAGCATACGCAGGTTACTGAGTATGAGGTCATTGGGAACTCCCGTATAACGACGATGGAGGTCGGAGTCCATTATTTTCACATCCACAAGAAACAGTTCACAATGACGTGCCACTTCGCGTACAATATCCTGAGAGGCAAAAAACGTGGTATCTACGGCACGATGTAGGCCACGACGTCCCAGTTCTTTCAAAATATCGAGGGTGGCCTGAGGTTGGAAAAGGGGTTCACCGCCACAAAGTGTCACTCCTCCCCCACTATCGGTCATGATGTCGCGTTCTTTCTCTATCTCACTCATCAAGTCGTCCATACTCCACTCCTTTCCACACATCTCCAAGGCAAGTGTAGGACATTCTTCGGCACAACGTCCACAGCGCAGACATTCCACTCCTTCGACGGGACGTATACCAGAGGTTATAAGCTGAATAGCACCCTGCGGACATGCTTTGACACACGACTGGCAACCAATGCATTTGGTCTTTTTGTACGTCTTATGAGGAAGTATATCCCACGATTCCGGATTATGGCACCACACACAACGCAGGGGGCAGCCGCTGAAGAATATGGTAGTGCGGATGCCAGGCCCATCATTGATGGCGTAGCGCTTTATGTCAAAAACGAGAGACAATTATGAATTATGAATTAAACTCCTCATTCTCGGTGCGAGCGATAATCTCGTTCTGCAGTTGTTCTGTCATATCGTTGAAGTAGTCAGAATATCCCGCCACACGTACCAGCAGGTCGCGATAGTTGTCAGGATGCTTCTGGGCATCGAGCAGCATCTCCGTATCCACGACATTGAACTGGATATGATGCCCACCGAACTTGAAGTATGTACGTATCATACTTGCGCACTTCCTCACGTCTTCGTCGCGTTTAAAGAGCTGTGGTGTGAAACGCACATTGAGCAGGGTTCCACCGCTCTTGGTCTGGTCGAGTTTTCCCAAAGACTTAATGACAGCAGTAGGACCATGTGAGTCGCTGCCATGAGCTGGCGACGTACCGTCGCTGATGGCGAAGTGGGCAAAACGTCCATTAGGTGTTGCGCCACATACCGAGCCAAAGTAATTGTGGCATGTGGTGGAAAGCATATTGAGATGAGTCTTCCCGCCTCGTGTATTAGGACGGCCCTCGATTGCTTTCACAAGGTCTTCATATACCCGCACGGCAATGTTATCGGCATATTCATCATCATTACCGAAGAAAGGCGTATGGTTGCGAATATAAAGGCGCATGGGTTCCGCCTGCACCCAGTTAGTATTGCAGGCCTCGAGCATCTGATCCATCGTGTAACGCTTATCCTCGAACACGTGTTTCTTCAAAGTGGTAAAGCAGTCGGTAATGGTACCCAGTCCCGTACATTGGATATAAGTGGTATTATAACGGGCACCACCGCTATAATAGTCGCGTCCCTTCTCTATGCAGTCATCAATATAGAGGCTCAGGAATGTTGCTGGAGCATAGAGCGAGAACATACGCTCGATATAGTTATTTACGGAGAGTTTAAGGTTTACGAAATATTCCATCTGCCGATGCCAGGCATCGTAGAGTTCCTCGAAAGTCGCAAAAGTGCGAGGGTCTCCAGTCTCCAGACCCAGTTTCTTTCCCGTTTCAGGATCTATGCCGTTGTTCAGCGTAATCTCCAGAATCTTCGGGGTATTGAGGTATCCCGTCAACAGATATGCCTCCTTTCCGAATGCTCCCACCTCGATACATCCGGAGCAGCCTCCCTCACGGGCATCCTCTATAGTCTTGCCGGCACGTGTCATCTCTTTGACATAGGTATCAGAATTGAAGATGCTGGGGTATCCGTGTCCAAGGCGTATGACCTTCAGTCCTGCCATCAGGAAATCATCTGGGGTGTTCTGGGCTATGTGGATACTGAGACCAGGCTGTAATTGGTGAAGTTCTTCCTGTATCTCAAGAATCATGTATGACAGTTCGTTGACACCACTGTTGCCGTCACGATCCACGCCACCGATGTTGATATTGGTGAAGTCGTTGTATGTTCCAGACTCCAAAGCCGTTACGCCCACCTTCGGAGGTGCAGGCTGATTGTTGAACTTTATCCACAGGCACGACAGCAGTTCCTTTGCCTCGTCACGTGTCAGGGTGCCGTCGGCAAGTCCTTTCTGATAGAAGGGATACAGGTGTTGGTCAATATGGCCCGGATTCATGGAGTCCCATCCGTTCAGTTCTGTCACCGTACCAAGGTGAACGAACCAATACATCTGTATAGCCTCCCACATATCGCGTGGAGCATGAGCCGGCACCCAACGGCATACGTCGGCAATCTTCTTCAGTTCCTTTATACGCTGATCGAGCGAGGGGTCTCCTGATTCTTCACTCTTCACTCTTAACTCTTCACTTAACTTCTCTGCCAGTTCTGCATGACGCTCTGCAAACAGTATCGCAGCATCACACGAGATGGCCATTGCCTCCAGTTCCTGCTGCTTGTCAGTAGCCTCTGGGTCATTAATATAGTCGAGTTCCTTTATGCGCTGTTCTATGCGCGATTTCACGTCCAGAAGTCCCTCGTGGTACATCTTTCCGTCCATAGCAGTATGACCTGCTGCACGCTGTTCCATGAACTCCGTGAAAACACCTGCATGGTATGCCTCTTCCCATTCTTTGGACACATGGTTGAAGATGCGTTCGCGCTGGGTCTTGCCAGCCCAATAGGGAATAACCTCGCGCTCATAGGTGTCGATGTCTTCCTGAGAAATGTGGTAGCTCTGCAGCTCACGGGTATCAAGAGTATGGAGGTCCTCGACGGAGTGGCAGGTAAGTTCAGGGAAGGTCGGAACAGCCTTGGGAACAGGGCCGCGTTCTCCCACGATGAGTTCGTCATCACCAATGTAGATGGTTTTCTTTTTGCATATCTCATAGAAATTCCTGGCGCGCAGTACTGGCGTCGGCATAGTGCCATAGTGTGCTTTATAGAACTCTGTCTCTATGAGTGCGCGTTCTATGCTCAGCGTCGTTGGCGTATCGAAATTCTGTTGACGCAGACGACGTATGCGACCATTCATGCCACCTTCATTCTCCGGGTACTTAATAGTATAATTCATAACCAATAATTAACTTTTTACTCTTCACTCTTAACCTCACCCCCAAGCATCTTCTCTATTGACTGGAGAACACGCTGATAGGGCTCGGACTTTGTATAGCCGAGGTTTTTCTTCAGCATTTCACTAATATCGCTGACAGAACGCATGTATGCAGACAATTCATTCTGCATCTGCACCACATGTTTTGCCTTTCGACGGATTTCTGTCTCACGCTGACGACGTAACTCCTCACAAATAGTCTGCATGGTAGGTAATACGACACAATCGAAAAGATGGTGCCCCTGTATGAAAAGGTATGTTGTATCCTGTGTTACACCAAGTGAAATGAGTGATTCCTTGGTCCTAAGATATTCTTCCTTCATATTAGGGAAGTGACGCTGCAACTCATTGATTTTCACACGCACCTTGTGGTGCAGCTTATTAAACACCTCAT